>JAKUTS010000009.1 GCA_022447925.1 SAR202 cluster bacterium | reverse complement strand
GGGATCATAAATTTCACTAGTTAATTTTTTACCCCGACCGCCTACAGCTAACACTCTTCCATCATCAAGCAAAACCGCTTGATGATCAGCTCTACCAGTGGACATTTCAGCCACTACAGTCCAAGTGTTCGTATTCGGGTCAAATATCTCAGCGCTTTTTTCATATGGTGGATCTAATTTTCCGCCACCAGTAATCAATACTCTGCCATCATCTAGTAATGTTGCAGTATGCCTTGCTCGCGTAACCGACATGTCAGGTACGGCTTCCCATTCACCTTTTTCAGGATCATAAACCTCAGCCGAACTTAGATCTTGATAATCTCTTCCCTCTCCTCCAGTAATTAATACCCTGCCATCATTCAAAGAGGTGCAAGGCATATAATCACGTTCGGTAACTAACTCCCCAGTAGATACCCAAGTCTCCGCATCAGCGTCGTATATTTCAGAAGTGGGAATAGCCATATTTAAATTACCCCTGCCTCCCGCGACCAACACTCTTCCGTCTGGCAATAATGCTACACACAAATCGTGACGATGATCTTTCATATCACCTGCCGTTTCCCATACGCCACTAACGGGATCAAACACTTCAGCAGAAGTATAAATAATGCCTCGCTGGCTGCCTGAACCTTGCCCACCAACAACAAATACTCGACCATCTTGGAGTAAAACCGCTCCATGAGACCCTCTTTTGTTCCTCATAACGCTGGCTGTTTCAAAGCCTCTTGTCTCTCCTGCCACCACTGGTTTCGCCTCACCCGTATATTCTTCATCTCCGGATTGTCCGGTAAAAAATGTTGCGTCAGTAGAGAAATCGTCTACTGCTTCCTCTTCAGATGTAGTGCCAGAACAAGCAACTACCCCCAACGATAAAAGGACAATAATAAAAAACGATGATGAAACCTTGAAACCAGTTTTACTGAAAAGATTATTCATTACTAAATTTACTCCATTAATTAATTTAGTTTTTAACCAATTTAAATTTTGGTAAGCTTAATTCCTCGGTAATCTTATCAAAAGTAACCACAACTTCCATACCTATTCTAATTTTTTCCGGAGTAGGATCCTCAATCCCCACAATATTAGTAGCCATCCGCGGGCCCTCGTGTAACTCCACTATAGCAATAATAAAAGGCGCTTCATCCTGGAAACCTTGATTAGGAGATCGATGAATAATTGAGAATGCATAAACCACCCCTCGTCCACTCGATATAACCCATTCGGTATCGCGAGAAAAACAACAGGGAGAAATATCCCTTGGATAAAAATATGATTCCGAACATTGATTGCATTTTTGGATCCAAAGCTCCCCTTCAGAGGCTTTATTCCAATAAAATTCAGACTCTCCTTGTGGGATTGGTAGTATTTTTTTATAGTTGTTCATAGATCTTATTCAACGCCCAAAATAGCGGTACCTGCTGATGAAAGGTACCCCCCTGTCCCATTAATTAGAGCAATTTCTGGTGATGCAAGTTGACGTTCTCCAGTCTCCCCTCTTAACTGCCTCACAGCCTCTAATACTAAAAACATCCCATACATGCCGGAGTGCGTGTAAGACAAACCTCCGCCAGATGTGTTCATAGCAAAATCCCCTCCTGGTGCTGTTCTTTGGTTGGCTACGAATTCTGGACCTTCCCCAGGTTTGCAAAAACCTAATGCTTCCAGGGTAACCAAAACAGTGTATGTAAATGAATCGTAGATCATAGCCAAGTCAATATCTGAATGAACCACACCCGCCATGCCAAAAGCTCTAGCTCCAGTATCTTTAGAAATCGGTGATGTTAAATCAGGCATTTGACTAATAATGGCATGATCATGACTTTCCGCAGCTCCTAAAACCCAGACTGGCTGCTTTTTCAAATCTTTTGCCACGTCAGCAGAGGTTATAACATAAGCACCTCCAGCATCGGTAACAATGCAACAATCAAGTAAGTGGAAAGGCCATGCCACCCATCTAGAATTATGGTAATCATCCTTTGTCATAGGATCACGCATATATGCCTTTGGGTTTAACTGAGCCCACTTTCTAGTAGAAACAGCAATCTCAGCCATAGCATCTCTGGTTCTATCTTCTCCGTAAATATGCATATACCTAGAAGCTGCCAGACTATATGCAGCTGGTGCATTTACGATTCCATATGGTGCTTCAAACTGTGATCCAGGCTCTGCCGCGTCAGCAATGGCTCTAGTTCGTGCACTACGGCCTGCCTGTCCATGAGTTACAAGAACCACGTTGCAATATCCCGCTCTAATTGCAGCCATAGCGTGAGCTATATGTATTATGAAAGACGATCCGCCGACATTCGTGCCATCAGTAAATGTTGGCGTTATTCCTAAATACTCTGCCACCACCATTGATGAATAACCGGCAGTCAAAAGACCGTCAACTTGATCAATCGAAATTCCGGCATCTTCCAAAGCGTTATACGCTGCCTCAGCATGATGCTGAAGAGATGACTTGCCTGGAACTTTCCCTATTTCGTCTGATTCGCCAACACCGACGATAGCTATTTTGTTACTCATTAAATTCAACTAAGCTAGTTTATTAATCATATGTAAATTCAGCAATCGCATACTTTTTGATACCTTTCCAATTGTATTCCACACCTAAACCAGGCCCTTCTGGAACATCTACACACCCATCTTTGCCAATCGCTTCTAATTGATCGGAGTATTCCCCTAAATATATCTCTGAAGGAGAGGCTGGATTTGGAACTTTTGGATGTACTAATCCCATTTCATAGAAATTAGAGTTCCTCATTGCCGCCATACAATGTCTCTGGGCAGGACCAGCTATATGTAATTCAACGTCCATGCCAAAACCTTCAGCTGCATGAGCAATTTTCATAGTTCCGGTGATACCACCATCATATTCAGGATCCGCTCTAAAAAAATCTGTTGCCTCAGCAATAGCCATATCAACATGGGGTTCTACTAAATGCAAATGTTCACCTTGCAAAATCGGTGTTTTGATTGCCTGCCTTAGTTTTCTATAAATAAAGAAAGATACTCCTCCATCTTTCATTGGATCTTCATACCAAAAGAAGTTTTGATCATCACAAGCACGCCCGACTTTCAGTGCATCAGCGTAAGTATTGAAAATACAGCAAGGATCAGTCATAAGAGCCATCTTGTCTCCAACTCGGGAACCAACCTCATTTATTATGCTAATCTCTCTTTCTACATCACCATCGTCCCAACCATGGATCTTAAACCCTTTATAACCTAACTCCATACATTGTTCGGCAAAATCTGCAAACTCCTCTGGTGAAGATAATCCTCCTTTACTTTTGTCCCCATGAAGCGTACTAGCATATGCGGGTAGTTTTTTTCTATGTCCACCTAAAAGTCTGTAGATAGGTTCTTGGTAGTACTTTCCTGCAAAATCCCACAAAGCTATATCCATTGGGCCAATACCCATCTTGTCTTGCTTTCTCAGAACTACTTTAGCGGTATCATAAAACCACTCCCTTTCAAGTGGGTTTTTTCCAATAAGGGCAGGGGCAATCGCATCAATCTGTGGCAAAGTTCCGGGAGCAATTGAAATGTATTCACCAGCTATCCCTTCGTTAGTCATAATTTGAATACCAAGAAGTTTAGGACCACCTGTACTAGATCCAGGTTCATAATAAATACCAATCCCAGTAGTAGCCGTATCTTTGTATGGAATTCTATATTGCGTAATTTCTATTTTTGTTATTACCGGGCTAGACATATAGGATCTCCTTTTATTGATAGAATTTCTGATACCTTACAGATATCTGAATTAAATTGTAATATCTTTAGTCAAACCAAACGTGTCTTACAAAATTGTCTATATAGACAACTAAATAAATGGAGTTCAAATTGTTAAAAGAAATGGATCTCACCGGTCGAGTAGCCGTTATAACTGGTGGCGGCAGAGGAATTGGAAGAGAAATCGCACTTGCGATGGCTGAATGTGGAGCAGATATCGCTTTAGCCGCGAGAACTGAAGAAGAACTTGAGTCGGTAAAACAAGAGGTAATTGAAAAAGGAAAGCGCTGCATCGCTTTACGAACTGACGTATCGGACTCAAAACAAGTGGATAATCTTGTTGAAAATACAATCTCCGAATTTGGGCAAATCGACATTATGGTAAATAATGCCGGTGCTTTGCACTTCCTACCGCTAGTACCTATACCAGATCAAGTGCCTAATCCTGCAAGACTTTCAAGGACGCCGGATTCTCGAATAAGCGACGATGAATGGCAAAAAATAATGGATGTTAATGTAAACGGCGTAATGTATGGATGCAGGGCAGTTGCTCCTCATATGATAGATAGAGGTTATGGCAAAATTATAAATATTTCTTCCAGTAATGGCGCACAGGGCGTTCCATACTGTGCCCCATATAATGTGTCTAAGGCAGCAATCAATATGCTTACTAGAGTTCTAGCTTTAGAATGGGCTTCATATGGAATAACAGTAAACGGGTTGGCTCCCGGGTCTTTTCACACTGAAATGACTAACGCTGTGTGGTCAGATGCTAAATCTGTTGAAAAACATATAGACGCAATTCCTGTAAAACGTGGAGGTAAATTGCGAGATCTTGGCATATTTGCTGCTTATTTGGCAAGTGAAGCCAGTGATTATATGACCGGACAAGTTGTATATATAGATGGAGGCAGAACTGCTGTTTGAATTAATATCTAAGTCAATAGTGAGGTAAGAATGTTTCGAATAAGAAGAATATGTAAACCTAAAACTCGCCCTGACACATGGAAAGTTGCAGGCATCTTAAAAAATGTTTGCGCTGAATATGAGAAAAAGGGCAGAAGCCCAGCAACAATTGTAATAGGCGGATTCGGCACACCGGGCGCTGAAATAACTGTAACTGCCGAATGGGACCAGGAGTCAATAGAGGCTAATCCCAGAAAAGACGTTCCGGAAATAATTATGAGTAAATATAGTGTTGAACTAGCAAAACTAATTCAATCGAATGAAATACAATTTTATGAGATTGCGACTGACGAAAAATTAAATCAATGGGGCGTTGCTTAAAGAATTAAAAGCTGAATATCATTTATTAGTGTCCGACTAGGGCTACATAGCCGGAATCACCCAACATTTCAGCAACATATTCAGCCAATTCAGTGGTGGCTTCCACTTTAATTAATGGCCATGCTAATTTAACCACACTATTCGCGGTTTTTACTTCCATTTCCACCTCATCATTTCCTGTATGTTCTAATAGTTCGCGAATTAAATTATTAAGCAATACTTTATCCGCCTCTATTTTCTTTGACTCAATAATTGTTATCAGCAATCTCTTCTCCAAAGAGTTTGAAGATTGCTCAATACTTGTTTGTATGTCTTTATTCATATTCATATTAGATCCGTTGGTAGATATTATCTGAGGTTTTGAATTCTCCTTACTTTCCGTTTCCAGTACTTCAACTAAAGGCTCTTCATCCAAAAACAGACTTGATCCAACATTTTGTCCTAGCTGATCTGATGAGCTTATAGGTAAATCACTAAGCACAAATTCACTGATTTCTGCCGCAGATATACTGATTTGGTCTTCACCTCGGTCTTTAACAATCCCCGTTATTAACACAGGTTTACCATCTTTAAGTATTTCCCGTGTTGTAGCCAATAATTCTTCCCATACAAACACCTCTATAGAACCATTGAGCAAAACGACATTAACAATACAAAATGCCTTACCATTACGAGTATTTCTATATGATACAGATTGAATCTGACCTGCAATCTTGATTTTTTTATTGTTCATTTCGGAGTGAATCGAATCACGTGAAACCACCGTATTAGAGTCTGCATTAGCAACAATAAGAGCAAGGGAATCTTTACTTGATAAATTAACCCCTAACAATTCCAATTCCCACTCTCCTTTTTGATTCTCAGTTGTATGTCCCTCTTCAATTTCAATCTTTGTTAATGGAGCCTGAACAGATTCTCCAAACATGTCGAACATTGATGTCTGATCAGAATCTCTTAGGTGAGTCTCACTTTGTGCCAAACTAACAACTCTATCCGCCACGCTCAGTATGGAAGTTCTATCTCCAAAGGAATCAAACGCTCCTACTTTAATTAGGCTGTCTAAAGCTTTACGATTCAATCCAGTCATATCGGCCAATCTACACATCTCCTCAATAGAACTGAATTCGCCGTGTTCATGTCTAACATTAATCAATTTCTCCAAGGCGGTAATACCTACATTTTTTATAGAAGACATTCCAAATCTTATAGATAATTCAGACTCATCTTGTTCATATAAAGAAAAGTCTACTTCTCCCGAATTGATATCTGGTCCTTCAACTTTAATGCCTAACCTCAGGCATTCTCCAACTGCTATAGAAACTCTTTCTGCATTACCAGAATACGCATTCAGTAATGATGTCATGTATTCGCCTGTGTAGTTTGCTTTAAAATATGCTGTCCAGTATGAAATCAATCCATAACTGATACTGTGAGCTTTATTGAATGCGTAGCCTGCAAAAGGTTCAACCAATTCAAATACTCTATCTGCAACATCCTGTGAATAACCTTGATTCAATGCTCCATCAATAAATTTTTGACGTTCCTCAGCCATAATCTCAGGAATTTTCTTTCCCATTGCCTTTCTAACTACATCTGCCTCTCCAAGAGAATATCCAGCGAACCTTCTGGCTATATACAAAACCTGGTCTTGAAACACGATAACTCCATAAGTTTCTTTAAGTATCTCTTCCAAGTCCTCATGAGGATAATATGCCTCACTCCTGCCATGTTTTGCATCGATGAACGTGTCAATATGCTCCATGGGGCCAGGCCGATAAAGAGCAATCATGGCTGCGACGTCTCCCAAGGATGATGGCTTCAAATCTTGTATATATCTTGTCATCCCTGTACTTTCTAATTGAAATACACCCACAGTTTCACCATTTGAAAGCAAATCAAAAGTCTTAGAATCATTTAACGGTATATCCGTTAGTGCAAGGTGTTGGCCCGTACGCGCTGAGATCAGGTCCCGTGTCCTTGCTAAAATTGTCAGGTTTGCAAGTCCTAAAAAGTCCATTTTAAGTAAGCCAAGGTCTGCAAGAGGTTTCATCGCATATTGTGTAGTATTAACTCCATTCTCAAAACCTTTTACTGGTCTCTGTAGAGGTATGTAATCTTCTAGTGGTTCTTTGGAAATAACTACTCCTGCAGCATGAGTACTCGAATGTCTAGTTAATCCCTCAACTCCCTTAGCTGTATCTAAAAGTTTATTCACGGCTTGATCATTTTTATACAAGTCGGCAAGTTCCATGCTCGAATTTACAGCCTCATCTAAAGTTATATGTAATTTTTGCGGAACTAATTTAGCAACCCTATCAACCTCAGGATAAGGCATAGCTAATGCCCTCCCTGAATCCCTAATTGCAGCCCTAGCTCCTAATGTGCCGAATGTAATTATTTGAGCTACATGATCTTCTCCATATTTTTCAACGACATAATTGATAACTTCATCACGCCTGTCATCTTGAAAGTCCATATCTATATCAGGCATCTCTTTACGTTCAAGGTTCAAAAACCTTTCAAAAACTAAATCAAAATCTAAAGGATTGATATCTGTTACACCTAAACAAAAAAGCACTAAACTAGCTGCAGCACTACCTCTAACGGCAAAGAATATATCGTGTTGTCTCACAAAACGGGCAATATCCCATACAACTAAGAAATAATTAGGAAAGTGTGTGTCTTCTATGACACGTAATTCATATTTAAGTCTCTGCTGCTCTTTTTCACCCGGTTTAGAAATTCGATTTATTAACCCTTCGTTACATAGCTCAGTTAAAAATTCTATTGAAGTTTTTCCGTCAGTATCTTTATATTCCGGCAGCCGTAACGTTTCGAAATCAAGCTCCAAGTTACATTTATCAGCAATTACAGATGTATTGGATATGGCTTCTGGCAAATCTTCGTAAATTTCAATCATTTCAGAGGAGCTTTTAAGATAATATGAATCCTCTTCCATTCGTAATCTTTTGGAATCTTGCACATTTGTATTGGTATGAATACAAATTAATATATCCTGGAAAGGCGCATGCTCCCTTAATACGTAATGAGCATCATTAGTGGCTACTATGCCGATATTAAGATCATCTTTAAGCTTTAAAAGACCTTCATTAATTGCTGGAAGATCCGGAACATCACCATGACGCATTATTTCCAAATAGTAATCTTCGAATGTTTCCTGATACCATTCAGCTGCCGATTTAGCATCATCTAAGCGTCCCTCAATGATTGCACGAGGAACTTCCCCGCTTGGGCATCCAGACATCACAATTAGACCCTCGCTGTATTTCTCTAAAGAATCTCGATCTACTCTAGGCCTGTAATAGAATCCTTCCAGATGAGCTAGTGTCACTAATTTAACAAGATTTTTATATCCAGTATTATTCTTTGCTAAAACCGTTAAGTGATATGGTCTTTTATCAGATGCCTGTCGCTCCAGCCTGCTAGTAGGCGCCACATATAATTCACATCCAATTATGGGCTTGACTCCGTAGCGTTTAGCTATTTGATAAAAATCAACTGCCCCATACAATCCTCCGTGGTCGGTAATAGCTAAAGCTTCCATCCCCAACTCAGAGGCTCTTTTTACTAATTGCTCTAGACGGCTAAGTCCGTCGAGCAAGCTATACTCGGTGTGGACGTGCAAATGTGAAAATTTATGATTATCTGTCAAATTAGTATTTAAAATTCTTATGTTTTTAACAACGCTATATTATAGGCACGAGTATATACTTTTCCAGTCAAAATATACCGATTTCGATAACGTGTTTCATGACAATAGAAAAAGGCCTCCAAATTCATGGAGGCCTTTTAATTTACTGGTTTTATACTATTGTTTAGTAATCCATTGGTGGAGCCGCAGGCATTGGTGGCTCTGGTTCTTTAATATCAGTAATTAAAGATTCAGTTGTAAGCACCATAGCCGCAACGCTGGCTGCGTTTTCAATAGCTGCCCTGGTAACTTTAGCCGGATCCATGATGCCGCGCTCGAGTAGTGGAGTGAAATCTCCAGTTTCGGCATCGTAACCCATATCTCCTTCGTTTTCCAACGACTGAGAAAGAATAACATCACCAGATACTCCAGTGTTTTCTGCAATTAACTTCATTGGAGCTTCTAGAGCTCCTTTAAGAATCTCTACAGCAGTAGCATCATCACCTTTCAACTTCAATTTATCCAAAGCTTGCCTAGCTCTAATTAAAGCTAGTCCGCCTCCAGGCACAATACCTTCTTCAACTGCAGCTCGGGTTGCTGACAATGCGTCTTCAACTCGATTCTTTTTCTCTTTTAACTCAACTTCTGTAGCAGCGCCCACTTTGATTATTGCAACACCGCCTGATAGCTTAGCCAATCGTTCTTGAAGTTTTTCGCGATCGAAGTCAGAAGTGGTTTCTTCAATCTGAGCTTTTATCTGGTTAATTCGACCTTCAATGTCTGCTTCTGTGCCAGATCCATCAACAAACGTAGTATCTTCTTTACTAGAGACTACTCTTCTCGCTCTACCTAAATCTGCAACTTCCACAGAATCTAACTTACGACCAACTTCTTCACTAATAACGTTTCCACCTGTGAGGATCGCTATGTCCTGTAACATAGCTTTACGCCGATCACCAAAACCTGGAGCCTTAACACCTAGAATATTCAATGTTCCTCGCAATTTATTCACTACGAGAGTAGCCAAAGCTTCACCATCGATATCCTCAGCGATAATTACCACATTCTTGGTAACCTTCAATATGTTTTCCAAAGCAGGCAAAATATCTGCAACCGCAGAAACTTTTTTATCCGTGATTAGAATATATGGATCTTCTATTTCAGATTCCATTCTCTCTGGATTAGAAACAAAGTAAGGAGAAATATAACCACGATCTATCTCCATGCCTTCTACAAACTCTTGTTCGTATTCGAGGCCTTTTGATTCTTCGACAGTTATTACGCCGTCTTTTCCGACTTTTTCCATAACTTCAGCAATTAAGTCGCCCATAACTTCATCATGAGCAGAAAGTGATGCTACTTGAGCTATCTGAGTTTTGCCCTCAACAGGTTGAGACATGTCTCCGATTGCTTTCCTTAATGTAACTACTGCTGTATCGATTCCACGCTTAAGAGCCATAGGATTAGCACCAGCAGCAATATTCTTAAAGCCTTCTCGAATAATTGCCTGAGCTAAAACGGTAGCTGTTGTTGTACCGTCACCTGCTACGTCATTTGTCTTAGAAGCAGCCTCTTTGAGAAGCTGGGCTCCCATGTTTTCAAATTGGTCTTCTAATTCAATCTCTTTTGCAATTGTTACTCCATCCGAAATCACCTGTGGTGGTCCGAATTTTTTATCCAACACTACGTTACGCCCACGCGGTCCGAGAGTTACCCCAACCGTATCAGCGAGTTTATCGATACCAGCCTTCATAGAAGCGCGAGCATCTTCGCTATATTTGATCTGTTTAGCCAAATTAAAGTCCTCCTGAAATAGTTACCGTACTAGAATTTTTGTGCCGGTAACATTATTAATCTATTTCTTGAAAAGAATATCGTCTTCTCTGACAATCAGATATTCTGTATCACCTTGTTTATACTCGGTACCGGCATATTTTGAATACACAACAATGTCTCCAACCGACACCTCTAACTCAGTTCGCGAACCATCTTCGTTAAGTTTGCCTGGTCCCACAGCTACTACTTTACCTTCCTGTGGTTTCTCCTTTGCTGTGTCAGGGATATAAATTCCTCCAGCTGAAATCTGTTCGTCAGAATCCATTGGTTCAATTACAACCCTATTACCAAGCGGTTTGAAATCTGCCATTATTCACTATCCTCCTAGTGTTTTAATGATATTTGACTAGGTCATTATGTTTTAATATGACCTGTTAAATAGTCTTAGATAATTAACATTCGACGTCTTTTTTGACAGTACCTATCCAATAAGACAACAAAAAATTGTAAAAAGAGGACAGTGCATATGTCAATAGAAATGTAAAATTAATGATCTATACTGAACAATTATCAAGCAATGGATAAACAAAAACAATACAAAAACAGTTTAAACGCCCAAATATACGGCTTAGTAACTGCGATATTTGTCACAATGAGGCCAAAGCAATGGAGTAAGAACCTCCTAATTTTCTTCGCTTTGCTATTTAGCGTGCAAGAATCGTGGGACATAACAAAATGGTCAACTATGGATTCCATGCTGACTAGCTCCATAATTGCTTTTATTATATTTTCGGTCATATCAGGAGCTGTTTACTTAATCAATGATGTAATCGATTACGAAAAAGATAGTATTCATCCGGTAAAATCGTTGAGGCCAATTGCTGCAGGTAAGCTTTCCAAAAAAACCAGCATAATTGCTGGGTGCTCACTTCTTGTAATCGGATTAACCTCATCTTTTTTACTGCATATAAATTTTGGATGGATAGCCATTGCCTATATAAGTCTAATGACTTCATATTCGATAGGCCTTAAAAATATTGTTCTTATTGATTGCTTTGCTATTAGTGCAGGCTTTGTACTTAGAGCAATAGCTGGAGCTGCAGTTGTAGATGTACCAATCTCGTTATGGCTTTACTTATGTACTGCTTTAGGGGCACTGGTAATTGCATTAGGTAAACGTAGAAGCGAATTAACACGATCTGGAGATAAAGCAGAGTTACAACGATCCAGCTTGAAGTCTTACTCATTAAAATTAATCGATAGCGTTTCTGTAATAGCTATCATATCCACCATAATCGCTTACATTACTTATACTTTCATAGCAACAAATTTACCAGATAATTACCTGATGACATTGACAATACCGATGGTAATATATGGTTTGCTTAGATACGCATATTTGGTACATTTTAAAAACTTGGGCGAATCGCCAGAAGATTTGTTGCTGTCAGACAAGCACTTGCTCGGTACAGTTACAATTTGGATCGTAGTTACCGCTTTAGTACTAGTTATATTCAGGTAAATCTAAAAAAAACGTAGTAAAACAACATAAGAGACATAATTGAGTCCTCCCGACATACTATTTAACTTCATACCTGTGTGGGTTGGTGTCTACACACTAACTGCAATATTTTTTGGTGTCGCAACTTTCATACTTTATAAGGGCGCTATTCGTCTAATACTTCTTGGTCAAAAATCTGACCTTATGGAAAATAAATTACAACGATTTATAGGGATACTAAAACCTGTATTTGGGCAAACTAAAGTTCTCCAAGGGTTTTCATTAAAGACTGATGTTGCAGGGCTCGCACATTTCTTTATTTTTTGGGGGTTTTTATCTTTTGCATTAAGTTATGTTTTGTTTATATTTGGTGACTCTATTTCACATCGATTTTCAGAGATTATATTGACTGCAAAAGGAGTACAGGTTTTTGCTTCATATCTTGATGTTTTAGCTATAGTATTTTTATTCGTTATACTCCTTGCCGTAGGAAGAAGATGGTGGAAAACTCCTAGGAGACTTTCATTCGATTTAACTCAAAAACTCGATGCAGCAGTCATACTGGCATTCATTACCATGCTTATGTGTTTAACAATTCTTACAGAAGCTTTTTATGTTGCCGGAAATGGCACTGGCCCCCACGCTGAAGCTTTAATCGGTAAAGCTGTCGGAGAAGCTTTGATATCAGCTAATTTCCCTGAGAGTTTGGCATTAGCTATGCATGAGATTGGCTGGTGGCTACATGTACTCGTAATACTTTCATTTTCCATAGTAATTCCTCTTTCTAAACATACACACCTACTCGGTGCACCAGTTAACTTCTTTTTCCGATCCTTGGAAACACCGGGAACTCTTACCACTCCCAACCTCGAGAAGGTTGAAGCTTTCGGTGCACTTAATATTCAAGATTTCACATGGAAACAATTACTTGATGGATATGCATGTGCTGTGTGTGGCAAATGCAGTGACGTATGCCCTGCAAATTTCAGTGGTAAAGTTCTTTCGCCAATGCATATTGTCGCCAACCTGAAACAACATACGCAAAAAGTTGGACCATCCATAATACACGGTGACACCATTGAAAAAGATAATCCTTTAGTCCCTAATGAAATACCCCAAGAAGCTATTTGGGATTGCTTAACATGCGGAGCATGTGTATATGAATGCCCAGTTGGCGTGGAGCACGTGCAAACGATTGTTGATGTTCGCAGGCATCTAGTTATGGAAAAAGCCGAAATACCGGAAACCGGACAAGCAGCGTTAGTCAGCCTGGAGCAGCGTGGCCATCCTTGGAGAGGTACAACCTACAGTAGGACTGATTGGATGGAGGACATGAATGTGCCAACAATTGATGAAAACCCTGAAGCAGATTATCTTCTATGGATAGGATGTACATCTTCTTTAGATAAAAGAGGTCATTCAGTCGCTAGGTCTTTAGCAAGGGTCCTTCAAAGAGCAAATGTTAACTTTGCTGTTTTAGGCCAAAAAGAAACATGTACAGGAGACCCTGCACGAAGATTAGGTAATGAATATCTGTATCAAAACATGGCTAATCAAACTATCGAAACTTTAAAAGCTCATAAAGTAACCAAAATAATCACATTGTGCCCTCACTGCTTCAACGTGATGAAAAACGAATATCCTCATTTAGAAGGAGATTTCGAGGTCATACATTACAGCAAATTCGTGGATGAGCTGATAACCAATGGTAACTTAACAGCTATTCGGGAAATAAAAGAAAATGTGTCTTATCACGATTCTTGCTATCTAGGCAGACAAAACAATATTTATGAAGAACCTAGAAATGTAGCATCCTCAATACCAGGATTGAATTTATTGGAGATGAATAAAAACAGAGAAAAGGGATTTTGTTGTGGTGCTGGAGGCGGCCATGCTTGGCTCGAAGAAAATGCAGGAACCAGAACCAACCATATGCGCACGGATCAGTTCTTAGAAACTGGCGCAGACACCGTCGCAGTTTCGTGCCCATTTTGCCTGCAAATGTTTGATGAGGGTTTAAGCTCCAGAGACAAGTCTAAAAAAAGAAAGGCTGTTGATCTAATAGAGCTTGTTGACCAAAGCACAGTGGCACCGGATGAGAAATAGAGCAATATGAACAAACTGAACTCAACTGAACTAGAACGAATATTTTCTTTGCATGCAGAGAAAAATAAATCCCCAAAACTAAAGGCACATACAATACAGAATTTTGCAGAATCTCCAATAAACGTGTGGTGTGACTACCATGCTGACCCAAACAATAAAGATCCAATTAGCGATTTCCAACAATTAATGTTTTCAGAGGGCAAAAAACATCATAACTTTGTTAACGAAACCTTGTTTTCCAGTGCGGTTAATCTTCCATTCGTCACAGAAACGGATGGATTCACCCAAGTACTTGAACTTATGAACAAAGAAACAGTTGGTATTATGGATATGCCATTGATTTGTAAAGACCTAGACATTAGTGGTCGACCGGACATAATGAGGAAAGTTAGTGATCAACCTTCAGTTTTTGGAAGCCATTCCTATGAAATAATTGAAATTAAATCCGCTAAAAATATAAAAACCTCTCATATATTACAAGCTGCAATATACAATCGAATGATAGGTGCAATACAAGAATTCACACCACCGATTTTTTATCTAATTAATGGTGATTTAGAGGAATTTCCATATTATGCAGAAGAGTACGACGAGCAATTAGACGAGATAATCCAACAACTCATAAATGTTATAAATGGAGAAACAATAGCTCCTACTTTGAGAGGAGCTCGATGGCCTTGGGAATCCTATGTAAATAACCTTGCTATAGCTGCTAATGACGCATCTCTAATACCCGGCATCAAATCAAGAAGACGTGAACATCTAGTTGATGCAGGTTTTACAACTGTAAACGAAATTGCGGAAGCTTCCAACGAAGACTTGGAAAATATAAAAGGGATTGGCAATACGACCGCTGAAAAAATGATCGCTTGTGCCAAGGCTTTGGATCGTCAATCCATATTTTTTAAACAGCCATCACCAGAATTACCTAAACACGATACTGAAGTATTCATAGATCTAGAAGGAAGTAATCTCTATCCGAGTAAGTCAGGGTCTGCAATGGTGAACTACCTGATTGGAACTGTTGTTAGAACAAATAATTCTGCTGAAGAATTTGTTTCCTTTTTTGCTGATACTCCTGATCAAGAAGCAGATAACACTAAAGCGTTTTTCAAGTGGGCTTGCTCTTTAGAAGATCCTGTTTTCTATCATTGGCACAATTATGAAAAAACTCAGCTTCAATTGATGGGTGAGGGTTTTGAAATTAATGATGATAGTTTACAGTTTGTTATAGACCGCCTAATCGATTTGAGTCCCATTGTTTTGAAATCCTATGCTTTCCCAATTTACAAGGAAGGTTTAAAAGAAATAGCCCAATATCTTGGTTTCAGCTGGACTCTCGATGATGTAGATGCCATGGGTTCAATAGCATTATTTACTGATTTTGTTGAGTCTGAAGGAAAAGACCTAGAAAGCAAAATTAAAATTTTGACTTACAACGAAGATGATTGTCAGGCTACAAAATTTATTTTTGACTGGTTAAACTCAGAACTTGTTAGTTAGACTCAGTTTCACCTGAAAAAATCAATTGGTATAAAGTGCCTCCTACTAAGCCGCCAAGTATTGGAGCTACCCAATATATCCAGTGGTCAGTCCAGAAACCAGATGCAATTGCAGGACCTAAACTTCGTGCAGGGTTTATACCAGCGCCTGTTAATGGCACTGCAACAAGATGAACAACGGCAACTGTAATACCGATTGCTACCGGTGCCATAACTCCAGGTCCTCTTTTATCCATAGCTGTAGCAAACACCACAAATGATAATAGGAAAGTAAATATTACCTCGATACCAAATCCCATGCCAACGGACACACCCTCTCCTAGCCCATGAGCACCTAAATTTCCTTCATTAACATCTGGAATAACAGACATTAATATCAGCGCAGCAACAATACCACCTGCAATCTGGCCGACTATGTATAAATTGCCTCTTACCCAGCTAATTTTCCCATTGATTATTGCTGCGATAGTAATCGCAGGATTTAGGTGGCCACCTGATATATGACCTACAGAATATGCAAGCAAACAAATAGCCAAACCGTGTGCTAGAGCTATAACAACTAGCCTTCCGGTGTCCAGCCCACCTGAGCTAGCGATTCCACTAGCTGCGACGGCACCTGCGCCTATGAACACAAAGAGTCCTGTTGCAAAAAATTCCGCCAGGCATTGCCGCCAGGCATTAACATCTTTAATTTCCGTGATCATACTTTCAAGCATTTTGCTCAATTTACGTCTCCCAAAAGTGACTACTATAGATCAGGAAATCCTAATAGTGTGGAACAGATAAGTCAAAGGATTTATTGATAATGTTTAAAGGTTTAAAGATTTTATAAACTTTATAAGACCTGGCGCCTTCTCAGGGTATCTAACCGCATAGCCTATCGATGCTTCCAATAAACCAGCAGGATTACCTGTATCAAAATGCTCCTCTGGAAACTCATATCCATAAACATCCTTTTCCTTAGCCTGGGCATTAATTGCATCGGTTATTTGTATCTCGCCTAGTGCGCCTTTCGTCGTTTGCTTAATATATTCAAAAATTTCATTTGTGAATATATATCTGCCAATTATTGCTAGGTTTGATGGGGCATCCTCTATTTTTGGTTTTTCTACACATTTAGTAATCCGATGTGTCGAAATATCAATTTGTTGAGATTCCACTATACCCAAAAAAGGTACCCTTTCATCTTCAACCGATTTTAAAGCCAAAACCGCTGTATCGTGCCTAGAATGAATTGAAATCATTTGTTTGATTGTAGGTGCTTCACCAATAATCAAATCATCGGGCAGTATTACACAAAAAGATTCCCCATTAACCCATTTTTCAGCCTGAAGAATTGCATCTCCTAGCCCATTTGCCTCTTCCTGTAATATAAATTCAATTTGCATGTCAGCTACACTTTCAAAGTATTTTTGAATGTCAGAATTGAGACCAGATACAACAATAGCTAAGCTATTAATACCGCTTTTTTTCAATTCAGTAACTGCAAAATCAATCGTCGGAATATTAAAAACTGGCAACATGACTTTGGAAACCGATCGTGTTACAGGCAAAAACCTTGTTCCAAGACCAGCTGCAGGTATAACTGCTTTTTTAATACTTGATCCCATTAAGCTGTCGTTTCTCCGGTCCTATAAATGGTTCTTAATTTAGGTAGTGATGTCGATATAGCCATTAAAAATACCACAAATATTAGTCCTGTAATTATAAATATGACACGAGCATTAAATAAATCCGCAAGGAATCCATAACCCAAATTGGCGAATGCCATGATGCCTCCAGCATGCAACACATACAGGCTAGATACACGTCCTCGCAACCTATCTGGACACACAGTCAACACGTAGACATTAGTAATTGCCATAAAGCTTGCCTGTGTTGCACCCATGAAGCCTGCAAACAACATAGCTAAAGCTGAGTCTTGCATCAAGGCCATTAAGATAGGTGTGATACCACTTCCGACGCCTGACCATAGTAAAACCCAACCTTTATGTTTTTCCTGGTTTAGCCCAGCTACAAGTAATACTCCGATAATTGATCCGGCTCCAAATGCCATTACCAAATATCCTAGGATAGATCCATCGGTTGCTTTTAAGGTCTCGCGAGAAAAAATGGGCATTATAGACTCAAATGACATAACTAATGCGCAGTGAAAAGCAACTAATATAATAAAAATTGAAATTATTTTATGTGTGTATATATATCTAAATCCTTCCAGCATTCCTGAAACAACATAACTAATACCATTTGATATCTCCATAGCTCTGCTATTGATACCAAACAAGGAACGCTTCGCTTCTTTAGTAATATAACTTGTTTGAATCTTAGAAGTTATGCTTCCATATGAAACTGTAGTACAAAACATAGCGGACAGAGCGCTAAGTGCTGTAAAAACTGCACTAAGAATTAATACGGTTTTAATTCCTCCAGGAATAATAGTAAAACCAGATATTGATATAGCAACCCCGCTAGCCAATAAAGGTGAAGCAATTAATAACCCGAAAAAACGTGAACCATGATGAGTTAATGCGTTTAGGGTTATAGCATTTAGCATATGCTTTTTATCTACCTGATTCGGAATTAAAGCCTGTATTGCCGGTTCCATTACAGCTCTAAGTCCACCTGCCAAAAACGCTCCAACAGCTAAATGCCACAAATCTAAAGAGTCTGTAACAGCACCAACAGCGATAAGTACAGCCAAAATTGTATTGCCAAAAGATGTAGCTAGAACTACATTTTTACGATTATATCTATCTGCAAAAAATCCGCCAATAGCAGAAAAAATCAAAAATGGTAAAAGGCTTGAAAAAGCAATTATCCCGGGCCACCTCGAACTTCCTGATTCTTCCACAGCTATCCATGTCGCAGTGACTGTAAAAATCCACATTCCACCAAATGAAAATACGCCTGTCAGCCAAATATAACGAAAATCAGGGTACCTAATTAACGACACCAAATGGTCCCTTATTGGCAGAATAATGAATTTATTTAACAGTTTTTGCATTTGATAAACTCCATTATTACAGATTTAAGCAGCAATGGAATTATTACATCTATGTGAAAAACACAGGCATTATATTTTCAAAACGTCAAATAAAAGGAGGAATCATGTCATTAACAAACAAGGATTGTGTGAAAACTAAAGCTGACACCCCAAAATTACCAGACTCTGATATAAAAAAACTGCTGAAGGAAACCCCTAGCTGGGCAATCTCTCATGACACTGAGATACCTCATCTAGCAAGGGACTTTTCGTTCTCTGATTATTTATCAGCATTAAAATTTATAAATAAAGTTGGAATTGAATCAGATAAACAAGACCACCATCCTAAGATCACTTTAGAGTGGGGACTAGTTAGGATTGAATGGTGGACCCATTCGATCGGTGGACTTCATACAAACGACTTTATAATGGCCTATCTTTGCGATCGTATGTATGGCTAATTCAACTAAAAAATTGTTGGCAACAAAGGTTCTATTAAGGTAGCATTACAACTCGTGTTAAACATGTTAACGAGCGTAGATTGCTCGACGTAATCATCATAGGAGCAGGCCCTGCAGGCAACCTCGCAGCCCTGAACATTGCTAAGGCTGGTTTTTCGGTCGAAGTTTATGATTGGAGAACAAAAATCGGGGATAAACTATGCACAGGAATAATAGGCCACTCGTGTTTTAAAGAGTTCCCGCCAGCTGAACATGAGATCTATCGATCTAGTTCAAGTGCAGATATTGTTTCTCCTTCTGGTAAAACCTATTTGATCAATCATCGCAACCCTCAAGCTTATGTAATAAACCGCGTTTCATATGTCGAATCATTTGCGGATAAAGCAGTTAAAGCAGGGGCAGTTTACCGTCTCAATCAAAAAGTCACCTCTATAGATGTAAGTGATCAAGAGGTGTCTGTTATAAGCGAATCCAAAGGCAGAAATCATAGTGCCACCTGCAAAGCAGTAATAATAGCTACAGGATTTGGATCTCCTTTATTAAAGATGGCTGGACTTGGCAATGGAGAACATAAAAACTTTCTGACCGGGTGTCAAACGACCGTGTCCACAGAAGGCCTATCCAGGCCAAAGGTTTTTCTTGGATCAAACATTGGCAGAGGTTCGTTTGGTTGGTTAGTGCCTACTCAAAATAATCAAGCCTTGGTTGGTTTAGCGACTTCCCGCAAATTAAACGGACACATGGATAATTTAACAAAACTATTAAAGACACAAGGATATTATAAGGAGATTGAAAGCCCTGAACGCAAATGGGGAATACCTGTCAAGCCATCAACACCAACGTACAATCAGAGAGCACTATCAGTAGGTGATGCCGCCGGCCTAACTAAGCCAACAACGGGAGGAGGCATTTATTACTCCTTACTATCAGGACAATTAGCCGCGAAAACTTTAATAAAAGCATTGAATCAAGGGGATTTATCATCAAAACAATTAAAACCATACGAGTCAGAATGGAAAAGGCTTCTCAACAGCGAAATTAAACTAGGAAACGTAGCAAGAGGAATATTTGAGTCTCTTAGAGATTCTCAAATTGAATTCTTGATTTCTAAACTAATGACCGATGACGTCAGAAAAGATGTATTGGAAGCTAACGGAGTATCATTCGATTGGCATGGAAGAATAATTAACAGTGCGTTTATGCACTCAGTTTTCGGAAAATATTTAAGCCTGGTCACTCCAGAACTTGAACAGAAACCATCAGATATTAATTCAACAGGATCAATTGAAGTAGCTTAAGACAAGATATCGACCAACACTGCCATTCTAACAATCAAAGCATTTTCTGATTGTCTGTAAAATGCCAATCTATTATCAACCACTTCTATAGAGAAATCACCGCTGCGTTGAATCGGATTCATCACTATAGCTTTATCATCTAACGAATCCATAAACTCTTGGTTAATGTTTATTGTTGGTATTCCTCTTGACCTTAATAGATTAGCGTGAGATTGCGTTCTAGGTGCATTGAGATAGATCACATCAGCATTTTTTATTTCATCCATAGAATTTACTTCTCTAAACTTGATTCCCCGTTCAGAAGCTAGAGTCAGTATTTCTGGATTGATTGCACCGCTTAGAGAAAACACACTAATGGTTATGTCTTGAAAAAGAGATAACCCAATGATCAAAGCATTTACATTTCGATGTTCGACCCGCCCTACTATGGCTACATGAGACCCGTCGATAGCACCTCTTTCTAACTGTAAAGTATAAAGATCAGCTAAGGATTGAGTTGGATGGTCGTAGATACCTCCGCCACTAATAACCGGTATCAGATCTGCACTTGCTGCCTCACTCATCACATTAGACTCGTTACTTCTTATCACTACTGCATCCATTCTGAGACTATGTAATATTGCTACTACATTATCAATATGATTAGCCTCAGTTACAGGGAATGATTGAGAAGCATTTTCAGTCTGATAAAACTGCCCTCCCAACAAATGCATGGCCCGCTGAAATGACGCCCTTGTTATAAAACTAGGGTCATAAAATAAACAATAAAGGGATTTACCTTGTAATTCTTTCCCTGTTCCTTTTTTCAAACGGAAAAAATCGCATTGAGGAAATAAAGTGCTTTCTATCCATTTGCGTTTTAGTGTGGTGGTTTCAATTAGATTTTTCATATGGTGTTAATTAAAAGTTTATACCACAAAGACCCTCTTGAACAAAGCCCGATATTGACTACGTTTTTCGTCATACTAACTAGCTCAATGAGGGTTTATATATAAAAATTAACTGCAACTTGGCGAATGATGCTATACTCCCGAAAACATTTAATGAACACGTTTGGATTTCCAAATAGTAAGTTTTGATAAAGGGGCTAAAACATGAAAATATCGATGTTCCATCTAATGCCACACCGGGAATTACCTGCCGACTTTGAAAAAAGGTACAGTTCTGTCTGGGTAACACCTCCTTGGTCGGAATTAGCTGATCCAGCTCGTGTTGGCCAGTACTACAATTGGTCTTTAGATGAGCTAGAATTTGGTGCCAAAATGGGATTTGACGGTGTATGTGTAAATGAACATCATCAAAATGCTTACGGTTTTATGCCTTCACCTAACATTATGGCATCAGCCTTAGCGCGCAACACAAAAGACACGGCGATAGTAGTTATGGGATCAACTCTTCCAACCAATCCTCCTCAAAGAGTTGCGGAAGAGTACGCCATGCTGGATGGAATTAGTGGAGGACGGTTAGTTGCTGGAATGCCATTGGGTAGTTCGTGCGACGTAAACTGGTGTTACGGTATACCTCCAATGGAACAACGAGAAAGATTTCGCGAGGCGCATGACCTCATAATTGAAGCCTGGACTAGAAAAGATGTATTTTCTTTTAACGGAAAATACAATCAACTTAGGTATGTAAATACTTGGCCCAAGCCTATACAGCAACCACACCCTCCAGTATGGGTGCCTGGCACAGGTAGTAAATCGACTGTTGATTGGGTTGCTGAACGTGACTATTGTTACTGTTTCTTAAGTTATTTTGGTAGCAAATTTGCCAAAAAGAATGTAGATAAATACTGGGAAAGATTGGATGAGCTGGGTAAAGACAAGAATCCATACCGGCTTGGCTTTTTACAATTGGTGCTGGTAGCTGAAACTGATGCAAAGGCTGAAGAACAGTATTTTGAACATGTGAAGTACTTCTACGAAAAATCTCTTCACACTCCGTTACATTTCTTTATGGCACCCGGGCATGTGGATCACAGTAGCCTAGTTAAAGCGACCAGAGCAGGAGGTTATGGTATACCAGCCGATCTTGCCACAAAAAGAAAGGATTGGAAATTCCAAGACTATATTGATAACAGATTTATTGTTGCTGGTAGTCCAGAATCTGTCAGGCACCAATTAGAGGACGTTATAAAAGATCTAAATTGTGGAAACCTGATGGCACTTATGCATCTTGGATCAATGCCACATGAATTAACCAAGAAAAATATCCAGCTATTTGGAGAGGAAGTCTTACCTAAGGTCAGAAATATATGGGATGATCAGGGCTGGGAGAATCATTGGTGGCCGCAAGGAGCAAAGAGATCTCAGGAAGCTGTGTCAGTATGAAGAAATCAACAAGTGTGCTAAAAACAATGAATGGCAGAGTTGAATCCCTAGTGCATCAAGCTGGCAGTGGGCCTCCAGTTGTATTTCTTCATGGAGCAGGTGGTCCCGCCTGGGATCCTTTTCTAGATGATCTAGCCAATCACTTTACAGTATACGCCCCATCGCTTCCTGGAACAGAGGGCAACCCAGATGCTGTTAGAGAAATACGTGGACTTTGGGAATTGATGCTTCACTACTATGAAGTGTTCGATCAGTTAGGACTAGATTCCCCTGCAGTCATTGGGCACTCATTTGGTGGAATGCTCGCAGCTGAAATAGCATCTACCAATCCAGAAAGAGTAAGTAAATTAGTACTCATTTCTGCGATCGGGTTATGGAGGGAGGAACAACCGGTGGAAGATTGGATGAAGCTAACCCCTGATGAATTGATGCCATTATGTTTTTATGAACCTGAAGGGGAAATTGCAACAGCAATGTTAGCAATGCCTGAAGATGAGATCGAAAGGCAAGATGAAGAAATCAAAAGGTCATGGTCCCTCGCATGTTCTGCAGCATTCATTTGGCCAATACCTGAAAAAGGCTTAACCCGTCGCATTCATCGAGCAAAGGCTCCAAGTTTTATTGTCTGGGGTAAACAAGATGGTTTAGTCCCTCCAGTATATGCAGATGATTTCAAAAGTCTTCTCGTAGATTCTGAAGTTTTCATGGTTGATAAGGCGGCGCACGTGCCTCAACTCGAAAGACAGGATATTGTATCGCCTGCAGTTATAAAATTTCTTAGTTAGTAGATTAGGCTACGGTTGCTAGTTTGTAACCAATCCAAACAGCGCCTAAGCCTAATACTATCTGTGCAGCAATATTTACAATTGCTGCTGAAATATTACCGTCCCTGATTAAATTAATTGTTTCGTAACCAAATGCAGAATAAGTTGTGAATCCTCCCAAGACACCTATCACAACAAATGCGCGCAATTGCCCACCTCCTATCTGTTTGTCATCTATCATTCCAGCCACCACTCCTATTAGCAAACATCCAACAACATTAACCGTCAATGTTCCATACGGTAACCATTGGTCTTGTAGTAATCTGCCAAAACCAGAATTTATGCCATATCTTGCGATGGCACCAATAAAACCACCTGCCCCGACAATTAACGCTATTACCATTTTTTTAATCCTTATAAAAAGTTAACGGATTTTCAACACTTATTCACTCCATCACACATATAATAGATTAAATACGTATTTCAGGATTTATAAAACCTAAATCTCATGACCTTTTCAAACTTTTATTAAATGTTGCTGTCATTTCTACCAACTGAATCATGGATTGCATTAGCAATCTTAGCTGCAGCACTAATAGGGATTGGGGGTACAGGCGAAAAAATTCTGTCAATTCGTTATCTCCCTGATGCGACTACACTAATGCTGTGGTTAGCGGTAAGCCTTATTGTATACAGCATAATTTTTGGAATACTCTACCCTTTTGAGGCGGGCGTCCCAGCAACACACATAGCAGCAATTTTTGGAAGCGGAGTAGTCTATGGAATTGCTATTACAACGTTTTATCGGATTCTAAGAAATACCGAGGCCTCAATTAGTTTTTCTATATTTAATACCAGTCCTCTTTTTGTTGCGATTTTCGCTTTGTTATTACTTGATCAATCTCTCGCTCTACTACAGTGGGGAGCAATAATATTAGCGATCATAGGAATAATGATTCTATCCACGGAATCCTCTGAGAATACTAATAGTAAAACAAAGATGTTTGCGATATTAGGGTTAATTATTTGCGCCGCTTTATCTGCGATGTCGCAGGTGTTAAGCGGTTACGCTCTCGAAGAAGTTACAGCAGAAAATGCTTTTTGGGCACAAAGAATCGGAGCGCTATTGCCGATTGTTTTTAATTTAAAAAGAGACTCGATAGGCAAATTTTGGTCTACTGTCAAACAGCCTAGAACTATGATTTTTGTATTATTGGTTGAAGCCGTAATACTACCCCTTGCTCATTTGTCGTTTTTGAGCTCAATGAAAATTGGCAGCTCGGTAGCGCTAGTATCAACCTTGTTTGCAACAGCACCAGTATGGGTATTCGTTTTCAGCAGCTTATTAAGCACTGGGAAATTAAAACTCCTGAATGAAAACACTCATCCTAAACGCCTTTTCATCAAAAGTATTGCAATAAGTGTTACAGTACTGGCCATAGTTGGAATAACACTTTTATAATTCACTATATTAATTACCATACATATAAAGGATGTAGAAATGGCCGAACAAACTGGCTACGTAAAAGTTGGAGACCTGGCACCTAACTTCTGCTTACCTTCGGTTGCTGGAGAAGATATACAGCTTTCCGATTATTCTGGGCAAAAAATTGCTTTGTTCTTTTGGGCATCTTGGTGAGCATGTAGAGCTCAATTGCCTGTATGGCAAGATGTTTCTGAAAATAACTCAACTAATGTAAAGATAATCACGGTAGCGATGGATGTGCAGGGAGTTGAAAAACCGAAATTTTATCTAGAGAAAGCTCATGCCACGCTTACTACTGTTGTGGACCAGAGTAATCAGCTCGGTAAATTATATGGATTTAAAGCTGTACCAAATGTTTATTTAATAGGCTCAGATGGAAATGTAGACTTCATCGAATTAGGTACATTTAATATAAGGGAACCGGTTAAAAGATCCTTAGTGGAAAATTGGGTATCCGGAAAGGATTTCAAAAGCTCCCAACCCGAGAAATTTGAACAAGAAACTCATCGAAAAGCAAATGAACTATTTGTATCTGGCCAACAATTATTTAACTCGAACAAAACAGATGAGGCCATAAAACTTTGGCGTAAAGCTATAGAGATTGATCCTAATAACTACATCATAAGAAAACAGATATGGGCAATTGAAAATCCAGATCGTTTTTATAAAGACAAAGTAGACTATACATGGCAAGATGTCCAGCTTGAGAAAGGAAGGTAAATAATCTTGTGCAGACATTGAAGCAATTGTTTGATATGTCAGATTCTATTGCAGTCGTAACTGGTGGTGGCACTCATTTAGGATCAGCTATTTCCGAATCATTATGTGAACTTGGGGCCACCGTAATAATTGCAAGTAGAAACTTAAAAAATTGTGAAGAAGTGGCTGCTCAACTTTCAGCATCAGGACTTAAAGCTCATGCGTTGCAATGCGATGCGAGCATTGAAAGTGATGTCAATTCATTGATTAAATCTGTAATACAGACTTATGGAAAATTGGACGTCTTTGTTTGTAATGCAGGAGGTTCAACACCAGATGATGATTTCCCTGCCGCATCGGCAGAGGCATTTCGAGAAACCATAACCATGAACATTGAAACTACTTTTATGTGCGCTCAAGCTGCTGCAAATGTCATGATCAAACAAGGACACGGAAAAATTATCACAATCGGTTCGGTGCACGGAGTGATGGGAACTGATAAAAGATTATATGCCGGCCTTAATCACAAAAGGTCTTCCATCGGTTACTTTGCCGCTAAAGGCGGAGTAATTAACCTGACAAAAGCTCTGGCGGCTGAGTTAGGAGAGCACGGTATAACCGTTAACTGCATTAGCCCTGGGCAAATACCAAAACCGACAGTTAAAAAAGAAATGATAAGCCGAATGGTAGACAGGCAACCCATTAATAAAATGGGCGAACCGCATGATTTAAAAGGAGCTGCAGCTTTATTCGCTTCACCTGCAGGCAATTGGATTACAGGCCAAAACTTAATTGTAGATGGCGGCTGGACAACTTTTTGATACTAAATTATTAATCTTTGACCCGAAGAGCCTTATTGAATCTATTAAGATTGGGAACTGAAAAATCAAGTTTAGGTTCTAGATCGCCTATCTCATTCAATATTTCCCATTCAGCCACAGTAAGTTCTTCTAAATCCATCCTGTACATATCCCTACTGTGCCCCATCATTACTCTCGGCACTTTTTCGATAAAGCCTTTATTAATTAGCGCCTGAATCCTATGGTCTATAGTTCCTCGCACTCCCAAGTCATCCCAGTCAGGCCTGTCAAACCATTCGGGGTATATTTTGGACCATGTTTCCAGTTCATCTTCTAATTCAATTGATTTGGAATTTGCATTCAACTCTGCAGTACCGAATTGGATCTTATTTTTAACCGCTGTAAAAATATTAGATTTGTGCCGTCTGCCATAAACAATTTTTGACGAAGACTCGCCAAAATTGCCCCAATATTCCAATGACTCATGTCGCCAGCAAAGCAATATTTCAACATCAATAATTTCAAATAAAGGTGTCATACACCTCTCCAAATAACGGTTCCTTACTTAAAGGTTAATACCCGTTTCGGATTTTCAATCAAAATTTTATCGATAGTTTCGCTTGAGAATCCACGTCTTCGCATTCGTGGAATAATACTGTCAAGAATATGAACATAGCCTCCCCCACCATGGGACACCAAGTCGGTTTTAAGACATACATCTTGGGCAACAACAATTTGATCCTCATATCCCCAATCTATTAATTGCTCTATACGCTCTATACGCTGCACGTCCGACGGAAAGTCTATATCAAGGCCACCTTCTGCAAAGTTAGTGTTTTCACTGCCAAAACGATCAAACTCAAGGGTAGCACCAGTTTCAGCAATTTCCTTAACTACTTCCGGTGAATAACGAAATACGTCTAAGTGTCCCATAATTACCCGGGTTGGATCGGCACCAGCTTCCATTACATCATTTAAATGTTGTAAAAGTGCGTCTGGATGTCCTCCAGGGTGAATAGAAATTGCCGCACCAGTCTCAACTGAAGCATGGGCGGAAGCCCTAAGAATCTTTCTCGAAGTCTCGTTTGTCGGCCAAAAATTACCTATCTCTCCTATAATACCTGATTTGACTCCAGTTTCTTTAACGCCCACAGTTACATCTTTAATTATCGAATCTGTGATATCTTGTTCCGATTTTTCGTGAATTTCATCAGTGTAAGAAAGCGGAACATAGTATGATGCTCCCATTACTATATTAAGGCCTGTAGCCCTGGACATTCTGGTTAGTGCCAACGGATCTCTAGCAATGCCGATTGAAGTAGTATCTACTAAAGAATTACCACCAGAAAGATAATATTTATACAACTCCTCGGCCTGGTGCTTTTCGTCAATTAATTTCACAACATCTTTGTTATGAAAAAGGCGTTTCATTAATCCACCTAAAATCTCCATGGTCACTGGCTGATCAACATACCAGCGCTCAGTAGCTTCTTCAGGCATACTTAGGTATATTTCCATATCAATCAATGAATGCTCATGAGCCAACGTAACCCCAAGATCATCTGGCTCTATTAATCCTAATACAGTTTGTATCTTCCCTGTCCTCTCTGACTTTGACACGGTAAGCTCCTTTCAATCGACTCTAGATTTATCTATATCGGTTTTAACATTCACATGGATCGCATTCACAGGGATCGCATGTGCAATTAGGATTATCACATTTTGGCTTTTCTGATGACATAATTAACTCCTTATTTTGCTGCTCACACTCGCAGTATATACAAACCTGATGATATGAGCCATTTAAACTAAAGTCGTGAATTAATTCAATATCACAAATAAAAACATTGCTTGAAGCATTGTTAATTGTTTCACAATATAATAAATTATGTTGTATGGAGAGCAGAAACTAAAAATCATCTTTAGTTTTTGTAATTAAGCATATTCACTCAAATATCCTCCGTTTTTTGGATTTTGTTAGTGAGCTTACAATTTATTAAACTGCGGAGTTCAATAAATTGAAAAATAGCTGGCTGGAAAAAATTTAATTAACTTAAGGAGTTTAAGTTGGCCAAAAATATGTATTCCAAGCCGTTACTTATCGCCGGTTTTTGCATTATGTCTCTTTTAATATTTGCTATGGCTTGTTCAGTTGAACCAGAAGTAATTATCGAAGAGAAAATTGTAGAAGTCGCAAAAGAAGTAGTGAAAGAGGTGGAGGTAGAAATTGAAAAGGTTGTTGAGAAAGAAGTAATTGTAGAAGTTGAAAAGGTAGTCGAAGTAGAGACGGAAAAAATCGTAGTCATAACTCCGACACCTGAACCAGCATCTGAAAAAATTGTTGTGATTGATGCCCTAGGAAGAGAGCTTACTTTTGAGTCTATTCCAACAAACGTGGCAACTATTAGCCCCACCGCAACAGAAATGGTATATGCCTCTGGTGGAAAGTCTGTTTTAAGAGATCGTGCATCAACCCACCCCGAGGCAGCATTATCACTACCTGACGTGGGAAGTGCGTATAATCCCTCTGTAGAAACCATAATCGGCAGTCGCCCTGACCTAGTGGTAATTGAGGCAATAACACAGGCTCGTTTTGTAGAAATTTTAGGCGCTGTTGGACTTAATGTGTTTGCTGTGAAAGCTGAGAGTGTAGAGGACGTAATGGGTGGCATTACAAATCTCGGCATCATATTCGGCACAGAAGAAATTGCAAATAAAGCTACTACGGATATCAAGGACAGGCTAACAGCAGCTGGAACTGATGACGGCCGTAGCGTTTTGATCTTAATATCTGACCCAGACCAAAACTTATATGCCGCACTACCATCCTCATACACAGGTCTGGTTGCTGCAGTTATAGGAATGGAAAACAAGGCTTCAGACCTTTCAAACTCAGGGCCATACCCTGGATTTGCACTGATGAGTCCAGAGGCAGTTTTGATGGCTAACCCAGATGTCATCATAACTATCACCCCGGCTCCCGAACCTGCGCCTAGATTATCGTCATTGATAACTATGATTCCTCCATTTGCTGGACTTAAGGCCATACAAACTGGCAGCATAATAGAAGCAGATGTAGATCTATTTCTACAAGCTCCAGGACCACGTATAGTCGAAGCAGTTGAATTTCTAAAGTCGGCTTTGGATTCCATGCAATAACATGACCTACGCCCTAAGATATTCAACCTTAGGCGTAATTATTTTTGCTTTAGTATTAGCGGGGCTCTTTTTGGGCCCCTCTAATTACGGGTTCAAAGATGCTATAAATGGTATTTTTGGATCCGAAGACACTGTAGTTAACACTATTATGTGGAACATTCGGATTCCGCGTATAGCTGTTAGCTTTATAGTTGGTGGATGCTTAGGATTAGCTGGAGCACTTATTCAACTATCCTCTAGAAGCCCTTTAGGAGACCCTAATCTTTTCGGTATCGGAGGCGCAGCAGCTATTTTTCTCGCATGTAGTGCTGCAGGCCTTATAACAACTCAGGAACCTCTTATTTTCATAGGTGCAATCGGTTTCTCAATCTTTGTTTCTATTATTTTGGTGAGGCTAATTTCTGAACGTAACTTAACTCCAACCAGGCTTGCTATCATGGGTATAGCATTAGGAGCTCTAACAATAGCTATAAGCACGGCTGTAATTTCTCATGGCAGTATTTTCTCAATTCAGGTACTTGGATTGGTGGCTGGTTCTTTTGCTTATAGTAACTGGACGATTTTTTATTACGTTCTAATAACCTTTGTCATCTGCTCAACTATTGCCCTTGTACTATCGAGGCAATTTCAACCTATTATTCTTGGAGACACACTATCCAAATCTTTGGGAGTTAACCCTAACAGGCTGAGGTTATTAAGTATGATACTGGCTGGAATACTGACCGCAGCTTCCGTGTATGGGGGTGGGATAATTGGATTTGTTGGCTTGATTTCCCCGCATATTAGCCGTCGCTTATTTGGAAATGTTCCCGTCCAATTATTTATCGGGTCGATAATAACAGGCGGAATACTGACAATGCTGTCTGACCAATTCGCAAGGTTACTGTTTTCACCTACAGAATTACCAGTTGGAATGGCAACTACTGTAATTGGCGCACCACTAATGATGTATTTAGCTTTGAGAATACGATGAACATAGAAATAAAAGAGATATCTATACAGATAAATGAAACTATGATTTTGGACAAAGTGTCTTGTAATGTTAGCAATGATGAGTTTACCTGCTTAGTTGGACCAAATGGATCTGGTAAATCGACTTTAGTTAAATCTATAGTTGGCGAAATCACAGATTACCAAGGAACTATTTCAAATATAGATGCCACTGAAATCTGTTATTTGCCCCAAGATATAGAAGATCCTCCATTCCTCACTGTTGAAGAAATATGCAAACTAGGTTTTTACAAAAATAGTAATGAAGTTGATAAAGATGTAGTTTTAGAAAGCTTGCTTGACACTTGCGGAATTTCATCAATTTCAAAATCATCTTTCACTGATATCTCAACCGGCGAAAAACAAAGGGCCTGGTTGGTTTTTGCTCTAGCTCAAGGTAAAGACGTAATTATCATGGACGAACCATTATCATCCATAGATTCAGATTCTAGAGAAACATTTTATTCTTTGCTCAAAGATATATGTGATATGGGCAAAACCTTATTAGTCATAACTCATGATATTGATATGGCTAGGAAATATAGCGATAGTTTGATCGTTTTAAGTAAAGGGCGTGTTTCTTTTTCTGGCCCAACAACGGAATTAACTAAAAATAAGATGAACAAACTTGTAGATTAATTGCACCCTTTACATAAACACGGTTATGGTATCCAGATGTCACAAAAACCATCTGGTATTTTCAAGAAAATATACCAAATAGTTAATTCGATACCTTATGGGCAAGTAGCAACATATGGACAAGTAGCACAACTGGTGCCTATATCTAGCGCAAGAGTGGTCGGATTTGCTCTTGCAAGCCTGACAGAAGCTGATCAAAATACACCATGGCATCGAGTGATTAATCGCGATGGGAAAATCAGTAGCAGACAACCAAACGATGTGATACTACAAAGAAAATTACTTATGGCTGAAGGAGTAGAATTTGATAATAGCGGAAGGGTCGATTTGAAAACTTTTGGGTGGTAAGCAAGATGGCTGTTCTCATGATTCGGTGCGAGCCTTTCATAATTAAACTGATAAACGACTCTGAATGGCTACCAGTTTGTTTCGGTGATAATATCTCGTAGTGAAAAATCTCTTAATTAAACTCTTAATAATATTGTCAATTCTCGCATTAAGTTGTGCAGAATCTAAACCGATTGCAATCGAAACACAACCAAAAGAACAAATAGAGTCAATTACAGAGCCCACGGCAACAGCACAGCAGTCTGCAGATCCAACTCCAAGACCGACAAATACAGCATCTCCTGTTTCCAATGAAATAGATCCTATAGACACAGTTGATCAAAGTGAAGTGACTGAAGAAATTAGTGAGAGCACATATGATCCCAACTGTATGATTAAAGTTTTAGGTAGACCGAGAACAGACGATATTGTCTATTTTGATGCGAAAATAGATCAAGCAGAACTCACGAGTATCCAGCACTGTAAGCTCGGCAAGCCTGAAATGGAAAATGATTTTGAAGAGGACAGAGGTGGGGATGATGATAGAACGCGTAATGACGAAAGACCTGAAGATGATGACAGACGTGCCGGTGATGAAAGACCTGAAGATGATGACAGACGTCGCAATGAAGATAGACCTGAAGATGATGATAAACGCAGATACGACGATGAAGAATGGGAATGCAGCGGAGATCAGAAAGATGAAAGTGGCTTACCTAAAACACCAGACTGTAACGTGCCTCCAGCACAACTTCCAAACGGCGTTGTCGCTGCTGACCTAAATAATGTAACCCTACCAGTCGCTAAATATGAGCAACCTTTTGATAGTTGCCAGATTTATGAAGGAGAACAATGTTCTGAATTAAAGTGGGAGAAGGTGTCAGACGTACAGGCAGGCGAATTCGTGGAAATCAAAATCTCACCTGTTGATTCAAATATCATGTATGCAGGTGTCGATTCTAATGATATGACTATGTACCGGAGCACGGATGCTGGTGCCAATTGGGACCTAGTTCATGTGACAGGCCACGTTGGTTCATTAGCACTAAGTCCAGTTGATAAAGATATTGCTATTTATACAAATTTGGAATGGTCCGTCCAAGCCACCTTTGATGGCGGAGAATCATGGGAATCAGTAGTTGGTTTTACTGCCGATCAAGGCAATGTTATACCTTTCACAGCAATACAATTTTCTTCCCAGCAGCCTAATATCGTATATGCTGCCGCTCTTCAGTCTGGCGATACACGAGGAGATATATGGCCAGCTGAACCTTCTGATCTATATAAAAGCATAGATTCTGGCAAAACTTGGACCAAGACAGGCACCTGTTCAACATGCTCTGCTATCGATGCAATTGTTGTGATGCCAGATAACCCTGAAGTGATATGGGTTGCAGGGGATGGAGGTGTCCAATACACACGTGATGATGGAGTGACATGGAGCGGCAACGTGATTTCGTATCTTGAAGAAGTCGCTAACAGCAAGAAAAACCTCAATGAAAACAACCCTCCAAAAGTGATGGGTCTGGATATTCACCCGAATAACCCAAACATCATATTGGCTGCTTCAACAAACGAAGGAATGTTCCGTAGTTCTGACGGTGGATTAACCTGGGAAAGAATTAACAACGGACTAAATTCTCTCAAGTTACACCACGTTCATTTCGCACCTAGCAATGGCAATGTTGCTTATGTAACTAGTCATGATGGAATTTTTAGAAGCAATGATTCAGGCAAATCCTGGACCGATATAAGTGAAGGATTGGCATACAAATTCCTAACGCCTGTAGCAATTGATCCAACTGATGAAAATATCGTTTTCATTGGCACTGCCACTGAAGTATATACAACACATCCCAAACACAAGAATAGAGGAATGCATAAAGGGGAAGGCTTATACAAAAGTATAGATGGTGGAAAAACTTGGTATAGAAGTGACAAGGGTATATACGAAGCGAAGATAGCACAAATGGGAAATCATCCAATTGTCCCATTCAATCTCTGGGTCGGAGGTGAGTCTGGACGAGGCAATTTCTTTTCCCCTGATGCTGGAGACAGTTGGTGGTTTTCCCCATCAATCACCTCTCATTATCCAATGGTATATGCCTTCACATATGATTTTCCATATGTGATCTATACCACAGGATGGCTACGAACCGGAGAGTTAACTGCCAGTACGGATTTCGGTGCAAGCTGGTATGTATTGACTCACGAAATTGAAGCTGGACTAAGTGAGGAAACTTACAACTTAGGATTGCGCCTGGAAGGCGCCGCTGATTTCCACTTGCACGGAGTAGCTGTAGCACCAAGTAATTCAGACGTTATATATGTAGGTTCAGTACACGATTCGGTATATCCTGACTTGACTTTCAATCTTGATGGAGCGCATATATTTAAATCATCGGATGCAGGTAAATCCTTTAAAGAAATGTCTAATGGATTTCCTATTGAAACAAAGACATCAATTAACTCCATAATTGTACATCCAACAAACCCTGACATTGCCTATGCGATGACAAGCCTTCATGAAACCACAACCGCTATAGGTATATATAAAACAACTAATGGCGCAGAGTCTTGGTTTGAAATTAATGACGGCCTAGATGAATTTACAAACGATCTACAAATGGACCCAATCGACCCTGAAATACTGTATGCGGCCACAGAAAGTGGTATATATAAATCGGCTAATGGAGGTCAAAAATGGGATAAGTCCTCAACAGGTATACCCAAGGGCGCAGTAATTGACATGGCTATTGATCCGATTAACCCAAATGTTCTTTATGCAATAACCGCAGACGATATATACAGAACACAAAATGCTGGTAAAAATTGGTACTCTGTAAACTTAGGATTACCTTTACTTGAGCCTTCATCCAAGCCACTTTCCGCTCAAGAAAAATTGTTCGGAAAATTACTTTTGGATCGTACGCAAACGGGACATTCCGAGTACGGAGGCACATTTGCACAAGACCGAACTCTTGAAATTGATTCAACTGGAAAGGTAATTTTTGTTGCGGTTAAAACTTCCAGAAATGACAGGGATAAAAACTCGGAGCGCCTACTGTACAGAGCAATTTTAACTCCTCTAATTAGTCTAGTTTATGAATTTGCGATAAAAGTTGACGGCAGAGTGGAGAGCATAGAAGTGACTTCACAGTCCCATATATTTGAAATGACATTTAACACAAATTCCAAAGAACTCAGCTTTATGGCCGGTGGCCCTAAGGGAACTAACTCATCCACCACGGTATCAATACCAAACACTCTCCTTTCTGGACAGTTGGAAGTATTAGTAGATGGGATACAGGTACCAAGTTCTAATGGCAATGATGGAGTCACATTTGATCTTATTCATGCGGGCAGTAGCCAAGTAACAATTAAGGCCAAATAGCAATCACGGATAAATCTTAATTGTTATCCGGAAATATCAAATGGGGTTTTTAACTTAAGGAATGTTTGCTCCAGATATCAATTCAATATCCAGTTCAATAAATGCTAACCCGCACTATATGGTTGAACCGTTTACGCCGCCCTTACCTTTAGTTTTATGTTTAGTTGCTGCTGCAGGAGCAGTAATTGCATCATTTATAGTTCTTATCTTCTTTTATAAAAACACACACGCATACAGTACATATCCAAAATTTGATCTTATGAAGCTTAGTGTCTTCGGATATATTGAACGAGCTCATATTAAATTTATAATCCAATTATTCAGCGTTTTCTTATTCATAATCGTAGTGCTATCTGGTTTCATTGGAAGCTCTGATCCGGTCTACAATATTGCTCCAACATTTGTATGGGTAATATGGTGGGTTGGACTTGCCTATGTATCTGCTTTCGTGGGCAATCTTTGGTCATTGATTAATCCATGGAAAATAATTTTTGAGTGGTGTGAACAAGTATCCGGTTTATTTGTTAGAAACAGCTCAATTTCTGTGCAGCTAAGTTACCCATCCAATTTGAAAGCCTGGCCAGCCGTTTTGTTATTTGTGGTTTTTGCATGGATAGAAAATGTTTACCCTGGAGCTATTGTTCCATCAAAAATTAGCTTAATCATATTGGTTTATTCCATTATTACATGGGTAGGGATGTTCTTATTCGGTAAGGATACCTGGCTACGTAATGGAGAGGTTTTTACATTGGTTTTTGGCTACTTATCCAGATTTGCACCAATACACGGTGAATCAATTAAGACAGCATCTGGAAAAACTGGTACTTCGAGCAACATAAAGACACATTTGTATGTAAGACCAATCTCATCCGGGTTGCTTGATATAAAGCGTGCTTCTATTTCAGAGACATTACTGATTTTACTTTTGTTGGCCACAGTCACGTTTGATGGATTTACAGGCACCAAAAGATGGATGGATATACAAATCTATTTAGAACCATATAGTAACAATATAACGTTAATTAATACGTTCGGACTTATCTTTACCATTGTTATATTCTTTGTCGTTTATTTTGCTTTCGCTAAATTAATGAAACTTGCTAGTGGAAGCTCATTTAGTACACATCATTTAGCAACAACATTTGTTCACACATTAATACCAATAGCCCTTGCGTATCATGTAGCTCATTTTCTTATGTTTTTGCTTATACAAGGACAAACAATAATACCGCTAGCTTCTGACCCTTTCGGGTTTGATTGGAATATATTTAATACAACTCTGTATAGAGTGAATTTTATGATCGCTAGCTCAAACTTTTATTGGAGCATCTCAATAATATCTATATTAGTTGGCCATATCATTGCAGTATTCTTATCCCATAGCATTGCAATGCGATTATTTGAATCGCAGTCTTCAGCAATACGAAGTCAGTATCCTATGCTGTTATTGATGGTTGGATATACTGTAGCTAGTTTATGGATCATAACTCAGCCTATGTATGCATAAAATAACGACTGAGTTCACGATTTTCGTATTTATTATTAAGAATAGCCAGTGGAGCCAAAATCCGTTAATGACAGATCGTCGTCATGTGATTTGTCAGGATCATTTCTTCGCATAAAATCAGACACCACTTCGATGTAGCGTTCCGGCTCATCCCAATGCGGCATGTGAGCACTATTTTCATAAATCATAAACTCTGATCCCGGTACTAGTGTGTGATAATAACCTGTGGTTTCTGGAGTAGCCTCATCAACGCGTCCACAAGAAAACAAGGTGGGTATTTTTATTTCATGCAACCTTTCGGTACGGTCATATCCTGCCAAGTTTCCTGTCATGTAAAACTCATTTATGCCCCACATGGTTTCGTAGACTATGACTCCTCTTTGTTTCAAATAACTTTTAAATATTTCAGGTTTTGAATAGAGCGGGTTAACATGCTTTTTATTAAATTCTTCAACGGCTCTTTGATATTCTGGCGAGTCAGTTGTTCCGTTTTTCTGATGTAATTCGATAGCGGTTTGCACATCTTCATCTAATTGTTTTATATAGTTCTGGCAGTCTTTAACCCACATAGGAATACTGATGCAAGGACTCGACATTATTACACTCTGAACACCTTTGGGTTGTGTAAGCAAATAGTCAGTAGCCAGCATCGTTCCCCACGAGTGACCTAAGATGTGAACCGAGCTAAACCCTAATGCTTCTCTAAGACCAGCTAACTCTTGGACAAAACGCTCTGTGTTCCAAAGACTTACGTCATCAGGACGATCAGATTTCCCGCAACCAAGCTGATCATAAAATATGACTTTGCGTTCATCCGTTAAAGCCTCTAACGGGCTAAAGCCATTATGAGTTGACCCGGGACCACCATGTAGAGTTATCAGAGGCAGACCATCACCTTCGCCCATGATTTTGTACCAGACTTTACCGCCAGGAACGTCAGCGTATCCTTCTACCACTTTACGTTTATTTTCTGTCATATTTGCTCCTTTATTAAGGATTAACTATGTTAATTGGTTTGCCCTCAAGAAAAGCTAAAACGTTCTTAACAGCACCTGCATTAAGCACATCAACTCCTTCTGGAACCACGTCAGCTGTATGAGGAGTCAGCACAACGTTGTCACATTCCAAAATAGGGTGATCTTTCGTTATTGGTTCAACATCGAAAACATCCAAGCCGGCACCACCTAATTGGCCTGAGTGCAAGGCCGACACCATAGCCGAAGTGTCGATCAAGGCTCCCCTACCGACGTTAATTAACATAGCCCCTGGTTTCATTGAATTTATTTCTTTTTCCCCAATAAACCCTTCAGTGTCAGGACTTAATCTGGTATGCAGGCTGACCACATCGGATGTCTGTAATAATTCATCTAAATCAACATAATTAATACCAGTTGATTTAGACCACTCTAGATTAGGGTTATATGTCCAAGCAATTACGTTCATACCTAGCGCTTTCGCCATCTCAGCAGTCTGTTTACCAATATTGCCGGTACCTATGATTCCAAGCGTCTTTCCCTTTAAAAACACTCCATTAACATACGACCATATGCCAGCTTTAAGTTGAGCGGTATATGACGAAGTTCTCTTCGCGACGCCTAACATTAATGCGATAGCATGCTCAGACACGAATGGAGCATTACTGCCTGGCTGATTGCATATTATGACTCCGGCTTTTTTTGCACCATCTAAATCCAATCCATCAACGCCAACCGAACAGGTGGACATCATTTTTAGTTTCGGTAAAGAACTGAACTCTTCGCCGGACCAGTGCAAAGAACTTCTTGAGTTAATTAAAACATCTGCATTTTCAACTCTTCTCATCTTCTCGGCTTGAGTTGACGGGAAGTCAGAATACAGCTCAACTTCGGCATGCTTTTTCAATATATCAAGGTGCGGTGATCCTTCGATTTGAGTGGGAGAATCCGCAGGAATAACGACTAGTTTCTTTGATGTGTTCAATTACTTACTCTTCCAATAATTTATTAATTTCATCTACTTCTTCACCGGTGAGAACCCAGTCTGCTGCGACTGCGTTAGATTCAATCTGTTCTATCTTGGTAGCTCCTGCGATTACAGTGCTCACAACGTCTTTTGATAAAAGCCATGCGAATGCCAATTCCAAAATTGTGTGCCCCCTATCAGTTGCAAATTTTTCTAGGCCTTCTATCAAGTCAAAATTGGCTGTTTCATAAGGCTCTGACTTTGCTTCTAATCTAGAGCCCTTCGGAGGTTTTTGATTCCTTTTATATTTACCTGTGAGCAATCCATGAGCCAAAGGGAAATATGGGATGACACCAATTTGATATTCCTCACAAAATGGGATCACTTCGCTTTCAATACCTCTATCAAGCAAACTATAGGCTGGCTGCGTACTAACTATAGGATTTAAATTTAGACTTTTTGATGTCCAAACAGTTTCGCATAGCCTCCATGCCTCATAATTTGAGCAACCGATGTAACGAACTTTGCCCTGCTTAATTAAGTCGTCTAAAGCTCTCAAAGTCTCTTCTATAGACGTATCTTTATCCACCCAGTGGAGTTGATATAAATCGACGTAGTCTGTTTGCAATCTTCTTAAACTAGCTTCTATTTCATGAAATATAGACTTCCTGGACAGGCCTTCTCCATGTGGACCTTCTCCCATTGGACCTCTAACTTTGGTGGCAATTAATGCTTGTTCTCTTTTGCCTTTAAGTGCCTTACCAACATATTCTTCAGATTTACCCGTACCATAAACATTAGCCGTATCTATCATATTTATCCCAACGTCTAAGGCTGCATCTATAAGAGTTGCCGCCTCACTGGCGCCCATATGGAATGGCCACTTATCATTAGTCCCAAAATTATTAGTACCAAAACCAATTTCAGAAACCTTCAATCCAGAATTACCTAAATTACGATATTTCATTTATCTGTCCTTTACGGGTCGCATGCTCTTATCAATTAGACTTTGACTGGCTTAGCAACCAACAAGCCATCTGTTTCTTCGATTCTAATAGCAAAATTTGCTGAGTCAATATTTAATGCTATATCCAGATCTTTCGGATGATATTGCGGCTGATTAGAATCTCCATATTTCTGTGCTTCCTCCCCTACTCTTACCAAATTTATAACTGATTGAGGATCAGGTTGTCTGTCCTGCAGAAGATTCCTTATATACAAAGCACACTGCTCATCTTCATCAGACCTTGTGGTTCCCCACGCTCCCATTGCAAATATAGTAACGGGTTCACATTTCAATGACTTCACCAAATCAGATGTAGCGCTTGCATTCATTAAAGAAGCAGCAAATATAGTAGATGCCCCAGCTTTACTAGCTCTCTCAACACCGGTAGTGCCAGCCCTTGTCGACTGAACGAGTGTAGCTCCTCGAATATTCGCATTCGATAATTGGAATGGTGAATTCCCGAAATCAAAACCATCTGGCTTTTTACCTTCAACTTCACCCATGGAGATATCAGCAAATCCATTTTTTTGGATGGCTAGTGCCTGTTCAACCTCTTCGACCATAATGATTTTTTCAACACCATTTTGAAATGCAACAACGGCTGTTGAAAATGCTCTTAATACGTCGATCACTATAACAGTGCCAGAGAGTTTAAATATGGATTCGGTGAGGCTTTCTATTTTTACAAACACTGGAGGCTCAAACTATAGAGTAATAAGTTCTAATTACGTAGTTCTCTTGGTAAAACAAAGCTTATATCTTCATCCACCCCATCAATTCTATTAACTTCGTCGGGTTTTATTTTGTCGATAACAGCGAGTATCAAATCATCCGGTGTAGAAGCTCCGGAAGTTATTCCAACTTTTTCAATTCCATCAAGCCATGCATCGTCTATCTCATCAGGCCCATTAACCAGATATGCTGTGACACCAGCTGCCTCTGCCACCTCCCGCAACCGATTACAATTGGAGCTGTTTGGAGCACCGATAACTAGTACCAAATCAACCTGCTTGCATAGCTGTTTAACAGCAGCTTGTCTGTTCGTTGTTGCGTAACATAAATCATTTCTAACAGTTACATTTTCAAATTTCTCCGTTATGCCATCGATTGCAGCTTGGGTATCATCTACAGAGAGTGTCGTTTGTGTAAGTACAGCAACTGGAGCCTTTTTATCCCAAGTAGGGATATCAAACCCTTCTCTTTCATCTATTAGGTGCATTTCTGACTGGCCCATAGTTCCGATAACTTCCTGATGTCCCCTATGACCGACTAATATGACCTGCATCCCTTCTCTAGTATATTTCTTGGCTTCATTGTGAACTTTAGTAACGAGAGGACAAGTTGCATCAATTACATGTAGTTCGTTTTGCTCAGCTTTCTCAAAATCCGAAGGAGGAGAACCGTGAGCAGAAAATACTACCGTAGAACCATTTGGTATTTCTTCAACCTTTTCAACAGTAATCGCACCTTTATCCTCGAGAGATTTAACCACATATGGGTTGTGAACTATTTCATGCTTAACATATATAGGGGTGCCAAACTTTTTTAAAGCAAGTTCAACAACATCGATAGCACGCACAACTCCAGCACAAAATCCTCTAGGAACTCCGAGATAAACTTTCAATATGAAATCCTCCAAACTGAGATTTTAGCATAGGCTAGCGCTCCAATCTGCAGATAAAAAAGTTGTATACTAATTTAAATGCTTTTACGCATATACACAAAAGGATTATTCAATGACTAAATTCGTTCTATTACTTATGTTACTACTGTCCGGGCTTTTGGCATGTAGCAACGCTACTGAAACATCGACAGATAGCACTTCAACAGAAGTAAATGTAGAGCAAGATTCATCAGATCAGTCGGTTAATGAAAACAAAACAGATGACTTGACTAAGCCAATTGGCTCAGTCAGTGACGTGGGCGAAATGGCCGAAAAAAGAATTGAGTTCACAGGGGTAGCACTTCCAGATGGACGTGCATTAGTGATGGGAGGTGTAAGTGAAGGTGCTTCACAAGGATATTCAAAAGCCATGAGCAACACCGCAGAGATTTTCGACCCAGAAACTGGTACGTGGGACTTTATTGCTGAACCAATAAAAGAACGCAAGTCACTGATTCTTGTAGCATTAAATGACGGCAGAGTTATAGCCGCCGGTGGAGCCGGAAATCAAGAGTTTGGTTTAGACAGAGCTGAAGTATGGAATCCTGAAACTAATGCCTGGACAGAAACTGACACAATGAACTTTGAAAGAGTAAATGCTGCTGGAGTATTACTCAATGATGGACGTGTACTTTTATCAGGTGGAGCTGATAACGAGCTGCGAAAGCATGCATCAGTTGAAACATATGACCCTAACACTAACGCTTGGACTGAAGTTGCTTCAATGTCAGAAAAACGCATCTTACACACCGCGACGCTGTTGAATGATGGCCGCGTACTTGTTACCGGAGGGGGCAACCCAGATGGGCCTTTTATAAAAATGGCTGAAGTATATGATCCTGCAAACGACACGTGGTCCCTTGCGGGAGAAATGTCGACAGGAAGAAGTTTACATACTGCCACTCTATTAAATGATGGACGCGTCCTGGTAATAGGAGGTATGGGTAAACGTAAAACTGCAGAAATCTGGGATCCGGCCACTGAAGGATGGACACCAGCTGGAGAAACTGAAATCCCGCGAGCCAAACATCAGGCAAGCATATTGCAAGACGGTCGTGTACTAGTAACTGGAGCACTAGGAAATAAGGTTGAGACAGAGATATATGATCCGGAGTCCAATACATGGACTAGCGGTCCGGATATGTCAACGGCACGATATCAGCATGTTGCATTAACTCTGGCAGACGGTAGCGTTATTATTACAGGTGGTTTCGGCCAGAAGAAATCGTTGGCACATTCAGAGATGTATACTCCTTAATACAGGTCCATAAAAACTTTTTAAGGCCAATATAGATGTATACTATTTAGCTCAATAAATTACGTAAATTAATTAAACTTATATGAAAAATTTGATCCAATCAGCAGAGGTAATAGATGAAATTAGCAAATAGAATGAGTAGATTAGGCACTGAAACTGCTTTTGAAGTATTAGCTAGAGCAAAAAAGTTGGAAGCTGAAGGCAGAGATATAATACATCTACAAATCGGTGAGCCTGATTTTGATACTCCACCAAATGTCGTGGCCGCTGGAGCACAAGCTCTTAACGATGGCTATACTCATTATGGCCCCTCTCCAGGAATGCCAGACGTGCGGGCCCGCATCGCTAAAGAGATTGAAGTCACACGGCACATTAATGTTTCTCCAGAAAATGTTGTTGTGACTCCTGGCGGCAAACCCATCATGTTTTTTACTATGCTTTCATTAATCAACGAAGGTGACGAAGTACTATATCCAAATCCTGGATTTCCAATTTACGAATCTATGATCAATTATGTCGGCGGTGTTCCAGTACCAATGCAGTTACATGAAAGCAAGGATTTCAGTATTGATGTTGAAGAAATTGAATCGAAAATCACATCGAAAACGAAATTAATGATATTGAACTCTCCAAACAATCCTTGTGGGAGCATAATCCCAAAAGAGGATCTAGAAAAACTCGCCGAATTATCGCTAAAACATGACATATACGTGATGTCAGATGAAATATACATTAGATTCCTATATGAAGGGAACCATGAATCCATCACACAATTCCAAGGTATGGTTGACAGGACAATTATTTTGGATGGATTTTCAAAGACTTATGCGATGACTGGATGGAGAATAGGCTATGGTATTATGCCTGAAGATTTAGCCAGCCAAATGGGCAAACTAATGGCAAACAGTGTTTCATGCACTTCTTCAGCAACTCAGATAGCCGCTATTGAGGCACTTGATGGATCCCAAGATGAACCCAATAAAATGGTTCAGGAATTTAAGAGGCGTCGAGATATTATCGTTAATGGATTAAACAACATCAATGGAATATCATGCCAGATGCCAAAGGGTGCTTTTTATGTTTTTCCAAATGTTAAAGACACAGGGATGACTAGTCGAAACTTTGCGGACAACCTTTTGCAGGAAGCCGGAGTGGCATGTTTAGCCGGTGAAGATTTCGGCAAATATGGAGACGGATTCGTACGTTTTTCATTCGCTAATTCGGCTGAGAACATACTAGAGGCCTTGAATCGTATTGATACCTTTGTACAAAAAGGCTAATAACATTCGAAGTTTCTTTAAAAAAGAATAATAGACAATCGGACATTCTAAATGCGCATCGCTCTATCACAGATTAATGTAACTGTCGGAGACATAGATGGAAACATCGATCGAATCCTGCGGCGAATTAAATCAGCGAAAGATTTAGAAGTTGAACTAATAGCCTTTCCCGAATTATCTATTACAGGATATCCTCCTGAAGATCTCATATTTAAAACCCAGTTCGTTGATGATAATCTGGCAGCCCTTAAACGAATAGTCTCAGCTTCAGAAAATATATATGTTGTAGTCGGGTATATAGACAGGGACAAGGATGCCATTTACAACTCTGCTGCAATAATTAATGACAAGACCGTAATAGGCACATATAGAAAGATGATCTTGCCAAATTATGGAGTGTTTGACGAGCAGCGATATTTCACCCCAGGAACTGAACCAACAACCTACGACATAAACGGAATTAAAACTGCAATCAACATATGTGAAGACATTTGGTCTGATAACGGTCCAGTTGAAACTCAAAGCAAATCTGGCGCAAAATTGCTGATAAATATTAATGCATCTCCATATCACAGAGGAAAACGAGAACAAAGAGAAGCGTTATTGTCTAGGAGAGCTGTAGACCATAATTTGGCTTTGGCATATGTTAATTTAGTTGGAGGGCAGGACGAATTAGTTTTTGATGGGACTAGTGTCATGGTTTCCACTGATGGCGAAGTGCTTGCAAGGGCATCACAGTTTTCTGAAGACAACCTAATATTTGATATTAGCTTAGAGGAAGATCCTTCTACCAAAAAATGCAAGGTTAGCAACTTTGATACCGAAAAAAACAGCAGAGCCAGCTTGAAAGAACCGATGGATGACCTAGAAGAAGTTTATTCTGCACTTGTAACTGGAACCAAGGATTATGTGAATAAGTCAGGGTTCGAAAAAGTCATAGTAGCTATCTCAGGCGGCATTGATTCAGCGCTAGTTACAACCATAGCCGTTGATGCACTAGGGAGCGAAAATGTGGTCGGACTTTCTATGCCATCTCGGTATTCCTCAGAAGGAAGCGTTACAGATAGTGAATCACTAGCAGAAAACCTAGGCATTGAATTACTTAAAACATCTATTGAACCAGTTTTTTCAGAATACTTATCCACATTAAAAGGTCTATTCAAAAAGGCTAAGCCAAATATAGCTGAAGAAAATTTGCAATCCAGAACTAGGGGAACTCTAGTTATGGCAATGTCAAACAAGTTTGGTTGGTTGGCTTTGACTACTGGAAACAAGAGTGAATATGCAACCGGTTATGCTACTTTGTATGGAGATATGGCAGGTGGTTTTGCTGTGATTAAAGACGTTCCAAAAACATTAGTTTATAAACTATGCAACTATCGAAACAGCATTAATACTGTAATACCGATGGAGATCATTCGAAAGCCTCCAAGTGCGGAGCTCAAGCCGAATCAACTCGATGAAGATTCTTTACCACCCTACGACCAACTTGACGAGATTTTAAAAGCATATGTAGAAGATGATAAAACTTATACAGACATAATTTCCGAAGGCCAAGACGAGGAGATGGTAAAAAAAGTTATTAACTTGGTAGACAACTCAGAGCATAAAAGAAGACAAACTCCCCCAGGAGTTAAAATAACGGAGCGCAACTTCGGCAGAGATAGACGTATGCCAATAGTAAATCGTTATAAATCATACTAATTTAAATTGACTAAATTAAAGACAAAAATAGGTGTGGTGTTTCCACAGACCGAGATCGGTAACGACCCTGATTTAGTGACAAAATATGTCACTTCAGTAGAATCAATGGGGTACGACCATATACTAATTTATGATCATGTTTTAGGTGCAGACACCGCAAATCGACCAAATTGGAAGGGAGCTTACAGACTTGAAGACTCATTTCACGAAGTCATGGTTCTGTTTGGTTACATGGCTGCAATCACAACAAAAATAGAATTGGCAACCGGCATTTTAGTTTTGCCACAAAGAGATACAGCTTTAGTGGCAAAACAAGCTGCAGAATTAGACATTCTAAGCAATGGAAGGTTACGTCTTGGAGTGGGTGTAGGGTGGAATCACGTAGAGTTCGAGGCTCTTAATACTGAATTTACAAACCGTGGTGCCAGAATAGAGGAACAAGTATCAGTACTTCGAGAGTTATGGACTAAAGAACTAATTAACTTCACGGGCAATTGGCATCAATTAAATGAAGTCGGAATCAATCCCCTACCAATACAACGTCCAATACCTATATGGTTTGGCGGTGCAGCTAATAGTGTCATGGAAAGAATCGGTAAGATGGGCGATGGGTGGATATACCCGGGTTATTCTCCGTTCCCGGATATACAATCAAAAATCATGCTCGACTCAATCAAAAAATCTGCTAATCAAGCTGATAGATCAATTAGTCAGATTGGCATAGAAAAAATTCTCTCTGAATCAGAAAAACCAGAAAACGGGTGGGCTGATTCTGCTCAATCATGGATAGGATATGGGGCAACTCACCTATCAATCAATACAATGGGTGCAAATTTAACATCAATAAACGATCATCTAGACGCATTAAAAGCATTCATTAATGAGATAATACAATAAAGTTAATATGAGTCTACTTAAAACTCCGTTAAATAAAATTCATGTTGAAAATGGCGCAAGAATGGTACCATTTGCTGGCTGGGATATGCCCGTTCAGTACAGTGGAATCATCGACGAAGTAAAAGCGGTGCGAAATAATTGTGGTCTATTTGATGTATCACATATGGGTAGATTAGATATAACTGGTCCCTCATCCTCTGATTTCCTCAACAGAACTCTCAGCGTCGATGTTATTAAACTTAAACCAAACCGAGCCAGGTACGGAGTTATTTGTAATATCTATGGCGGAATCATCGACGACTGCATTGTATATAAATTTGATGCTGATCACTTTTTACTCGTTCCTAACGCTTCGAACAAAACTTCTGTCATTGAGTGGCTAAATCAACATACAACTAATAACAATGTCTCTATAACTGATATAACCAATCAGCAAGCAATGATCGCTTTACAAGGACCAACAGGCATAGAAACACTAAATAGCCACGTTCAGAGTGATATATCGTTATTAAAAATGTTTAATTTCTCTGAAGAGTCATTTGATGGAACCAAAGTAATGATTGCAAGGACGGGTTATACAGGTGAAGATGGTGTTGAGATATTTGTACCAGAGTCTAAAGCTGCTCACATATGGAATGTATTAGTCGATAGTGGGGCAAAACCATGTGGACTTGGTTCACGGGATCTACTAAGACTAGAGGCTGGGTTACTATTGCACGGAAATGACATGGATATAACTGTAAACCCTTTTGAAGCCGGCCTAGAGAAATTTGTGGATTGTGATAAGGAAGAATATATCGCAGGACCTGCTTTAAGAAAAATTAGTTCTACCGGGCCAGATAAAAGGTTAGTGGGGTTGCTTGTAAGCGGTAATCGAGCTGCGAGGCCTGGTTATACGCTAACTCACGAAAATGAACAGGTAGGTCATATAACATCTGGAACTTATTCTCCGACACTTGATAGAAATATTGCTTTAGGCTACGTCAGAACCGATCTAATTGATAACCATAAAGGGATAAAGTGTGATATAAGAGGACAACTCACAGATGTGGAAATGACAAAAATACCTTTCTACTCTAGAAATAGTTAAAGCTGTGAATCAAGAGGTGATTTAATGAATCCTTCGGAATTTAAATATTCAGAAGAACATGAATGGGTTAATTCAGAAAATAATGGAGAGGTTATAGTAGGTATAACAGACTTCGCTGCAGAGACTCTTGGAGATGTTGTATTTGTAGAATTACCGGATGTTGGAGCAGAAGTAAAACAATTTACAAAATTTGGAGAAATAGAATCAGTTAAAGCAGTTTCAGATCTTTATTCTCCTATAAGTGGATCAATCGTTAAGGTAAATGAAAATCTAGTTTCAAAACCGGAACTAGTTAACCAAGATGCGTATGGAGATGGTTGGTTGATAAAGATATTGCCAACCAATTTACAGGAACTTGATAGCCTTATGTCATCCACAGACTACAAGAAATTCACGGAATCACAGTAACATTAAGTTAAAAATGAGTGCTGATCAAAACCAAGATTTAAAATTCTCATCACCGTACACTCCTAACACCGAAAATGACCGTAGAGAAATGCTCGCGGCGATAGGTGTAAAAACGGTAGACGATCTTTTTAAAGACATACCAGAAACGTACTTAAATCCCGAACTAAAAATTCCGGATGCTATCTCTGAGATGGAATTGGTAAAGGAGATGGAAAAGCTTGCCGGTTTAAATGCTGTACCTGGAGACTACGCATCTTTCCTTGGTTCGGGAGCATACAGGCATTTCATACCTTCAATTGTGAATAGACTAGCTTTGCGATCAGAATTTATGACCTGCTATACCCCTTATCAACCTGAAGTTTCACAAGGCACACTACAAGTCCATTTTGAATTTCAGTCGATGGTGTGCCAGCTTACTGGCATGGATGTTGCTAATGCCGGAATGTATGACGGATCTACGGCTCTATCAGAAGCAGTGTTAATGGCCTGCAGAGTTACTAAGAAAAGTGCTATCAACGTAATGGATTCAGTATCTCCGCACTATAGAGACGTACTAAAGACCTTTTTAGATGCACCAGGTATAAAGATAGATTCGGCAAAAGATGGATTTGTCAGTTCAAATGAAAGTCATGCCTGCTTAATAGTACAGCAGCCAAATTATTTTGGTTATTTCGAAGATTTAACTGAATTATCCAATGAGATACACAAAGCAGGCGGATTACTAATCGTTGTAACAGATCCGATATCTTTGGGTATGTATAAACCTCCCGCAGACTATGGAGCAGATATTGTGGTTGCCGAGGGGCAATCTTTAGGTATATCTCCTTCATATGGTGGTCCTTATGTTGGGTTATTTGCATGTAAACAGGATTACATCAGGCAAATGCCAGGTCGAATAGTCGGTCGTACTAAGGACACAAATGGCGAAAGTGGATATGTGTTAACTCTGCAAACTCGGGAACAGCATATTAGGAGAGATAGAGCCACATCTAACATATGCACATCCGTCGGGTTAATAGCTTTAATGTCAACAATTTACATGATCTCTCAAGGTAAACAAGGACTAAAGCATATTGCCAACCTTTGTTATCAAAAAGCTCATTATGCTGCTTCTCAAATAAATGACATCCAAGGTTACTCCGTTAACTTAGATAAGCCATTCTTCAGGGAATTCGTGATTTCTTGCCCAATATCGCCTGACAAAATTAATAAAAATTTACTAAGTAAAAAAATAATCGGTGGAATTGACGTCAGTAGTCAAACTAAAAATGGAATGTTGATTTGTGTTACAGAGACCAACAGTAGACAAGAAATCGATTCACTAGTTACTGCGCTAAGGGAAATCGGTGAGGAAAATTGAGTCTAATGAAAAATAATCCTATAAATACAAATGATTCAAAAAGACGACTAAGTATGGACAGAAGTGTTGCTGGTCGTATAGGTACAACATTACCAAAACTAGACGTGCCTATCCAAGATGGCCCACCCAAGGACCTACTAAGAGAATCATTGGACATGCCCGAGCTGAGTGAGAGCGAGATTGTACGTTACTTAACGCAAATTAGTACTTTCAACTTTTCTATTGATCACAACTTCTACCCGCTGGGCAGCTGTACTATGAAATATAACCCCAAGGTAAATGATGACATTGCTGCATTGCCAGGATTTTCCGAAATTCATCCTCTGCAGGAAGAATCGACTGTCCAGGGAGCATTAAAGTTAATGCATCATCTACAAAGCATCCTAGCTGAGATAACAGGCATGGCTGGCACTTCATTAGCACCTATGGCGGGTGCAGAAGGTGAACTCGCAGGAATGCTAATGACACGAGCTTATCACCAAGGAAATGGCGATACAAAAAGAACCAAAATACTCGTTCCTGATAGTGCTCATGGCACTAATCCTGCTTCTGCTGTTATGGCTGGATTTGAGGTCATATCATTGAACACCGATTCCAACGGGAATACTGACATTGAAGGATTGAAATACGTTCTATCAGATGAGATAGCCGGATTCATGCTGACTCAGCCAAGTACACTTGGTTTATTTGATACAAACATACTTGAAGTTGTAAACATGGTTAGAGATGCTGGCGGAATAATATATGGTGATGGCGCAAACCTTAATGCACTTGTTGGCAAGCTTAAACCAGGGGATTTAGGTTTCGATATATTACACTCAAATCTACACAAAACATTTACTCAACCTCATGGTGGAGGTGGACCAGGTGCGGGGGCTGTGATGGTCAGTGAGCGTATATTGCCATTTCTTCCGACACCAGTAATAGATCGTCAATCTGACAAATTAAACAATGAGTTCTTTACATTTACGAGCCCGAAGAAAACTATAGGTAAAATGGGTGCATTTCATGGAAATTTTGGCGCTTTAGTAAGAGCATACGCCTATATTAGAACGCTAGGAAAGCAAGGCGTGCCAAAAGTTAGTGAGGATGCAGTTATAAATGCAAATTACATACGATCACAATTAAAGGGTGTTTTTGATTTGCCCTATGATCGAACCTGCATGCATGAAGTCGTTTTCTCAGCGAGAAATTTAAAACGTGATAATGGCATAACCGCATTAGATGTTTCGAAAAGATTGATTGATTATGGCATTCACCCCCCAACCATGTATTTCCCGCTAATCGTTGAGGAAGCACTAATGATAGAACCAACCGAGACTGAATCTAAAGAAACTATAGATGAATTTATAGATATTATGAAGCTGATTGCCCAGGAAGCTTCAGAAGACCCTTCTTTGCTTAAAGACGCACCACATAACACACCTAATACTCGCCTAGACGAAGCTTTAGCCGCACGAGAACCAGATCTCAGATGGAATAAGTAACCGAAATCCCTGGAGCCTAGTTTTATGAAAATTGGATCACAAGCCTTCAACTTTGAAATGCTTGATCAACACGGAAATATTCACAAACTAACTGATTACATTGGCGAAAAGAATATACTGCTTTCATTCCATATATTTTCTTTTACCAAGGGTTGTAACAATCAAATGACGGTTTTTAGATCAGCATACCCAAAATTTAAAAAACTAAATACGGAAATATTAGGAGTTAGTTGTGATGCACAACCAACCCAAACTGCTTATTCAACTTCATTAGGCAATCTGCCTTATCCTGTGCTTTCAGATTTCCATCCCAAAGGGCAAGTAGCCAAAGAATTTGATATCTATAATGAAGATCGAGGAACATCAGATAGAGGAGTTTTTATCATAGATCTTAGTGGTGAAATCAAATACATAGAGATTTATACAAGGGCAAAGGACATAGATATTGATCGTTTATTAGAAGTAGTCGATAACCTTTGTTAACAAATACTATCTTAGGAGAAAAGTATTAAAGGGAATTTTAAAGCAGATGACGTTGCATTGTTAATTGACCGACGTGGTCGACAATACATGGTTAAGCTTACAAACGGTGAGGTTTTTAATTCTCATAACGGTCATTTCAAACACGATAGCCTACTCAACAAACCCCCAGGATCATGGATTAAAACATCTCAGGGAAATTTAATGTTAGCTTTACATCCAACAATGGGCGATTTCACAAAGTTAATGCCTAGAACAGCCACAGTGGTATATCCCAAAGATCTAGGTGCTATTCTTGTGTCAGGTGACATATTTCCTGGAGCAAAAGTCCTTGAGGCTGGTTGCGGATCAGGTGCTGTCACTATAAGTCTAATGCGAGCCGTCGGTGATAAAGGCCATGTGTACTCCTATGATATTAGAGAGGATATGATAGACAGAGCACGAAGAAACGTTGAGGAAATGTTGCCTGGAATGACTAATGTATCTATTCAACTTGGGGACGTTTCAAACATAATTGAACATGATGATTTAGATAGAATTGTATTAGATTTACCAGAACCTTGGAAAGTTGTGGAGAATGCATCTAAGTCACTTGTTTTAGGGGGCATATTCGTAAGTTTTCTCCCTACAATACTGCAGGTTCACGAATTAAGTGAGACATTAAAAGTAAATCCCAATTTCTCACTAGTAGAGACATCTGAATTGATGGTTAGATCATGGCACGTAGCACAGCGTTCAATAAGGCCAGACCACCGAATGATAGGCCATACTGGGTTTATAACGACTGCCAGAAAATGTGTGGCGCTAAAAAGCTAATTCTGAGAACTTTCGGTAAAACCTTCAAACAAATCGTCAATTTCGATATAAGAATGCGAGTATTGACTGGGTAGTATGCTAATATGATCATCCACCTTTAATGGTGTGTATTGAGCAAAGGCCTCCAAGTCACTAACAGACGTCCATAATTTTTCTAAATCTATCCCATCCTGATCTTTCAACTGAATTAAGACCTTGAATCCTCCAAGATTTTCTACTCGACGCAACATATCGATTGCGTAAACATTTTCCTGTTTCTCATTACTATTTAGATTTATGCCCATAAGATGATTTTGCATTTGATCAATTCCATTATTTATTAAAAAGTCAGATTGATTGATAAGCCCAATGTTACCTATCCCATTTTCCTCGCCTGCTTGTATTACTCTCGAGAAGTCTACTTTTGCTGTCAAATCCTGTTGGCCAATTTTTTGATACGGACTCAAACCGTATACATGTTTATAATACGTCTGGAGAGTTCCTTTAACATTTGATTTAGAGTACAAATCATCCTTATATCCTCCGTAATCAATTGTGAGCACGAACCCTCTCTTAAGAATATTGGACACCTTACTCATCCATTGGTCTATGCCAACATTAAATTCACCATTTTGGCCATTTGTAAGGGGGTTTTTCAGAGACTTAAGATATTGATTTATTCGCAAATCAGAACATTTATCTGTAAGTTCAATTATATTCCCTGTATGATCCAAACCTACGAAAACCTCGTGAATTGAACCATCTATAATTCTAAATCTTGCGACAGGAAGGGCATCTAATAGTTCATTTGAAATGACACAGCCGGTTATCTGGTTAGGAACTTCGTCATCGATATCAGTAGGAAAATATTTTAAGCTGCTAGCAAATTCAACATCCAATTTAGGTGCAATCTTGGTAATATCGCGACATAAATTACCATTGCCCGAACCCATCTCAACGACAGAAAACTCTTTTGGTTTACCGAGCAAGAGCCACATCTGACGTAACTGAATTGCAATACAAGCACCAAACACAGGCGAAACTGATGGACTGGTATAGTAGTCTTGTTGATAGGGTTGTTTTTCATCCGAACGATAGTAACCATAACCAGGCAAATACAAAGCTACTTCCATAAATTCTGAGAATGAGATTTTGCCTTTTTTCTTTATCCTGGATCTAATCTCATTGATCACATTGCTTGAATGTTCGCTATTTGCATTCATAAACTTAAAGTATTCATATATTTATCACCAATACTTTTAATACTTAAGCAATTAAGACATACGTATCAGCGTTAAGAGACGTGACTATCTAGCGATCTTCCATCTTTACATATTCGCGATCCTTATCACCAATATATAAAAGGCGAGGTCGCAACAGTATATTATTGTCTAACTGCTCGAGCACCTGAGCTGTCCATCCGGGTACTCTTCCCATAGCAAATATTGGGATATATAGCTGCTCTGGAATAGATAGTATTTGATATATCGCTCCTGACCAAAAATCCACATTCTGCGCTATTCCTTTTTTCGCATAAGGCTCCATTGCATCTGCAACCTCTTCAAGAATCCCGAACCACTTGGGATCACCCTTACGCTGGCTAAGTTTGCGCGCATCTTCTTTTAAATGTTTGGCTCTGGGATCCTCAGTTCTGTAGACACGATGTCCAAACCCAACTATAACTTGTCTGTTTTTCAATCGAGATTTCACGTAATCTCGTGCATTATCTATAGATCCGATCTCAAGAGCCATTTGCATTACACCTTCAGCGGCTCCTCCATGTGAAGGGCCCTTTAATACTGCTATTCCAGCCGTTACTGCGCAATGTATATCCGCTTTTGTCGATGCTGCTACTCGAGCAGCAAATGATGATGCATTAATTCCATGTTCTGCATGTAACACAAAGTCTTTATCTATGAGCGCGGCGTCATCCGGATCTGGTACCTCTCCAAATAACATATATAGAAAATTGGCCGCATGGCTTAGATCATCTCGGGGACCAATTGGATCTTCACCAATACTCAAACGGTAATGCGACGCCACTATGGTTGGAGCCATTGCGGTAAGTTTTATTCCTTTTAATAGGGTCGGTTCCAGCGATATGTCTTCAACGTCATCTTCTAATACCGAGCTAGCTGAAATAGCCGTTCTTAACGCGTCCATTGGATGGGAGGTTTTTACGATATTTAATACTTGCAGTATCTCGGATGGTATAGACCTAGATGATTTAAGTAAATGGTCAAAATCAGATAACTGTGAAGCACTAGGTAACTCACCATATAACAAAAGATATGCCGTTTCCTCAAAGCATGAGTTTTCAGCTAAATCATCAATGTTAAATCCTCGGTATAACAACTGTCCTTTTTTTCCGTCGATAAAACTCGAAAGTGTTCGATCGATATAAACATCCCTAAGCCCACGTCTTATATCTGCTTTCTCTTGTTCACTCATACCATTAATAAAACCCTGTAATCTGATTTCTGTGATGAAAAATAAGGTCGACAAGCAAACTAAAAGTTTTTACTTATAACCCACTATATCTATGCCTTCAAAGTATTTAAAAGGCTACCAGTTCAAATTGATGCTGTCAACAAATGAATTTCTCATAGATGCCTATGGCACGCGGTAAACAGTATTATAGTTTAATTATATATATGGTTTTAATTAACTCAATAAATAGTTTTCTTTGACGACATATATAACTAGTTCGTACAATAGCGCAAAACAAACTCGATTATGTGATTATGGTTAAAGATTCCTCCGTTCCAGAAGTGGTAATACTCCGTCTACCTTTATATATAAGAGCTTTAACTCAAATGTCCGAAGAAGGACAAGCTGTAGTAAGTTCAAAAAGTTTAGGGGATAGACTACAAATAACACCTGCTCAAATCAGAAAAGATTTGAGTTATTTTGGTCGTTTCGGAAAACAAGGACGAGGCTATAAAATTGCCTCTTTAATCGAGGAATTAACAAATATCCTAGGTCTGAACAGACAATGGAATTCATGCATTGTGGGCGTAGGTCGTCTAGGCAAAGCGATCATAAATTATCCTGGGTTTGTCCCTGAGGGTTTCAAAATAGTCTCTGCATTCGATAATGATGAATCTAAAATCGGTCAAACCGTGAACGAAATACAGATTTTGCCAATGAATAAGATTAGGTCAATTGTGAAAGAAAATGATATTAAAATTGCAATCCTGGCGGTGCCAGCAACAATAGCTCAAAGCGTAATATCAGACTTAGTAGACACCAATGTAAAAGCGATACTGAACTACGCACCTATAGCACCAAAAGTGCCTAAAACATTGATTTTAAGAAATATTGACCCTGTACTATCATTACAGTCAATGACCTATTACCTCGACTAAAAACGTAGTTAATTCGTTTACATATCAAGGATAAACCAATAACAGGCGTCCTGTTTTACTTTACTTTAGAAGACCGCTTTCGCTTTGACACGAACACACGTGCCTGAGATCTTTTCAATGCTCGTATTGCTCTTTCAAGATCTAAATCAGACTCGGATGAATTAACTTTCTCTTGTGCACGCTTCAATGCTGCTTCAGCTCTTTCAACATCAATATCCTCTGCACGCTCTGCTGTGTCAGCCAAAATTGTCACAACGTTTTTTAAGACCTCAAGGAACCCGCCCGACACAGCTATATTAGTCTCCTCACCTTCCTTTGAAACCTTCAATTCTCCAGGTTTCAGCGATGTAAGCAAAGGAGCATGATTGGGTAGAATACCAAGCTGACCTTCCGCGCCTGGTGCCACCACGCTGCTAACTTCGTCTGAGTAGACTAGTTTCTCAGCAGTAACTATGTCTAATCGCATCGTTGCCAAATTACTTTTGCTCCGATTTCATTTTCTCAGCGTTTTCTACAGCTTCATCAATTGTTCCTACCATGTATAGAGCCTGCTCAGGTAAATTATCATGCTTGCCCTCTAAGATCTCTTTGAATCCTCTAACTGTTTCCTTAATTGGAACATATCTGCCTTCTCGTCCAGTAAACACTTCACCAACGAAAAATGGCTGAGACAAAAATCTCTGTATTTTTCTAGCCCTTGCCACTATCGTCCTATCTTCATCTGATAATTCCTCCATTCCAAGAATGGCAATAATATCCTGAAGATCTCTGTACCTCTGCAAAACTTGCTGTACATTTCGAGCAACATCATAATGCTCCTGACCAACAATACTTGGCTCTAGTATCCTTGAGAAACTTGTTAAAGGATCGACCGCTGGATACAAACCAAGCTCAGCAATTGATCTCTCTAATGCAACTACAGCATCTAAATGACCAAAAGTAGTCACAATACCGGGATCGGTGTAATCATCTGCCGGTACGTATATGGCCTGCAATGATGTTATTGAACCAGTTTTACTCGAAGTGATTCTCTCTTGAAGATCTCCCATTTCTGTAGATAAGGTTGGCTGATAGCCTACAGCTGAAGGCATACGGCCTAGCAATGCAGAAACTTCCATGCCTGCCAAGATATATCTGTATATATTGTCTACAAATAACAATACATCTTGACCTCTTTGTTCCTTGAAGTATTCAGCCATTGTGAGTCCACTTAAAGCAACTCTTGCCCTAATTCCAGGAGGCTCATTCATTTGTCCAAAAACAAGAACCGTACTGTCAATTACACCAGATTCCTGCATCTCATGCCAAAGATCATTGCCTTCACGAGATCTTTCCCCCACACCAGCAAATACTGAAACACCTTGATGCTCAGTACCAATGTTTCTAATTAACTCCTGAATAATAACTGTTTTTCCTACTCCAGCACCACCAAATGTTCCAATTTTACCGCCCTTAGTAAATGGAGTTATAAGGTCCATTACTTTCACACCCGTCTCCAGAACCTCTACTTCTGTAGCTTGATCTTCGAATGAGGGTGTTGGTCTATGAATCGGCCATGTTTCACTATCTTTTATCTCACCGAGGCCATCAAGTGTTTCACCTAGAGTATTAAATAACCTGCCTAAGGTTGGATCGCCTACAGGAACAGATATAGGACTGCCTGTATCAACTACTTCCACTCCTCTCGTTAGACCTTCTGTGGCACCCATTGCTAAGCATCTAACACGGTTGTTACCAATATGCTGCTCAACTTCGAGTACTAGCCTCTGGTCTCCTATTTTCGTTTCAACCGAATTAAATATCGCTGGCATTTCCTCAGCAGGGAATTCCACGTCAACTACGGTTCCAATTACTTGGCTTACCTTTCCACTAGACATCAATTTCTCCTAAATTAAAAGACTTAATTATTTTGTTCTATCCCTCTACTGCTGCTACTCCACCTACTATATCCAGCAGTTCACTTGTAATAGACTCTTGTCTTACTTTATTCATTTCTAACGTTAAATCAGATTTCATTTCGAGCGCATTGTCTGTAGCATTTCTCATTGCAACCATTCGAGAAGACTGCTCACTCGCGATGGATTCCAATATTGAATGATAAATCTCCATCTCAATATAACGAGGCAATAATTCGTTTAACACATGACTGGAATCAGGTTCATAAATGTAACCCACTTTATCCTTGTTCTCTAATTCTGCAGGTTCAACTGGTAATATAGTCATTAATTCCGGTCTTTGAACCGTAGTATTCACAAATTTTGAATAAACCACATAAACAGCATCTATGTTGCCTTGAGTGTACTCATCCACAACAACTTTGGTGATCGGTGTCATAGCGTCTACAGATGGTCGGTCACCCATATCGGTGAATACTGCTTTAAGATTAGATGTTCGTCCAAAGAAGTCTCTGGCTTTCTTGCCAACAGCAACTACTTCAGCTTCATGCCCAGAATTTAGTATGTGCTGAGCAGCGAACCGATTAACAGCGGTATTCAAGCCGCCTGTAAGACCACGATCAGGCGTTATAACGATAACGCCAATCCTTTTTATTTCTCGAGGTGTCAAAAGCGGATGTGGGTCATCCTCGAATTGTGGTTGAGCCGCCAAATCTGATAATAAACTCATCATACGTTCAGCATATGGACGACCTTGCAAAGCCATTTGCTGAGCTCGAGTCATTTTCGAAGCAGCAATCATAGACATTGCTTTCGTTATTTTCGAAGTATTATCTACGCTCTTAATTCTGCGTTTTAATTGTTGTGCTGAAGCCAATTTTAACCAACCATAGTCTTTTTGAATTCTTCGAGAGCTTTATCAAGCTTTTTCGTAACGTCTTCATCTAATTCACCAGAGTCATTAATAGTTTTCATGATCTCAGTATGGCTTGATTGCATAAAGCTGCCCAGCGATTCTTCTGCGCTTTGTATCTTTTCCACCTCTACCTCATCTAAGTATCCATTTGACAAGGCATACATTACGATAACTTGATCGGCTACACTTAGTGGTTTATTTTGATCTTGTTTTAAAATCTCAACCGCGCGCTGACCTCTAGCAAGCTGTGCTCTAGTTGCTTCATCAAGGTCCTCGGTTCCGAATTGAGCAAATGTGGCTAACTCTCTATATTGAGCTAACTGGATCCGCAATCCTCCTGCAACAGATTTCATTGCTTTAGTCTGTGCTGAGCCTCCAACACGAGATACTGACAACCCAGCATTAATCGCTGGTCGTATGCCGGAGTTGAATAATTCAGATTCGAGATAGATCTGTCCATCCGTGATAGATATAACATTTGTTGGGACATATGCCGAAACATCGCCAGCAGTCGTTTCAATAATGGGTAAGGCCGTTATCGAACCACCGCCGCTAGCTTTATCCAACTTCGCAGCTCGCTCCAACAAACGACTGTGCAAATAGAAGACATCTCCTGGATATGCTTCACGACCTGGCGGTCGCCTCAGTAAAAGCGACATTTGCCTATATGCCCATGCGTGCTTAGTTAAATCATCATAGACTATAAGTGCATCTTTACCTTGATTCATAAAATACTCTGCCATAGCACAACCAGCATAAGGTGCTAGATATTGCATTGCTGCTGGATCTGCTGAGTTTGCAGCTACCACAATGGTGTGTTCCATAGCTCCATATTTCTCCAGCATTGCGACTGTTTGGGCGACTTTGGAAGCTTTCTGTCCAACAGCCACATAAACACAGGTCAAGTCTCCACCTTTTTGATTGATTATCGTGTCAATTGCGATCATTGACTTTCCAGTAGATCTGTCACCAATTATCAGTTCTCTTTGGCCTCTTCCTATGGGTATCATCCCATCCACTGCTTTAATGCCAGTTGCAGCAGGAGTGTTTACAGGGCTTCGTGAAGCAACGTCCGGAGCCACAATCTCCGCAGGCATCGTCTCAGTGGATCCAGTCGGACCTTTACCATCAATTGGCTCACCTAGAGAATCAACGACTCTACCTATCAGTTTTTCGCCTACAGCGACTTCAATGATTTTGCCAGTACTTCTTACCTCGGAACCTTCTTGCACTGAGAGAGGGTCTTCCAGAATAACAGCTCCTACGGAATCTTCTTCTAGATTCATCGCCAGACCAGTTACACCACCTTCAAATTCAAGAAGTTCAGAGTAGCTAACTCCAGATAATCCATGTACTCGAGCAACCCCATCTCCCACTTCAATAACGGTACCGACGTCAACGAGTGTGAGATCACTCCCGAAGTCTTCAATCTGTTTTTTTATTACGGCCGCTATATCCTGTCCCTTACCTGCCATTTTTTTCTCCCGGATTTACTTAATATTATTACCTAACTAAATCGCTTCTCATCTTGGTAATTTTGTACTTTAAAGAAGCGTCAATTAATTTGTCACCGATACGAGCCACCATCCCACCTATGATTGACTTATCCACAGTGTTAGAAAGAATCAATTCATTTTCAATCAATCCCTGTAATGATTCTTTTATCTTACTTAACTGTTTATCGTTTAAAGGAACGGCCGAAATTATATTTCCCCTGGCCACTTTATTGTGTTCGTCAACTAATCCTGTGAAATGATCGACGATCTCAGGGAGTCCGTCGACTGCATTCCTGTTAACTAACAATGCAATCATGTTCCTTGAAGATGAATTAACCTTTCCCGATGTTAATTCATCCAGCACTTGAAGTTTTTTAGCTAATGGCAACCTTGGAGAATTAAACAATTCAGTAAGCCCTTCATTGGAAAGCAAACCTTGAATCATGTCCATATCTTTTGTCCATGAGTCTAATTGTCCATCTTTAAGGGCAATGTCAAACGCTGCCTGTGCATATCTTTTTGTTGCAATAGCCGGCATTTTTAATTATTCCTCAAGCTAATTTTTAACTTCATAATCACTTATCTTTTCTCAATGCAGAACTCTCTTTTACAACCTTATCAATCAGATCTGTATGTTTAGACTGATCAATCGATTTTTCCACGATTTTTTCTGCTGCATTGACAACTATCGATGCGAATTCTCTTCTGAGGCCGTCTATCGCTGCATCTCTTTCTCTTTGAATATCAGCTTCAGCCCTTTGCTTTTCTGCGTTAATCTCTTCCCGAGCTTTAGCTAATTCCTCTTCTTTAAATTTATCAGCAATATCTTTCGCGTTAGCAATCATTTTCTGGCCCTCAGCTCGAGACTCAGCGATTTGCTTTTCCATAGCTTCTTTCGAAGAATTTACTTCTTCGCGTGCTTTATCTGCGGCCTCTAAACTATCTTGTATCTTTTTTGACCTATCTCCCATTGCTTTGGATATCGGTTTATATAACAGCATCCACAACACGGCAAACAGTATCGCAAAGCTTACGAGCTGCGTTACTAAACCAGGCAGATTTATTCCTAGTGCATCCATAAAATACCTTCTAAAATTTTAGTGTGGCCGAAAGTCTGTCGGCCACTAACTTGATTACACGAATTTAATAATGATAGCGACTACCAAAGCATAGATAGCTATAGCTTCAGTAAACGCAATCGCCAAAATCATGTTCTGCTGAATCAAACCACCAGCTTCTGGATTACGTCCAATAGACTGCATTGCGCTTGAAGCTAAAAGACCGATACCGATGCCAGGACCTAAAGCTCCGACACCCATAGCAATTCCTGCTCCTAAACTAGCTACATCACCTTCCATAACAGTTAACCTCCTAAGGTTTATTTATTTAATCTGTCTATACGATTCTAATGATCATCATGTGCCGCCCCAGCAACACTAGCAAACACTAGCGTCAGCATGGAGAAAACATATGCTTGTATTAAACCAACGAACAATTCTAGTCCTAAAAATGGCATAATTCCGATAATAGGAATAAGGAATGCCATCGCAAACAACAATACCTCGCCTGCAAAGATATTTCCAAACAACCTAAATGTGAAACTGATCACTCTTCCCACTTCACTGATCAGCTCCAAAATACCTACCGCAAACCAGATAGGCCCTTGCTTAAAGTTAATATATTTTGTTGCATGAGAAAAGAAACCCAGAGTCCTCAGAGCCCAAAAGTGAACAAAAAACATTGCAACTAGAGCTATAGCTAAAGTTGTATTAATATCTGTGTTTGCAGACCTAAGGAATGGAATCAGTATTCCTGCCTGCTTCCCATCTTCGACAATATCATGATCATGTTCCCACTCTTCTGCTGTAATAGTTTCTGAAACAGAGCCGAAACCTAGTACTCCAACATTTCCACTGCCATTAAATATATTGAGTTTCACTTTAGATAACTCTTTATCTTTCTTTTCAGCATGATGTATAGCTAGATGCGGGTCTTCTATCCAGCCTATAGTGCCAAATCCTGGAAGAATACCGATCCAATTTGAAATGAGTATGAATAGGAAAATCGTCAGGACTAGTGGTATATACTGCGCTGAACGTTTACCTGAAACCCCCACTCCCAACTTCTGGAAATATTCAATAATTACTTCAAAAATGTTTTGAAAGCCGCTAGGAACCTCTTTTATTTTTCTCGAAGCAACGAATCCAAGTATTAGTAAAATACCAATAGTGATCCACGTTGTGATCATCGTATTAGTTATATGGAAACCGCCTATATTTGGATCGCTTGAAATTGGCTCTGCCGGCAACTGTAAAGCAGCTAATGGAGCTCCCAGAAAGCCAAGACCGAATGCATCTCCTAAACCGCCTCCAGCAAGCCCAACTATAAATAAAGATCCGAACACAATGATTGCGATTAGGAGTTTTGGCTTTTTAAGCAATTTCAATTATGTAACCCTTATTTATTAAGCTTCTTAAGCTAAAGACTAATTATCTAAAGTCGCCGTCAGCATCCTATACATCCCAAAAACCGATAGAGCCAAACCCAGTATTACTCCAGCAATTGTGAATCCAGGACTCGAACCGACAAATCTATCCAAAAAATAACCTCCGAAAGCACCGCCTGCAATCAGAATTGCAACAAACCAGCCGATGCCAATAAGCCTCGCGACCAGATAGGTTTTTTTCGAATTTTTTGCCTTATCGATCAATGGTTTTAATATCCCACTTAGTGAGAGACTCCTTGACCAAATTGGCTTCGATTGAAAAGTTTATCACAATGTAAAAACTGCGGTAAAGAGCTTGATCCCTGTACCACCTATTACTCATTTATGATTCCACTGGTTGATCCCCAGGATCACCCTCTTCAGGACTCGTATCACCAAGATCATCCAAATCCAAAGTCGACACAAATTCCGTGAACGCGGATAAGCTTTTGAGCTCTTCATCCCGTAAAGGAGTTGCTTGGCTTGAACCAGTAAACTGTTTAGGTTTCCCGGTTTCTGCATCCATATCTACTCCAGCTTTTTCAAGCACAGATTCATCAGCAAATATTGGGGCAGATGTGCGAACTGCTAAAGCGATGGCGTCACTCGGACGAGAGTCAACCTCCATCGTATCTCCATTAATAGCCAAAATAACTTTTGCATAGAATGTATCTTGATCGAGATCAGATACAATTATTCCGTTAACTTTTGCACCAAGAGAATTAATTATGCTTCCAATCAAATCATGAGTTAGCGGTCTAGATATGGCGACATCCTGAAGCTTAACTGCTATTGCATCAGCTTCAGAGGCGCCAATCCAAATAGGTAAATAACGATCTGCATCTTTCACCTTAAGAATAACCACTCTTTGATAATTCATTAAACTAACTCTGATGCTATCAATCAACATTTCGCGCAAAAAAGTGTTCTCCTTCTATCAAATACGATTACAAATGATCAAAGTATTTCGATAACAATTTACTGATCTATTTGTTTACAATTCTAAAGTTGACTTTTCCACAGTGTCAACGAAAACTGTTTTTATTAAGCGGTACTAGAAAACCTACCAATCAAATCCATTTTCACAGAGAAATTTATTTATGTCATCCTTTAGAGTTTTAACGGCTAAATTCGCTGCATTGCCATACTTAGCAGAGGATTGTGTGGAGTAAAGTATTGACCTCGAAGCATTAATCATCAAGCCCCTTCCTGCCTTATCTACCCCATTTTGAATTACAGCTTTTAAATCACCGCCTTGTGCACCTATACCCGGAGATAAAATTTGCATATCTGGCGCCTGACTTCTTAAATCATGAAGTTCATGAGGGTAAGATGCTCCTGCGACTATGCCAATTACCGCTTTAGCCTTAGTTTTACTAGCGCTTAAAGCAATCCGTTCAAACAACTTAATAGATTTATTATTGCCGTGTTGAATAGTTAAATCTTGGAATTCCAAAGCGCCAGGATTAGATGACCTACACCATATATAAACGCATTTATCTCCATATTCTAAAAATGGTTGTAGAGATTCAAGGCCTCCATACGCGTTGACAGTTGTTGCATCAAAACCCCACTGATTAAACATTGCATGAGCATATGCTTCGCTGGTACTCGGTATATCTCCTCTCTTGCCGTCACCGATTATGATTGCATGAGGAGCATGAGTACGTATGTGCTTGACTGTGGCCTCAAGATGTTGCATACCTTCAATCCCCATCGATTCATAAAATGCAAGGTTTGGTTTGTATGCACAGACATGTTCGGCAGTGGAATTAATAATTTCGCAATTAAATTTTGTGATGTCCGTGATTGGCATTTTTGAGATGACAGGGTCTAATCCCACACAGATCAAACTGCGCGTCTCTCTCATAGATAAATCCAATCTAGCTAAATATTTATGCAAATCATCAACCAAAAATAAATTGTTTTCTAATTAATACCTTACAACACTTTAACTTATCATCGTTGAGTAGATTAATTTTTTAACTTTGAATTAGTTGATTTCAGCAACAACTATTGAATTGGCTTTGATTATCAAATGAACCTCCGAACCTACTTGCAGATCTAACTCCACCAAAGACCTACCAGTGATCTCTACTAACAAAATTATGCCTATGTCAACGTGGATTACGGTCCCTTTAGTTGAACCGACAATTTCTGTTACAACACCTGTTTTTACATTTCGCGCGCTCAAACCTTGTGGCGGTTGTTTCGAGACAATTATGTCATTTGCTCTGATAGATGCCGTAGCCTTTGCCCCTCTTTTAGCTTTAAACGCAGGAACTTCCAGCACCAAAGAATCTGCGATAATTATTCCTATTCCTGAATCTTGACCACTATCTTTAACAGTTGCTTCAAAAACATTCTCTAACTCTGACATGTCAATTACATTAGTCAATATCTTACTAGACAACAATTCGTTCACAGGGCCTTGTAAAACCTTTGTTCCTTTATCGAGCAAAATAACATTCCGAGCAAGCGACAAAACCTCTGAAATCGAATGAGAAACTAATATCATATGTATATTTAATTCGTTTTCGATTCGATTTAGATAACGGATTATCGAACCTCTCACACCAAAATCCAAGCCTTGCATTGGTTCATCTAACATTAATACTTTTGGAGAAATTGCCAAAGCTCTTGCTACAGCCACTCGCCGAGCTTCACCACCAGAAAGTTCCGTGGGATGTCGGTCTAAAACATCTGATAGTCCCATAATATTGATCAAGTCATAAGGTTCGATTTTTCTCTCGCGCTGCGGGACAAGCTTATACCCATAATTTATGTTATCTAAAACCGAAATGTGAGGGAAAATCAGTGAATCTTGCAATACATATCCAATTCTTCTTTTTTCAGGTTTAACGTTAATTTTTAAATCAGAATCAAACAACTCTTGACCATCTAATCGCACATATCCTTCATCAGGCTTGATCAGACCGGATAAACAGTTTAATAAAGTTGTTTTACCGCTCCCTGAATTGCCGAATACAGCAGTTATACCTGGTTTCAAGTCTGCTTTAATGGCCAAGTTAAAGCTCATGTATTTCTTCTTTATATCAAAGGCTCCTATTACATGAGCCTGTGATTCTTCAGCCATCATTATTTACCGCCCCCTGAATAACTGTATTTATTCATCAACCAATTATGGATTAACAACGTAACGACGGCGAACAAAATACTTATACCAATCAATTCGAAAACCTCGCCATCTTTACCGGTGAGTATCCGGCCATAGATTGCTACTGGTAAAGTTTCAGTTGAACCTGATATCGAACCAGCGACAACGATAGTCGCACCAAATTCACTAAAAGCTCTCACAAATCCGATGAGTAGCCCTGCAAGAATACCCTTATAAGCCAAGGGAACTGTTATCGTAAAAAACACCCTCCAAGCGCCCGCACCCAATATCCTTCCGCTTTGTTCAAGACGATCATCCACGTCAGCTATGCCTACCATAATTGATCTAACCATAAGCGGAAAAGATACAACTGCTGCTGCAATAGCAGCTGCAAACCAAGTAAAAACAATATCTTTGCCAAATATAATTTGACTTAATTCACCTAAAGGGCTGGAATTACTCAAACTAGTGAGGAGGAAAAACCCTATAATCACTGGTGGCAACGCCAAAGGTAATGAAACGATTAAGTCGATTAGAAAATTAATGGGCGTGTTCCGTTTAACTAAGAACCATCCCACCCCGACAGCCGGAACAATATTCATCAGTGTTGCGATTATAGAAACCTGAAATGAAAGTAATATAATTTCTAAATACATATCGGTTCAATATCACTCAGTCTAATGGCAATAGCATATTACGGAAACGAAAATCCGTGATCCGTAAAAATTGCACGAGCCTCTTCCCCTAGCAAGAATTCACAAAAGTTCATAGCTTCTCCAATATTCCTGGCTGCCTTGGTTGTAGCAGCAACATATAAAACTTGATCATAGGCCTCTAAGGGGATTATATCTAAGATAGACAGGTCCTCCGCAAGTTTAGCGTCAGTCCGGTAGACGATTCCTACATCTGCATTCCCGCGTTCAACATATGTTAGTGCTATCCTGACATTTTCGCCCGTAACTATCTTCGACGATAAATTTGGGCTTAGATTCGCATTATTAAGCGCCTGTACAGCATACACCCCGGCGGGCGCAGTATCTGGATCAGCCACTGCGATTTTTGAGATTACACTAGACTCCAAATCTTTTAAATTTTGTATTCGACTCCCGATATCAGGACGGGCAACTAGAACGAGGTCATTGGTTAAAACATTATATTGCCGATCATTAAGTAAATTGCGATCATCGAGGAAATTAATTGGAGCAACCCCCGCGGACAATATTACGTCTGGTTTAGCTCCCAGAGATATTTGTCTAGCAAGTTTTTGAGACCCACCAAAACTAAATGTTATTCTGGTCCCATTCTCCGATTCATATGATACTTTTATCGTTTTAAGTGCATCGTCAAGGCTAGCAGCTGCAAAAACCAAAATCGATTCAGAATCACGACTGCTACAACTCAATGCAAACAGAATTGTTACTAAAAGAACAATAGTTGATATTTTTAGAGAAAATTTCATTAGTTATAAATACTACTTGTTTATTTCAATTATTACCCTATTTTTGTTGATTGGATATATTGTTAGTAATAGTGCTTCTTGATATACTTTTAAGCACAACTTTTATGACGATGGAAAACAAAGTGGGGCCAAACCCCACTTTTGTTAATTAATGGGGCAATTATAAAAAATGAAAAGTGATTTCTTAATCGCATTAACTCAGCTTGCAGCTGAAAGAAACTTGCCTAGAGACATTGTATTGTCGGCAATAGAAGCAGCATTAGTTTCTGCATTCCGGAAAGACAGTATAGCAACAGGACAAGAGATATCTGTGAAACTAGATCCTGGTACTGGGGATGTCAGTGTATATCTGCTAAAAAAAGTAGTCGATGAAGTAGAAAATGACCTACTCGAAATCACATTAAAAGATGCGAAGAAATATCAAGCTGACATTACAGTGGGTGAGAATGTTGCCTACGAAAAATTGCCAGCCAGTGCGGGCAGAATAGCAGCCCAAACTGCTAAACAGGTAGTACTCCAGCGGCTGAGAGAAGCTGAAAGAGAATTAGTCTATGAAGAATATGCCGATAAAGAGGGTGATGTATACACGGTTAATGTACAGCGGATTGATTCCAAACAAGTAGTTTGTGAAATGGGCAGGGCTGAAGCCATCTTACCTCTGTCTGAGCAAATACAAAGTGAACGTTATCGTGTTGGCCAAAAAATTAAGGTACTTCTAAAGTCTTTAGAGAGGTCTATTAAAGGTCCTGAGTTAATAATTTCTAGAGCAGATGACGATCTTCTTAGACGCTTGTTCGAAATGGAAGTTCCAGAAATATACAACGGATCTGTTGAAATAAAAGCTATCGCTCGTGAACCAGGTGCTCGAAGTAAGGTTGCTGTACACGCAAGCCAAGAAGGCGTAGACCCAGTAGGTTCGTGTGTAGGCCTCCGAGGCATACGAATACAAAATATTGTGAATGAATTACATGGAGAAAAAATTGATGTCGTTCAATGGGACGAAAATCCAATAGTATTTATTTCTCATGCTCTTAGTCCTTCACAAGTATTAAGAGTTGATCTTGTTCAAGATGATCTATCAGCGACTGCCGTAGTACCAGAAAACACTCTTTCTTTAGCAATAGGAAAAGAGGGGCAAAATGCGAGATTAGCAGCGAAACTCACTGGCTGGAAAGTTGATATTAAAAGTGATGTTGAAGTTGCAGGACAAGAACCTATAGAGCCTGTTGTAATTGAAAATGCAAAACCAGAAAAGGTCACTTCTGAAGCGCCTGAACCTGCAGAAGAAACAACAGCTGTCGAACCCGAAGTAACTGAACAAGAAGTTAAGGCAGAGGATAAAGCTGGCGATGCTATTGAATCAGATGAAGCAGCCCAGAGTGAGGAAACAGAATCGGAGGATAAAGAGACTGAGGACACCGAAACAGTTGCCGAAGAATCTAAAGTAGAGAAAGAACTTATTGCAGCTGTAGCTGAGGTGGATTTATCGTCTGACGACAAAGAAGATTCAGATACATCTGATGAACCAATCGAACCAGCGAAATCAGCAGCTGAGTTATCAGAGGAAGTATGGAATATTCGTAAACCTGCGGTACCTGTGGATCCTGGCCAAATTAGATTCGCCGAAGATATTGAAGAACTATATAAAAATGGTCCTGCAAAGCGGAGAGGAACAAGAAAGCGTCGGCCAAGAACTGCTCGCTGATTAATATATATTTAATCAGGGGGCATGAAACGAGGTGGCTATCCTGACTAGCGTCAAAAAGCTTCCACAGAGAACTTGCATAGTTTGCAGAGGGAAAAACCCTAAGGAAACTATGATTAGGTTAGCGTCTGTAGAAGGCGAAGTTAAGTTAGATTTAGAAGCCCGTCTTGATGGAAGGGGAATATATATCTGCTCATCAAAAGGTTGTAGACTGACAGAACTTGATGCTGGTAAGTTATCCTACAGTCTAAAAACAACAGTGACAAAAGATAATACAGCTTCGATAACAGAACAATTAAGAACGTCTTTTAAAGAATAAATCTCAAAAAAATGGCAAAAAAAATAGTTAAAGAAACTACTGACAGCACAAAATCTACTCAAAATGTTTCAGTTGATCCACCGGTATCTGAAGCAGAACCACCTGCATTGGAAATCCCCAACGCGATTACAGTGGCAAGCCTTGCAGAAATGATGCAAATAGGTTCTATAGACCTAATTAAACAACTGATGCGTTTAGGTCACATGTATACCATCAATGATGTATTAGAATATGAGCTTGCTGCTGATGTCGCAGAATCTTTCGGATTTGACGTATATGAACCTGAAGAAGAAACTCATGATGCCACATCAATCGTTCCATCAAACGATGTCGATGATTTGAAGGACTTAGTAGACAGGCCTCCAGTTATAACCATCTTAGGTCACGTTGATCATGGTAAAACCACAATACTCGATGCAATTAGAAAGACAAAAGTTGTGGATGCTGAAGCAGGTGGAATTACGCAACATATTGGAGCCTATCAGGTTAAACACAATGAAAAATTAATTACATTTCTAGACACACCCGGTCATGAAGCTTTTACAGCCATGAGAGTACGTGGAGCCCAAGTAACGGATATAGCGGTTCTAGTCGTAGCAGCTGACGATGGGCTTATGCCTCAAACGCAGGAGGCAATTGACCATATAATCGCAGCGGGTGTACCCATGTTGGTATGTATAAACAAGATGGACAAACCGGAAGCGGATCCCGAAAAAATAAAACGGCAACTTTCTGAAAGAGATCTACTTGTAGAAGATTGGGGAGGAGATATTATCAGCGTCCCCGTCTCAGCAACCAAAAAGGATGGAATACCAGATTTGCTTGAAAACCTTCAACTTTTGGCAGAAATGGCAGAATTGAAAGGTAATCCTCAAAAATTGGCATCAGGTGTGGTGGTAGAAGCCCGCCTTGATAAAAGACGTGGCCCAGTTGCTACCGCGCTCATACAAACGGGCACACTAAACGTCGGTGACCATATTACAATCCGTAATTTGAGAGGCAGAGTTAAAGCGATGCTAAATGATCAAGGATATAAAGTGGATCATGCAGGACCTTCAACACCTGTTGAGATACTTGGTATTTCAGGTTTGCCCGAAGCAGGAGACATATTTAATGTTGCTCCGGATGAAAAAACTGCAAAACAAATGGTAATAGAGCACGAGCAACAGGCTTCACATCAAACCACTACTCTTGAAGATGCTTATACCCGTATTGAATCAGGTATGACCAAATATATGAACCTGATAATCAAAACAGATGTACAAGGTAGCGTCGACGCGGTTTTAAATATGCTTAACAGCTTAAGTGACGAACAATCGAAAATAAAAATTATACGAGCATCAGCTGGTGGTATTACTGAAAACGACGTTATGTTGGCTTCCGCATCAGACGCAATAATAATTGGTTTCAATTCTGAATTACAGCCTGGAGCATCAGCTCTTGCTGCCCAAGAAGGCATAGATATAAGAACATACAAAGTGATCTACGATTTAACCGATGATATTGCTAAAGCGCTGCATGGATTACTCGAGCCTGTTTTCAAAGATGTAATTGAAGGCGAAGCAGCAGTTAGGGAAACTTTTGAGATTGGGCGTAAAGGCACTATCGCAGGCTTTTATGTCAACAAAGGGAAAATTACTCGCGAATCTACAATTCATATTATACGTAACGGCGAGCATATACATGAAGGATCTATAATCAGCTTGAAACATTTTAAAAACGATGTCAAAGAAGTATCCAATGGCAATGAGGGCGGAGTTCTAGTTAATGGATTCAATGAATTTGAAGAGGGCGATGTTTTAGAAGCACATCGGTCCGAACAAGTTAGCAAAAACTAATAACAAGTTAGGCCTATAAAATGACATGGCGTATCGACAGAGTAAATTCCACTCTTCGTCAAGAAATAAGTTCAATAATTTTAACGGTACTGAAAGATCCCAGGCTAACCTCAATAGTTAGCGTAATAGACGTTGATACTGCAAGGGACCTTAGATCTGCAAAAGTATATATAAGTATTTATGGTGATAGCGATACAAAAAGATCAACGATCAAAGCACTAAATAATGCATCTGGTTTCATATCAAAAAACATTTCAAATAAATTAAAAATTAAATCCACGCCCACATTAAAGTTCCGAATCGATAATTCGCTTTCAGAGGGATCTTTGCTAACTGAAAAGATCAGTCAAATTGTGACTGGATATGATAACGAAAAAAAACAAACTTAATCCAATATCGATACATGGCATTGTGCCTGTCGACAAGCCTCATGGGATAACTTCAATGGAAGTTGTGCGTCAAGTAAAAAAAGCTATTGGCCAGAAAAAGGTTGGTCACACTGGAACATTAGACCCATTTGCTACTGGAGTAATACCTATATGCATTGGCCAAGCAACTCGATTAACAGAATTCTTGATAGATTCAAGCAAAGAATACGAAGGATTAGTTGAATTTGGAACTGAGACAAATACTTATGACAACTTTGGAGAAACAATATCTCAAAAACCAACTAGTTCAATTAGTTCGGAAGATGTCCAGTCGGCTTTATATAAGTTCCTAGGACGAGTCCAGCAGACACCCCCGATTTACAGTGCTCTCAAAAAAAATGGTGAACGATTGTATGACATGGCGAGAAGAGGTGAGGAAGTTATCGTGGAGCCTAGGCCAGTTGAGGTCTTCGAAATAAAACTGCATTCATATCAAGAGCCTTTTGCAAAAATTTTTGTTAAATGTGGCAAGGGATTCTATATGAGATCTTTAGCCCATGATATCGGGCAAATTTTAGGTGCTGGAGCGCATTTAAAAGATTTACGGCGAATAAGAACTGGTCCATTTTCTCTAGACGATTGCGTAACACTAGAAAAGGCAAGGGAACTATTAAGTGGAGTAAATTACAAAAAAATCCTTTTCCCAGCAGACTCGGCATTACAACATTTAAAAAAAGTGAGTCTAACTGAAACCGATATAAAGTTGGTGAAAACAGGACAATCACTGCCCATCAACCTTGAGCTTCCCGCAGGTATAGATGATGAATTGATGAGAGCATATGATTCGGATAACAAATTTGTTGCGCTAATTAAGTACAATCAATTACTAGAACAGTGGCTTCCTAAGAAAGTATTTGATATTACATAATTTATATATGTGCTCGAACAAACAATTTCATATTTAGCTATTAGTTAAGATTTAGACTTGGTTTAGCTTGACCGGGAGCCCTACGGAATTCTAAAATTAAAGTTTGAATAGATTTTATAAAATTCTCTAAAGCTTAAGAATCAATTTTACATTTCCTGGAGTAATTACGTTGTCCGACTATGCCATAATAAAAACAGGTGGAAAGCAATACAGGGTAAGCCCTGGTGACTTAATCCGAGTAGAAACATTACCTGGAGAAGCGGGTGACGTAATAATTTTAGATGAAGTTTTAATGAAGTCAGTAAATGGTGTTGCCATGTTTGGTGAACCATTGATCGACAAGAGTTCAGTTACTGCCACAATAGTTTCTAGCGGCAGGGATAAAAAAATAACTGTTTTTAAGTATAAAGCTAAGACTAGGTACAGAAGAAAAAACGGTCATCGTCAACCTTACACCGATTTAAAAATAACTGAGATTTCTTAATCTAACTTAACATATAAACCAATTAGGAGTGCTTCACTATGGCACATAAAAAAGGAGCCGGTAGTACCCGCAATGGGCGGGATAGTGCGGGCAAAAGACTAGGAATTAAATTGTATGACAAGCAATTTGCTACCGCTGGTTCAATAATTGTGCGACAACGTGGTACAAAAATTCGACCCGGAAACAACGTTGGTATTGGAAGAGACCACACTCTCTACGCATTAATAGATGGCAGTATAAAATTTGAACATGATACGAAAGATAAAAAACGGGTTAGTGTCTACGCCTAAGTTTTAACGATTCAAAATAAAACTTATCAATGAAATATATGTACAAGTGACTAATTAATTATGAAACAAGGAATACATCCTGAATATCACAGCAAGGCCAAGGTAGTCTGCTCATGTGGAGAGGTATTTATTACAGGCTCGACTAAGTCAGAACTTAAAGTGGAATTGTGCAATAAATGTCATCCTTTCTATACAGGTGAGCAACGTATCGTTGATACAGAAGGGCGTGTCGACCGAATGAAGCGCCGATACAACCTAAGTTGAATTTATTAATTTTTTCCATAACCTTTAGGTCAGATCTCACTTAACCACAAATATCATGGATCAAAAAATCATATATGGTGGCCAGGCAGTAATTGAGGGAGTTATGATCCGAGGAATGCATATAGTCTCGGTCGCAGTTAGAAACCCACAAGGAACCATTTCCACCCATACAGAGCCAATAAATTCTTGGTTTAATAGTTTTATTAGAAAAATTCCATTTATTCGAGGTGTTTTAGTAATGGCTGAAACACTCGCAATCGGAATGAAAGCTTTAACTTATTCAGCCAATGTCGCTGCAGGCGAAGATGAAGAGTTCGGAAAAGGGTCAATAATTTTGATGCTGGTTCTTTCCCTGTCATTTGCGATTGGATTCTTTTTCTTGCTGCCTGTGTTCGCTAGTAAAGGCTTCGAAAGTTTGGTTGACTCTAATTTATTAGCAAATATATTAGAGGGTGTAATTCGTCTAATTCTGTTTCTGTTATACGTGATCATAATCGGTAGAACCGAAGATATACGTAGAGTTTTTATGTATCATGGTGCTGAACACATGGCAGTTCATGCTTACGAAAATGGAGAAAAACTTACAACTGAATCCGTATCCAAATATCCAACCGCTCATCCTCGTTGCGGAACTGCATTTTTACTAGTAGTTATGTTAGTCGCGATAGTAGTGTTCGCATTTATACCAAGAGACCCTTTATGGTGGCTTATAACTTCAAGAATTGTTCTAATACCTGCAATAGCTGCAGCAAGTTACGAGGCAATCAGACTAAGTGGAGTTTACTCAGGTAATCCACTGCTAAAGGTTATTTCTGTTCCCGGTCTAGTTCTACAGCGCCTTACTACTCGCCAGCCTGAACCCGATCAAATAGAGGTGGCTATCGTCGCGATGCAAGAAGCAATCAGCCACGACGAGATGCGAGAGTCTGCCAAACAGAATTAAGATCGATTCCTGAGGCAGCTATTAAAACAAGGGTATGATAGACAAGATCAGCAACCTCTTCTGGTAACCTGTCAGACTTTCCTACAGCAGCTGCTATTGCCGTTTCACCCGCTTCCTCCACAACTTTTTGACCAATTCTCTCTACGCCTTGGTCCAACAGATCAACCGTATAACTATTAGCAATCTTTGAGTCTTTTCTGTCCTGAATCACAGAGTATAATTCTTGCAAAATACCTGGTCCAATATCTTCCTTTTCCATTTGAGGCACTTTGGCAATAGATTCCGAGTGGAAACAACTTTCTTGTCCGGTATGGCATACAGGTCCGCTGGCTTCAGCCTTAATCAATAAAACATCGGAATCACAATCAGGAACCATACTGATTACCTTTACAGAATTACCTGATGTCTCTCCTTTTTTCCATAACTCATTACGGCTCCGACTATAAAACCACAAGTCTGTAGAACCGAGAGTCCTTTCTATGGATTCTCGACTCATCCAGCCCATCATAAGAACATCTCCTGTTTTATTATCTTGTACGATCGCCGGTATTAATCCGTTTTGATTAAGTTTGATCATTATATTTTTCCTTAAATGCTCATCATTAAAACGTTTAAAAGTTTTTAAAGCCTTATCGGTATTCCTTTTGCATACATATGTTGCTTCGCTTGTTCGATACTGTATGTTCCAAAATGAAATATACTGGCTGCAAGAACAGCGTCCGCATTGCCTTCAATAATTGCATCGGAAAGATGATCAAGGTTTCCCGCCCCTCCACTGGCGATCACTGGAACAGAAACATGCTTAGATATCTCAGATAATAACTTAAGGTCATATCCATTCTGCATGCCATCTGAGTCCATTGAGGTTACGAGTAATTCGCCAGCTCCTAACTCAGTTACACGCTTTACCCATTTAATAGCATCTATACCTGTACTTTTACGCCCGCCATATATAAAAACTTCCCATTCACTAGACTTTTCAATGGATATATCAGGATTAATCAACGGTGTAGATTGTCCATTTGAACTAAATCGCGAGTCACTTTGAATTCTTCTAGCGTCTACCGCAACAACAATACACTGATTTCCAAAATGGTCGGATGATCTTTTTATCAAATTGGGATCAGCGACTGCTGCAGTATTAAAAGAGATTTTATCTGCACCGGATTCAAGCATGACTCTTACATCACTTACTGATCTAATACCTCCACCAACTGTTAAAGGGATAAACACTTGTTGCGAAACACTCTCTACCACATCAACCATTGTGTTTCTTCCATCAGAACTTGCAGTAATATCCAAGAAAACCAATTCATCAGCGCCTTGTTGATTGTAGAAAGATGCTAATTCAACTGGATCACCAGCATCCCTCAGGTTAACAAAATTGACTCCCTTTACAACTTTGCCTTGATCTACATCCAGACATGGAATTATTCTTTTGGTTAACATTTGTAGAATCCAGTAAAGTTTTCTAAGTGAAAACTTTTATTTAAGTCGAAAATACTAACATGTAATGAGATTCACTCACGTGATATCGTCCTATGAACCTAAAACCACTCTTTAAAGCCATGGATTTAAACTGGCTCTCCTCAACAAACGCGGTCTTATTGGGGGCACCGTCTAATCCATGATTTTTCCACTCTATAATCGCCATCCATCCTCCATTTTTCACCGCATTTTTCGTGTCTTTTAATAGCTTTTCAGGCTTAGCAGTATCGCTAAGCACAAAAGATAAAAGAGCACCGTCCACAGAATCTTTGTTCAAAGTAACTTTACCTTCGGCAGACTGAATAGTAGTTATATTACTCAGTTTTAACTTATCTGCTTGATCTTTAACCGCTTGCAACATCTGTTTATGAACATCCAAGGCTAACACTTGTCCATCAAATAGAAATTTGGCTAAAGGAATAGCGAAATATCCCGGGCCACTTCCAACATCTGCAACATCCTGGTAAACCATTAAAGGTAGAAATGACATTACCCTATGTGTGTCTAGAGTCTTGGCTCTATCTGGAGACAGCAAATATTCTTTTTGTTTTGCATTATATTTTCGTGGCAAATTTATACCTGTTAGTTATTTTGATTGTATGGCATTTATAGCATATGATAATTCGATGTCTCCAGTATACAGGGCACGGCCAACAACTGCTGCTTCAATATTATATTCAGACAAACGAATTAATTGATCTACTGTAGAAATTCCACCAGCAACGATAATTTTCAACCTATATAAAGATACAAGGGTCTCTACAGCATTATAATTAGGTTCAGTTAATGTTCCATCACGATTTGTATCAGTATACATAATACGATTAACACCTAAATCCTCAAGTTCGGCAATAAAATCCAGGCTGCTCTGGCCAGATGATTTTGTCCATCCATCCACAACAACTTCCCCATCTCTAACATCTACACTAACTAAAAATCTTTCAGCATCGACAGTTTGGCATAACTTCGTGATTAGAGTCTTGTCAGTTGCTCCAGTACCAATCATGACCCTGTCCACACCGTGATCAATAGATTCCTGAACAGCATTGATATCGCGTATACCTCCACCTAACTGTATAGGCACTGAAACATTTGAAACTATATTTTGCACAGATTCCGTTTCAATCCTTTTACCCAATCTTGCGCCATCAAGATCTACTATGTGAATCCTGTTTGCACCTTTTGAAACCCAATCCAGTGCAACTTGAACAGGATCTTCAGAGTAGGTGGTTTTCTTTTCATAATCGCCCTGCAACAACCTCACACAGCTGCCATTGATTATATCGATAGCAGGTATAATATCCACTAAATATTCGCCTCCACGAACTGTAAAAAGTTCCTGTAAAGTTCGAGACCTATTGAACCACTTTTCTCAGGATGAAATTGCACAGCTACAAGATTACGCGACGCGATAGCACTGGCAAATTTATCGCCGTAATTTGTTGTGGCTAAAACTAAGTTTTTGTCTACCGGATCCGCATAGTAACTGTGTACAAAATAAAAATATGGATTTTCTGGCAAGTCATTAAATACCTGATGGTTTCTAGTCATTTCAAGTTGATTCCAGCCCATGTGTGGTATTTTAATTTCGCCAGAAAATCTCTTAACTTTACCTTCGTATATACCGAGACAAGGCTCATGGCCTTCCTCGGAGCTCTCCATTAGAAGCTGTAGTCCCATACATATCCCAAGGAAAGGCCTATCATTATTTACAAACTCAATAATCGGCTTAATCAAAGATGCTCTTGATAAAGCTTGCATTGCAGAATCGTTGGAACCTTGTCCGGGGAAAATTAATGCATCAGCCTTATTTAACTCTTGCGCATTTGAAGAGACGATAACTTCAGCACCTATGTGTGTAAATGCTTTTTGAACGCTTCGAAGATTGCTTGCTGCATAATCTATTATGCCTATTCTAATATTTTTACGAGGCAATATGCTTACTAGCCTCCAGTAGTTAGTTCAAAAGGTAATTCTTTGTCTTCATATCTGGCAATCACAAACAAGAGATCAGACAATCTGTTCATATAACGTAAAACTTGAGGATTCTTTAGGCGATCTTGTTTTTTCAACTCTACAATACGCCGTTCTGCCCTACGGCAAATGGAACGTGAAATATCAATAGTGGAAGAAGCCGCCGAGGCTCCCGGAACTATAAATGCAGCAGGCAGGTCAACTTCCTGCTTAAAGTCGTCAATTGTTTGTTCCAGGCTCTCAACCCAATCTACACCAATTAACCCTAAGTTTTTTTGTAAATGCTCATAGTTTTCAGGCAACGTGGCCAACTCAGAAGCTATTTGGAAAAGCTGTTTCTGTAAGTGGATCAATACTTTCTTAACTTTATCGGATTGAGATAAAGATCTGGCAAAACCCATCATCGAAACTAGTTCATCAACCGTTCCATAAGCTTCTGTTAATAGATCAGATTTCGATATTCGTCCACCATAAAGTAAACCTGTATCTCCCTCATCTCCGGATCTTGTATAAACGCGTGGCATGTCACCCTGGCTACAAAAGAAGTTAAAATCGATCGATAAAATCAATCGCTCTATCAGGTAATTATAACAATTCTTTTAACTTATTATGGTAAATTAAGGTCCATTATCAAAGTTAGGCTAAATAAGTCAGGTTAAAATTGTCGTAAGATAAAATTGAGTGTGTAAGTATTTATGCTTATAAAATAAAATTTATTAGTTTTAGAATATAAAAAACATAAATAAGGCAGATAAATCAAAATATGACCAATGAATATAAATTTCAAGGATCTGAATCTAATGAGATAAAACAATCTCCTTGGGCATGGATCTGGGGAGGAGCTCCTTGGATAGTGCTTGCAATATGGTTCTGGTTCGGTTCAGGAAGCACGGGCATGACAATCTTTGCTGTAGTACTTGGAATAGCAGTTACAGCGCCCAGATATATCTCGTGGAGAAAAACTTTGTATGTAATTAATGATAGTTCTGTTACATACCAAAGGGGATCCATAGGACCAACACAAACGGTGGAGTTACCTGCGTCACAGTTCCAAAGAATTACAGATACCCCTGGTATGTTTGGGAAATTCCTAGGTTACACAACGGTGTCACTCAGGTTAAAAGGCGAGTCTAACTTCATCCGTTTTTCCCATGTTCCAAGTGCCTCTAACATGACTCAGAAACTTATACAGATGCGCGATCGGTATTCTGATTATGATGAGGCAAAAGAAATGGAAGAGCTAGCAATAATTGCCGCCCGCCAGCGCGGGGAGTACAAAGAGGATACTAGGTCCAACCCTATTACAGGCACATATGAAAACCCTGAGACTATAGAACCAGAATATACTGATATATCAGACTCAATTATCTGTAATAAGTGTGATGTTGAAATCCAATCAGATGCTCGATTTTGTCCATACTGTGGTTCTGAAATAACTGAGGAACATTCATCGGGTGTTTTAGAATTAGAAGAAAATGATGATAAATAACTGGAGCCACCTGAATTGAGACAAGAATATACCCTTATCAAGGCTTCTAGGCTTGTCGATATACAAACCTCTAAAGTCATAAACGACGCAGCTGTTTTATTGAAGAAAACAAAGATAGTAGCAGCTGGCCCAGTCGCCTCATTAGATGTCCCGGCTGAGGAGCATATCAAAACCATTGAATATTCTAATAAAACCATAATGCCTGGACTGATTGACTGCCATGTGCATTTAATAAGCTTGGGCGATGGCAGAGCTGGAGATGACTTAAATTTACTGCCTGATGAGGTTTTAACACTGCAAGCTGCCAAAAATGCAAAAATGCATTTACAATCAGGGGTTACAGCCGTTCGCGACTGTGGTGCAAAAAACCAAACAACTTTTATGTTACGAAAAGCTGCAGAAATGGGAATTACAGATACACCCAGATTGATCCTGACTGGAAGGCCAATAACGATAATAGGAGGCCATTTAAGCTATTTTGGATCCCCTGCTACTGGCGAAACTGAATGCCGTGCAGCTGTTCGCCAGCTAATGAAAGAGGGTGCTGATTTTATAAAAGTTACGGCTACAGGAGGAAGTACAAGGACCTCATTTAGATATCATGCATCTTTCACTAAAGAAGAACTAACAGCTATAACTGACGAGGTTCATAAATTTGATAAACATGTTGTCGCTCATTGCAGTTCATTGGAAGGTATTGAAAACGCTATAGATGCAAAAGTTGACACGATAGTTCATTGTATGCATTTTGAAAGAGATGGCACATTTAACTACAACAAAGAGTTGACCAAGAGAATAGTGGACCAGGGAATTTATGTTAACCCGACATTACACGCGATAAGACATCAGGTATGGCATTTGGAAAATCTGAAGGAAACAACTGGTTTAAGTGAACAAGAAAACCTAGGTTACGAAAGACTTAAACAAGACTATGAAATCCATGCAGGGCTTGTGTCCAGAATGAAAGATGAAGGGGTTACTTTAGTAGCCGGATCAGATTCAGCCTGGCTGAATTACAAAATGGGAGAATTCACTCATGAGCTGGAGGCTATGAAGTCAATTGGCATGTCTGACATGGACGTAATTCGTTCAGCAACGATACATTCAGCTGAGTCTTGTGCAATTGATGATCAAACGGGATCAATAGAAAAAAATAAATCTGCTGATCTAATAGTAGTAGACGGCAATCCTGCTAAAAACATCTCGGATTTATGGAATGTAGAAGAGGTTTTTAAAGATGGATCTATCGTTAGTAAAGCCCAATAAACTTCATTTTGCAGCATTATTGGTATCTACTGTTTTATCAATATTTCTCAGCATATCATGCTCAGAAACAACCGAAAGTAATGAGCTCAAAACGATATCTGAAACTAATGAGGCTAGTGATTATTCAATAGATTCAACATCCCAACCTAGTGCTCAATTTATAGTTGGATCTGATTTAGGTGCACATAGAGAAAGATTCTCGGTTCTCACTCTTCATGATGGTCGAATTATGGCAGTTGGCGGCAAAGCCATCGGTCTAAGAAACGTTGAAATGGGAAACTTTGAAGACTCCACAGAACTTCTTGATGTAACAACAATGACCTGGAAGTTAACTGGAAAAATGAACGAAAAAAGAAGGTCTCCCGGAATAGCACAACTGGCTGATCGAACGGTAATTGCAGCTGGCGGCACCGGAGCCGCAAAAGTACCTTTAAATTCCGTTGAAACATGGGACCCTGGGACCGAAGAATGGCAACTTATCACACCTATGAATACTGCTCGTGATTCTATGGGTTATGTTTTGTTAGCCGATGGTAGATTAATGGTGGCAGGTGGTAAAAGCATAGATAAGAAAGGTGTTTTAATATCTTCTATCAAAGAAAGCGAAATATACGATCCTGAAACTAAGAAATGGATAGAAATAGCTCCGATGCATGAAGAAAGGGTGAATCATACAGCTACTCTGCTAAACGATGGCAATGTATTAGTTGTTGGCGGAGGCAAGGAAGATGGTCCTTATTCTAAAACTGTTGAATTGTATGATACAACGCGAGATGTTTGGATCTCTTTAGAGCCTCTTTCAGTTGGTAGGGCTCTGCACACTGCAACTAAGTTACTTGATGGAAGAGTTTTAATAGTCGGAGGTCGTGGCAAAAAAACTTCTAGTGAAATATACGACCCACGAAATAAAAAATGGTCAACCGCCGGAGATACTGAATATCCAAGAGCAGAACATAGTGCAATCAGACTTCCAGATGGAAGTGTTTTAATCACAGGCGGCATTGGCCATCTAACACAAGTTGAACTATATAACCCACGGACAAAAAGCTGGTCAACGATAGGACAATTATCTACCGGTAGATACAGGCATAGTTCTAGCGTTTTAAATGATGGGACTGCTGTGGTATTGGGTGGAATAAGTGAAGATGGTATTTTAGCTACAACAGAAACCCTTAGTTTTACCGGGACAATTATTGAATTACCTGATATTGCATATAAAGCAGATTTATACGGTTTTAATGAGTACGAAGTTTCCGAATCCGGTAATGGCAATGAAACAATCAACTCAGCAGATGACTCTGTGACTGCCACTGCTACGCCTGCGGTCACTGCTAGTTCGTTCAACCTGTCTGAACCAGTGGATCAGGTGCCCGGTGTTGGCACGACCAATGTGCAGCTAGCAGTACCCGTAAGGCTGACTAAAGGCAAAGAAATAGTTGCACCTGACAGTCTACAAAGGGGTATCGCAGTTAAATTCATGTATATTGTAGAAGACACTAGGTGCTCAGATTGCGACGACCCTGGGCAAGCGGTGATACGAATAAACTTACGAGTGCCAAGTGGACCTCTAGGCGAGTCAGACATGATATTAACCGGAGATCAATCCACTCCTTATGTTAAGAAGTTTGGTCGCTATTCGGTGGTGTTTGTCAGCTTGGAACCAAGCCCTGGTACTACTATTGAATCTAATCCTGAACAGGCAATTGCAACACTCGCAGTAATTCAGTAATTTAGAGATTCAATGGTCTATCACTATATAAATATAATAAAAACAACAGGTTAATATTGAACGCTTTCTTATAATCTCATTGGACAGGATAAGACATTATGTTAACGCCAGATAATTTATTCAACCAAGTAAGGCATCCTAAATCGGTTGATGACTATTATCATATTTTTAATTCAAGCAATGCTTTGAATGTAGTTTATTGGTGGGAACTTTTCAGACAAGTACAAGGTGTCAAGGGAGATATTGTTGAATGTGGCGTTGGGCGTGGTAGGAGTTTGATTACATTGTCGGCTATCAATAAATTAA
>JAKUTS010000008.1 GCA_022447925.1 SAR202 cluster bacterium | reverse complement strand
AGCGGCATCAGTTAATATGGGACAGCCAGGATTTCTAAGTTCAGAGGTGCCATTTGTTTTAGAAGGCTACGATGCAGTAGAGGACCATGATATAGAAATTGAAGGTCAGCATTTTGCTGTATCAGCCCTGTCTATGGGAAATCCACACGCTGTTACAATCCTTGATACCCCTATCAGCAGCTTTGATTTAGCTCATATAGGACCAAAGATTGAAAACCATCCCATGTTTCCTGAACAAGTGAATTTTGAGATTATCAATATACTGAATCGCGATTCAATTGCCTTAAGAGTTTGGGAGCGAGGTTCTGGCCAAACCCTAGCGTGCGGCACAGGAGCATGTGCAGCAGCCGTAATCGCAATCAAAAAAGGTCTTGTTAACAACAAAGTTACTGTTAAATTGCCTGGAGGGGACCTTGAAATACACTGGGAAAATAACTCCGATGTATATATGAAAGGCCCCATTGCAACAGTTTTCCAAGGTAGATACAACCTAAACTAAACACAAAAAGAGGATTTAAATGAAGTTTGCTCAGCGCATCAATAAGGTTCCGCCATATCTCTTCGTTGAGATCAGTCGAAAAATAGCCAAAAAGAAGGCTGAAGGTTGTGATGTCATAAGTTTCGGTATTGGTGCCCCGGCCCTACCTACCCCCGATTCAATAATAGCTAAACTATCTGAAACATCTCTTGATTCAGCAAATCATCGTTACCCTGAGACTGATGGATTACCTGAACTACGATTGGCAATGGCAGAATGGTATCAACGCCGGTTTGGAGTAAAGCTTAACCCTGATACTGAAATATTACCTTTAATAGGGGCCAAAGAGGGAATAGGGCATGCATCTTTGTGTTTCATTGCCCCTGGTGATATTGCTCTGGTTCCAGATCCAGGATACCCCGTTTATTCCGTTGGAACCTGGTTTGCAGGAGGAGAATGTGAATGGATGCCTCTAACTTCAGCCAACAACTGGCTGCCCGATCTGTCCGCAATTTCAAATGAAACAGCCTCCAAAGCCAAAGTAATGTGGATAAATTATCCAAACAATCCAACCGGAGCTATCGCTGATCAGTCATTTTTTGATAAAGCAATCGAGTTCGCTCTTAAACATGACATCGCTTTACTGCATGATGCAGCCTATACGGAAACATATTTCGATGAATATAAACCGATAAGTATGTTTAACTGCTCAGGAGCAATGGAAGCCGGCATCGAATTTCACTCATTATCCAAAAGTTACAATATGACCGGCTGGAGAGTAGGTATGGCAGTAGGGAACCCTGACATGATTCAGGCTTTGATGACAGTTAAATCCAACCTTGACTCCGGTATACCTCAAGCCATCCAGTATATGGCGATTGAAGCAATGAATATGACTGACAATCAGGTTCGTGAACGTAACGATGTTTACGAATCAAGAAGAAATAAAGTTGTAGAAACCTTAAATTCTATTGGGATCGAACTAGATCCGCCAAAAGCAAGTTTATACGTGTGGGCGCCTGTACCGGCTGGGTACGATTCAGCGAGTTTTACGTCTCTGCTACTTGATGAAGCAGACATCGTCGTTACTCCCGGAAATGGATATGGTCCTTCCGGAGAGGGTTATATCAGACTTTCACTGACGATAAACGACGTAGATATGGCACGCGGTCTTGATCGTCTAAAATCACTGGAGATTCCAAAGAAGTAATGGAGTTAAACTCATAGCCCGAATTAGAAACCGAAGACAGCCCGGTAAAGGTCGTTTGGTATACACGAAACAGGATACGGAACGAGTTTTACTTGTGGGAGTTGATCTTTACGGGAGCAAAACCCAACTGTCTATCCAGGATTCAATCGAGGAGTTAAGAGAACTGGCCTTAAGCGCCGGTGCAGAAGTGATAGGAGCTTTAACGCAAAAATTAAGGCGCTACAGCCATTACTATCTGGGTCAAGGAAAACTTGAAGAACTAAAAGAATTAATTATTGAAAATTCTATCGGTACTGTAATCTGCGATGACGAGTTAGATCCCAACCAGCAACAAAACCTGGAGAAGGTTTTAGAAAAAGTAAAAGTCATAGATCGAACAGCACTTATATTAGACATTTTTGCTTCCCGTGCCCAAACCCGCGAAGGCCGGTTACAGGTGGAATTAGCACAACACGAATATTTACTACCACGATTAGCTGGCCAGTGGAGCCATCTTGAGCGCTTAGGCGGAGGGATTGGTACAAGAGGTCCCGGAGAAACTCAGATCGAAACCGATCGAAGATTAATTCGTAACAGGATTATAAAGCTTAAGAAAGAGTTGAAATCAATACGTACTCATAGAAATCTGTATCGAGAGCGCAGAAGAAGAAGTGGAGTAGACGTAGTTGGCCTGGTTGGATACACCAATGCGGGGAAAAGTACTTTATTAAATACCCTGACTAAAGCCGGAGTCGCAGCAGAGAATAAACTTTTCATGACCCTTGATCCGGTTACCCGAAAACTTCAATTACCAAATTCAAAACAAATTCTTATAACCGACACAGTCGGATTTATACAAAAGCTGCCTACAACACTTGTGGCGGCATTCAGAGCAACTCTAGAAGAGATAGGTGAAACCTCTGCGATTCTCCACGTTGTGGATATTACTCACCCTAATGCAGCACAGCACGTCAGTGTCGTGACGGAGGTTCTACAAAACTTAGGTGTCGATCAGAGTAAAAGTATAATAATCCTAAATAAGGCAGATCTGCTTTCATCATCAGCCAGCATTGAAGATATTTCTATCTTGGCTCCAACGAGAATTGATAATGATGATGGTACACCCGTGAACATTGTGTCTGCTAAAAACGGAACAGGAATATCAGAATTGTTGAACTCCATACAAATAATCTTAGAGGACTAAAACAGTCTCAATCCATGTTTGAGCCACCGCATACATTTATCGCCTGTCCTGTTATATTTTTTGAAAATTCACTAGCCAGAAAAACAGCGAGGTTTCCTATATCTTCCGGAGTCTGATCTCGTCCAAGCGGAATTGTTTCAGCTACCAGAGAATCATATATCTCGCGTGGTGCCATATTCGTATATTCCGGTTGATTACTGCCTGCCTGCTCCTCAATAGAGATAGCCATGGGAGTCCAAACAAATCCAGGGCAAATCGCATTAACATTTATATTAAATTTGGCGTATTCAAGAGCAGATGATTTAGTCAGACTAATCGTCCCTGCTTTCGAGGCCATATATGCTGGATTTGAAGCGGAACCTATCTTCCCACCAACTGAGGCAATATTAATTATCTTTCCATAAGAGTTATTCTTCATGTAGGGGACAACTGCATTCGTTACAGATGCCACGGCTTTTAGATTAACTTCATAAGTGATGTCCCAGTCTTCTGGCTCCGACAAAGCCCGATCCACGAAACCTGGAGCGGCCCATACACCAGCATTGTTAACGAGGATATCGATAGTTTTAAACCTTTCGATAGTATCTGCGACCATCGATTCAACTGATTCGATTTTTGTTACGTCTGTTTGTGAAGCATAAACTTCATGTCCATTTTTTTTGAGTTTATCGGCAAATCCTTCAGTTTCACCTAATGATATGTCCGCGATTACGACTTTTGCGCCGTGCATAGCAAACTTATCGACAACGCCTGCTCCAATGCCTCTGCTGGCTCCGGTAACGATAGCTACTTTATTTAAAAGGTCCAATTTCTAACCTCATCTGGTTTTTGGAAACTCAGTTAACAGATCCGCTCACTGTGTAGTTAACACCCAGTCTACAAGCTTGAGTCCACCGTAGAGACATTTTATACGTTTGATAGTCTAATTTATCGATAACTGACAGGAAACGCACCAAAAATAGCTGTTTGGGCTAAAGTGGGGGAGCTTTTCTAAAAATGTTACTCTTCCGGCAGTACTCATTTTTGTTTAACTTATTGGTTCGCACTATATATATTATGTAAAGTTGTGTATATATTTATATTAGTTCCTTATGCCTGAAACATGATGTTATGTGATCATTGACGAATCCTGCTGCCTGCATAAAGGAATACACTATCGTAGGTCCAACAAATGAAAAATTTCTTTTTTTCAATTCTTTACTAAGGTTTTCTGAGGCGATGGTATATCCAGGTATTTCATCAACGGATTTATATTGGTTTACTATTGGCTGCCCATCGAAGCGATCCCAGAGAAATGTGTCGAAGCTTCCATATTGAGTTATAACTTCTATAACGGCTCTTGCATTTTGGATTGAAGACTCTATTTTTAGCCGATTTTTTATAATCCCTTTATCAGACATGAGCCTGTTAACTTCTTTTACCCCGTAAGATGCTATGGCATAAGGATTAAAGTGTGACATGGATTTGCGATAGTTTTCCCGTTTTTTCAACACCGTTATCCAACTAAGCCCAGCTTGGGCGCCCTCCAAAATAAGCAATTCAAACAATTTTCTGTCATCATGCAAAGGACTACCCCATTCTGTATCATGATATTTCATATACAGGGCGTCTGTTACTGCCCAGTCACATCGAATCATTAAAGCTTCCATTTACACAGTTACGTTAATAACATTGGTGTTATTCAGCGTTTTCAGTATCTGTATCTCACTGATCGCGGTTTCATTCTTTACGCAAACAACATTTAACCCCAACTCACCAATTTTTTCACCAGTTGCATCGTCAGCTATTACGACTACCTTGCCATCATGTAACGCGCTGGCCGCGCCCACAATAATGGGTAGCTTCAACTGATTGATTTGATCTGTTTGATTAGACATACCGATAAGAATTACCGCCGATTGACATGCTTTTAAGTCAACATTTACTTTAACCATAAATCTGTTCTTCTCCAGGTTGCTTAGATCTACTATTTGAAATGCAATATTAAACTCGTACAGCAAATCCTCGACCACTTTTAAAAGATGCAGATCCCCAAAGTGCCCAATGAATACCCTGTTTGTTTTATCTGAAGTTATACTGGAGCCATCTGTATACCCTGTATTATTTACAAGTTCGTCAGCCTTAATGGATGTTTGATTCTGTAAAGCCGCGCTGAGATTAACATACATCTCACCCTTTACTTTTCTGATTATATTGGCATGCAATCCGTTTGCCACAATGGTTTCGTAGCACTCTCTTGAAAGGTCCTGATCTATCTGATGATCTCTTTCCAGGATATTTTTCGCGTAGCCCTCTTCGGGTAATTGTTTTCCATCCATTCGCTGGTAAAAATTCCTGAATACATCAGGCTTAATCGAACATTCAACTAAAGCATGTTGATATTCATCTGGATCCTTTGAAGAAACAATCGATCTACCTAACTCGGTCAAGGAGATAGTGGGATCGTTATAACCACCATTAGTGATTCCATACCTGGCAGATGAGTTCAATTTAATGATAAATCCACTGCTTTTAGGAGTGGTGTTGAGGGCTTTGGCAAGCAGAAACCGATCCATAGGCAAGCCAGAGTTGGATTCCTGTATTGTTTCGCCTATTATTTGAGCTTGTTTCAGTTGATGGAATGGATAGCTTCGGCGTTTGGCTGGCTTTTTGTTGTTATTTAAAAACTTTTCCATCAATTAAAATACTCTGGTAGAGCCTCAGTTAATTCGTGCACTTTGCTCACTTTACCTAGCAATAATTAATTGAGTCAATAGTTTATATGCCTTAACGCCGCTTTCTTGAAAAGTTTTCTGGCGCCAGAAAACTTTTCCATTGGTTCATATTAGGTGGATTCGGTGCGAAGTTAATTAAGAAAGCTTTAGCTACACCTATGGCGGCGTTTATATCGTGCTAAAATCTGAGGTAGTAGATTCAATAAATAAAGGTGTTACTTTCTATGATCTTAACCACGGGAATATATAAAAAGGCTAGTGTCCTTATATTGTGTCTTTTTACTATTTTAATGGCTTTTGCTTTAACTAGCTGTGATATAGAAGTAGATCGTGACGCGCCTGAAAGTGGACTTAATACAAGCAACCCCGGCGTCATTGGTGATGATAATTTAGGATTCACAGAGTCTGTTTTTCAAGGCGAACCGTTGAATGCTCCGTCAGATGTGGCTAAAGAACTAAGGATTATATGGGAGGCATGGGCAATTCTCACAAAAGACCATGTTGACCGAGCTGAACTTGATCCTAAAACTATGTCTGAAGCAGCTATACGAGGCATGCTCATAGCATTGGGAGATCCGCATACTAACTATGTGCCTCCCGAAGCTTTTGCTATTGACTCAAATGACATTTTTCAAGGCGAGTTTGAAGGTATTGGTGCCCATGTATCAATGAATCGCAATGGTGTGCTAATAATTGTAGCACCTATTCAGGGCAGCCCTGCAGAGAAGGCAGGTATACGTCCCGGAGACCAAATTCTCGCAGTAGATGGGGCTTCCTTAGAGGGATTTACTGTTTTACAAGCTGTCAGCCTGATCCGTGGACCCAAGGGTAGTACTGTAAAGCTTCTTGTTAAACACTTAGGCGCATTAGATCCTGTAGAGGTAGAAATTGTAAGGGGTACCATTCCATTAGTAAGCGTTTTGGTTCGCAGCCTTCCCGAAGATCCTGTTGCGCATTTACGAATAACCAACTTTCATGACAACACTGCTGGCGAGCTAATTAGTGCACTAGACAAAGCAATTGCAAGCGGAGCAGATGGGTTAATCCTTGACGTTAGAGATAACCCTGGAGGAACATTGCAGTCAGTTATAGATATCACTAGTAAGTTTTTAAATAAAGATATGTTAATCGCCTATCAGATTGATGCATCACAAAAAAGAACTGATTGGACCGTTAAAGAAGATGGAGATTATTCCACCATACCAATGGTCCTATTGAGCAATTCGTTCAGCGCGAGCGCCTCTGAAGTCTTAATAGGAGCATTGCAAGATAATAATAGAGCTACAATCATTGGAGATGTATCATTCGGTAAAGGCAGTGTAAATATGCTGAGGCCTTTAAGTAATGGAGGAGGTATGTTCGTTACTACATCACGTTGGTTTACTCCGTCCGGGAAAGTTATACAAGGTGTCGGGATTGAGCCAGATATTCAGATAACCTCAACCGATCCTACTGATGCCGACATATTACAATTAGAGGCAGCTCTTAAAGAGATACAAAAGCTGATAGAGGAAAGGGCTGCTGCTGATACTCTGATTAGGATTTAAAATGGATCTATCTGTTCGAGATTGACATATGGAAAGTCACAACATATCGATAAACCGAAAAGCCAGGTATAACTATGAAATACTAGAGACCTATGAGGCTGGATTAGTGTTGACTGGAACTGAGATTAAATCCATAAGGTCTGGAAACGCCAACCTGGCAGATGCATATGCCCACGCTGATGGTGGGGAATTATGGTTACGTAATTTACATATATCCCAGTATGCAGCTGCAAGTTCCAATCACCACCCTACCCGTACACGTAAACTTCTTTTAAGACGCAATCAAATAATAGAACTGACGCATAATATCGGAGCAAGAGGCCTTACTGTCGTACCATTAAAATTGTACTTAAAAAACGGATTGGCAAAAATTGAACTTGCACTCGCAAGAGGTAAGAAACGTCATGACAAGAGGCAAACGATAATTGAAAGGGACCGAAAGCGCGAAGCAGACAGAGCTATAAAAAACAGAAGGTTTTAGATTTAAACTAGTAAAAGGAATGTTTTACTAGTTTAAATCTATTCCTAACTTTAAGACAGTTAGTCTAGCTAACTCTTTTTACTTCGATTGACTCACCAGGAGCTAATGCAACTCTTCGTACATTAATCCCTAGTTTAAGTAACCAGTATCCCAAAGTAGCTTTACTAACGCCAAACTGCTCAGCTGTGGCGGTTAAGCCCTGCTCAGTGACCAGCTCGGGTAACATTTTCTCTAGCGGTCGTTGGAATCTCTCCTCTACCGCTACCATTTTTTTTGTTTTTCTATTCACCTTTGACTCCTCCTCATCGGTGTAATGTACACATGCTAACTATGCTTTAATACAGTGTCAATGTATTATTCAACCCTTTTCTGATTTTTTTCTAATATCTTTCAAAACTTTTCAACAAGACTTGTTTGAAACAAAAAGTAATAAATGTTTAAATATTAATCAAGTATTGATTTGAGCTCAATATACTTTTCTTACACGCTAAGTTTATGTGTCAAATATATTACTTTGTTACCTGGAAATCCTATATAATACCTGGTATGAATCTAACCTTTATAAATAAAGTAAGGCGAAATCACGCTATAGAGCATGCAACTGTTGCTGTAATGGCAGAACAGGGCTTACAGGGCTTTATAGCTGGCTACGCCACTAATAATGGGTTCTGGCTCTTTTCTAAGGCACCAAAACCGGAAGTAAAGATTGCTACCCTAAATGCCCTTGAACGCCTGTATAAAGGCGAAAATAGCCTGTCGGTTTCTAAAAATTGCGGAACAAATATTGCTTTGACTGTTATTATGACCGATCTCGCATTTCAACTATATAGAAGAATAACTAAGTCTAAGTCTCCCGATTTAGGGCCTAGAATCCTTATTGCTGCAGCTTCGATAGCTATTTCCAACCCATTAGGCTTAAAAATACAGCAGTATTTCACTACCCTATCTGATGTCAAGCAAGTTAGAATTGTAGGTGTTGACACCTATAAGTTAGGTAAAATGTTCCTTCACAAGGTTCATACAACTGAAAAACCATCTTGAAATGCATTTTTTCGTAGCTTGAGCTACAGTCAGAAAGAAATTTGCCTAAAACTTAATCAACAAAGTGCCCCAGTAGCTCAGTCGGATAGAGCAACTGCCTTCTAAGCAGTGGGTCGCGGGTTCAATTCCTGCCTGGGGCGCCAACCCAGCTTTCTATCTATTATTTAACCGAATAAAACAGGGTAAATTCGGGTGTTTTTCCTGGGTTTAAGCCAAACTTACACGTAAAGTTTTCCCGTCTGTATCCGCCCTAATCCTTTTTCGCCAGATATAATGTGATTTGAATCCTTAACCTTGATTAGTTGTATGAATTGGTCTTTTTGTTTAAGTGATTTTCATAGTGTTAATAGCTTTTTATAGGTCCTGCCGGTGATATAGTGTAGTAATCAAGATATTATTGAAAATTGGAGTTATTTAATGCCAAACCGGTTGTCTTTAGAGACTAGCCCATACCTTCTACAGCATAAAAACAATCCTGTTGACTGGTTCCCTTGGAGTGAAGAGGCTTTAACTGCAGCAAAGGTGCTGGATAAACCAATATTGTTAAGTATCGGGTATTCTGCTTGTCACTGGTGTCACGTGATGGAGAGAGAATCCTTCGAAAATGCAGGTATTGCGGTTTTAATGAATGAAAACTTTATCAACATAAAAGTTGATCGAGAAGAAAGACCTGACTTAGATTCTATTTATATGAGCGCGGTACAAAGTATCGCCGGTCATGGAGGGTGGCCATTAACCGTTTTTTTAACTCCTGAAGGTAAACCATTCCATGGTGGCACTTACTTCCCTCCTGTTGACAGACAAGGAATGCCTGGTTTTCCAAAAGTATTAGAAGCAGTATCAAACGCATATAAAAATCAAAGAGAACAAATTGAATCAGCATCCGATCGTCTTGTAGATCACATCAAGGCATTTACTAAGTTCCCTGACTCAGAGTTAGAAATATCGAACAACATCTCTAAAGCGGCATATGAGGACATCGAATCACAAGTGGATATGATTCATGGAGGCCTAAAGGGCGCACCTAAATTCCCTCAACCGATGATTTATGAATTCCTTCTTAAGCATCACGCCAGGACAAATCATGCTGAATCTTTAAGCATAGTTACTAAAACTCTCGATAAAATGGCGTATGGAGGGATATACGATCATTTAGGAGGTGGTTTTCATCGATATTCCACAGATGCTGTATGGCTGGTGCCTCACTTTGAAAAGATGCTTTATGACAATGCTTTACTAGTAAGGTTGTATCTGCATGCTTATCAGATTACAGGTAAAGATCTCTACAAAAACGTAGTTGAAGAGACGTTAGCATATGTAATGAGAGAGATGACTTCTGCCGAAGGTGCGTTTTTCTCGTCCCAAGATGCGGACAGTGACGGTATCGAAGGCCAGTACTTTGTTTGGACCGTTGATGAAATACAAGAAATTTTAGACCCGCATTTATCAGGCGAGATTACTAAATATTATGATGTATCATCCAAAGGTAATTTCGAAGGTAAATCTATACTTAATCTTGTTTCACAGGAATACAAAGAATCTAAATACAAATTAATAAAAGACACCTTAATAAAGGCTCGCGATCCGTTATTAAAAGCCCGTGGTGAACGAGTCTGCCCAGAAACGGACAATAAAATACTCACTGCATGGAATGGTTTAATGATAAGTGCCTTTGCGGAAGCCTCAATCATTCTAAATAACCAAGCTTATGCTGATGCAGCAGAGAAATCTGCTAAATTCCTATTAATTAACTTAATGAACAAAAATAGGCTACTACGCACATTTAAAGATGGTAAATCTAAACTTAACGGATATCTTGAAGACTATGCTTTCTTTATTGAAGGTTTGTTAGAACTTCATGAAACTACTTTAAACCCCTCTTGGTTAAACCATGCTGTAAACATTTCGAAAACTATGATCGACTTATTTTGGGATATTAAAACAGAACAATTTTATGACACTAGCGGCGATCATGAAGACTTAGTAATACGTCCTAGGGACATTGCAGACAACGCGATTCCTTCCGGTGCATCCACTGCGTGTAAAGTGCTATTGAAACTGGCTGTATATCTTGATGATGACCAAATGAGAAATATAGCCAGACTATCGATGGAATCTGCCATGCCCTTAATAACTAAAGCTCCAATTGCTGCTGGAGAATGGCTAAATTGCATCGAGTTTCATATTGATGGTTCAAAAGAAATTGTGATAAACGGAGATTTCAATGATCACGGTACCAAGCACCTCTTATCGGAAGTTTACCGAAGCTTTGTTCCAAATAAAGTAATATTGGGTATTAACGAAGAGGCCGCTTATGATAATTTCCCTCTTGCAGCATCAAAAAACATGTTGGATGGAAAGCCAACTGCGTACGTATGTAAAAACTATACATGTAGCCTTCCAGTAAATGAACCTACTGATTTATTCAAGCAACTAACTAATTAGTAGTATTTTTACCTTCACGCCCGTCCCATCTTGCAAACAAAGTATTTTTTACAGAAAGCAATATTAACTTAATATCCAAAGCGATGGACATCGTTTCTATATACTCAGTATCTAATTTAATCTTTAAATTATTTTCATCTTCTTTGTTATAAACCTGAGACAAACCAGTCAAACCGGGTGCTACTTTCAAACGATCACTAAAACCTTGAATTTCTTTCTCCAAAAGTTCTTGCTCACGACATGGAAGCGCCCTAGGTCCAACTAAACTCATATCCCCTACCCATATAGATAATACTCCCGGCAGTTCATCCATAGCGGTTTTTCTTAAAAATTTCCCGACTGGGGTAATCCTGGGATCGTTTGAAGAGGTCCATACCGTTCCTATGTTTTCGGCATTCTGGATCATTGTTCGAAACTTTCTGTACAGAAAAGGTTTGTTATCCTTACCTGCCCGATATTGAGAGTAAAATACTGCCCCTCCATCACCAAGTTTTATTAATAAAGGAATGCTAGTCCAAAGCAATATCCATATTGGAGCCAATAGTAAATGACTCGTGAATAACACTATTAAATCGAATGCTCGCTTATATGGAACTCTAAGTTTTTTCATGCCCAACAACTATTTCAGTAAACTTTTTAATTTCACTAGCTCGATCAAAAACCTCTGATGCTTGACCGGCTGCAACTGACATTTTACCAAGAGAATTACTGTCTTTTAAGGCAATAATCTGATTAGACATTTCCAAGGCATCTTTTGTACTCGCCACCAAACCGCATTGATACTCCTTTATGATTTTGGCAACGTCACTTTTATATGGCACATTAGCAAAAATTGGTTTTTGTGCCTTGAGCACTGAGTATAATTTGCTTGGCAATACCAGTCCTTCTAAGCCTGTTTTAATCGAGATAAGATGCAGATCAGCTGCCGAATAAACATGACTCAATTCATCATAGGGATAAAAATCAATGAACCTCACACTGTCCACATTTTTCGCATAATCCATTAACTCAGTTTTCATAGCGCCTTGCCCAATAAATACTAGCCCTATTGATCGATCCCCTAAGTCTTTGAAAGCGTCAATAATCAATTTAAAATTACCAACATATCCCAAGTTACCAGCATGAATTGCAACAAAATCATAGTTTTTACGAATTTCTCTAATTATGTTTGTTCCGTCCGTTTTAGGTGATGGGAACTCAACACAACCTGATCTAATTACATGAATTTTACTTGCATCAATTCCCTTTGAAGACACGAGTAAATCCTTCATGTCTTCCCCTATCACAATTATAGAGTCGCAATACCTCAGCAAAAGCACATTGAAGAAGTTCCATATTCGAGCAATCAACTTTGGTATGGGAAATCCAACGGCATAAGCAAGGTCTGGATGAAGATCCTGTATAAAATAAATGAAAGTCGACCGTCGAAAAAAACTTATTATTGCAGCGGCAAATCCTGCAATTGGAGGGTCGGTCATAGAGATCACGACATCTGGTCGAGGATTCATGAACACACCTCTTATAACGGTTAATATCAAATAAGTTGCATAATTTAAAACCCGGCCCAACAAAAACCCTCTGTCGTAACTTGTAGAACCTACCCTATCCACCCGAACATTATCCATAAACTCAGTTTTTGAAAAGTAGAGTCCGTGCCTGAATTCAGGGTTGTAAGAAGGCCTTCCTGAAAGCACAATTGGAGAGCATACTCTGCCAAGCGCCAGTGCGAGGTCTCTCAAGATAACTGCTGTAGCACTTGTGTCAGGAGGATAATATTGATTCACCAATAATACATTCATATTAATCCTAGTTTAAGATTTATTTTCTTCTCACAAAATATGGACCAATAGCCAGAGTATCCATCTTTGTTCGCATAAAACTAGCTATGGCTTCATCAGGAGTATTAACTATTGGTTCATTATCGTTAAAAGAGGTATTCACTACGACAGGAATTCCCGTGATTTCATGAAACTCCTTTATAAGCTTGTAATACTTTTGGTTGTTTGAAGCATTAACCGTCTGCAATCGTCCAGATCCATCCACATGGGTTGGTGCAGGGATATCGGATACTCTATTTTGTTTAACCTGGTATGTCATTTGCATAAAAGGAGAATGGTATTCCTGTTCAAACCACTCTGCAGTAAACTCTTCCAGTATAGAAGGTGCAAAAGGCCTAAAGTCCTCACGGTGTTTTATACGCGAATTAAGGATGTCTTTCATCTCAGCCCTACGCGGATCGGCTACAATACTTCTGTTGCCAAGCGCTCTTGGCCCCCACTCTGACCTGCCCTGATACCATCCCACGATATCTCCCTCAGAAATTCTTTCTGCTACAGATCTCGCTAACACGTCGTCATTCATTTCTACATAATCAAGCCCCGATGAAACTAGTGACTCTCTGATCAAATCTTCAGAGTATTCCGGACCCCAATAAGCATGATCCATTACAAAGCTACTTCGCTTATTACCTAAACTATGATGATAAAGATAAGCAGCGCCACCTATGGCTAATCCTGCATCGCCTGCAGCCGGCTGAATATATATGTTTTCGAACGGGGTCTGGCTAAGTATTTTCCCATTAACCACGCAATTAAAAGCCACTCCACCTGCATAGCATAAACTATTAGATCCAGTTCTCTCATAAAGTTCATTAGCAATGCCAATTATGATTTCTTCCAATCTAAATTGTAGACTGGAAGCGATATCATAATGATGTGCTTTTAATGGCTCATTAGGCAGCCTGGGTGGACCTAAATCTCTTTCTAAAGCTGTAGAAAACAGTTTTGGCATCAATGGTTTACCAGCTCTCCAGCTTATATCAGCACCAGATTTATGATGGGTAAAATATTCAAGATCCAAGTTGTAATTAAGTTCTTTGTTATGATGAACTATATTTCTGAATGTATCTATATATTTAGGCTTGCCATATGGTGCCAGGCCCATAACTTTGTATTCGTCTCCATAGTTATTGAAACCCAAATACTGACAGATTGCCGAGTAGTACAAGCCCAATGAATGAGGGAAGAGGGTTCTGCCTGCCACATTCAATTTATTACCTAAACCATTACCCCAAATCATGCTGGAAAAGTCACCTAATCCGTCGAGGGTTAAAATCGCTGAATCTAAATAAGGTGAACAATAAAATGCGCTCGCCGCATGAGCCACATGGTGTTCTACAAAATGGAATTCTGCCTTTATATCAGCCTTAGTCACTCCACACGCGATTGCAAGTTCTTCATCCACAGAACTGAATTTTTGCCAGACATTGACTCGCCTCATTGCAAAACCCGGGGTTCTGACAGCCCAAAATAATTTTCTTAATAACTGTGCAGACCTTTTGCGAGGAATAGCGACATACGAAACATCTTGAATTTTAATACCAGCTTGTTGAAGACAATACCGAACGGCATTTGACGGAAATCCTGCCGTATGTTTTATCCTTGTGAACCGCTCTTCTTCAACAGCGGCTATTAATTTACCGTTAAATATTATTGCTGCAGAAGCATCTGCATGATATGCATTAATCCCTAAAATATACAAAATATAAACCGTTTAATTTAGAATTTCCCCGTACATATTTGCCGTTAGTTTTGCGGCCATATCCCATGACAACAATTCTACAGCCTTTTTACCCTTTATTCCGATCTCTAATTTGAAATCATTTTTTGATAATAGTTCCCTCATAGGCTTTACCAATGACCCATCTGTAAAATCAACGACTATGCCAGCATCACCTTCGAAGTGTTCAGTTATACCACAAGTCTGGGTTGCTATCACTGGTAACCCCACAGTCATAGCTTCTGCCGCTGCAATACCGAAATTCTCATTCATTGATGGCAATACGAATATATCTCCTTCGTGAAACAGACATGCTTTGTCGACCCCAAATAAAGGTCCAGTCCAAACAACACGATCCTGTATTCCTAGCGAGTTGATTAATTTTTTTAATTCATGAAAGTACTTATTGTCATCAATTGGGCCAGCTAAAATAAGTATGGCATCCAAGTTAGCCAGAATATAGAATTCTTGTATAAGCTTTTCCAGGTTTTTAACAGGTGCTATTCTTCCCAAAAAAATGATCTTTTGAAGGCCTGGTTCAAGTTTGTATTTATCTCTAAAGGATCTAATTTCATTTGATTCTGGACGACGGATTGGGTCTACACCATTGTGCCTAAACGCAATCTTCTTCGGGTCATATCCTGCATCCTCTAAATGCTCAGCTTCCATTTTTGAAGTAACTACATACCTAGCAGCATTATTTAAAAGAGTTTTCCCAAAAAGTTCCATGTAACCTCGTTTCAGATAACCCCCTCGTCCAAACGGAAAAACCATCCCCATTGTTTCTACCACATATGGTTTTCCGATACCTAGACATAGTTTTGATGAAACTGGTCCTAATAGATCGTATAAACCATGTATATGAACTATGTCCACCTCAGCTACTCTTTTTATTAAATAATCCTTAGCTGAAACATTTAACGTTAAACTCCTATAGCGCGCATTACTTTTCAAATAAGTTACATTGACGCTATTAATTTCTAGGCTTTCAGGGTAATTTGAGTTGTAAGCCGCTGCGACTATTTCAGGTGTGTGTTTTAACTTAACCATAGAGTGGGTTAAGTTAGCTACGTGTGCCGTCCTGCCCTGCATATCGTGCAATCCGAAAGTTTGAACTATGTGTAAGGACTTATTCATTTACCAGATTCTAGTTTTTCCAGAGCGAGATCAATTAATTGATCAATTTTCTCGAATCTAGATTCCCAAGAATGTTTTTCGGCTTCTGCGAGTCGTTTACTTACAGCTGTTGTAGATTTATCCTTTAGTGCAATATCGATCGATTCAACATATTGGTCTGGCCGAGATACCAGTTGCACAAGATTTTCAAACCTCTCCAAGTCAGGTAATCTGGTTGCAACTATAGGGGTTCCAGAAGCCAAATATTCATAAAACTTAACCGGACTTGCCCTTAGAGTTACATCATGAATTATGAACGGTATCGTGGCAACATCAAAGCCTTTTAAGTAGTTTGGTATTGAACTATATGATTTCGAGCCCAGCATATGAATATTTGGAACGTTAAGTATTATAGAGATGTCCGTGGTAACTGGACCTATAAAGACGAAGTTGTATTCCGGCTTTGCCCTAGCTGCCTTTGCAATCATTTCAAAATCCAACCATTCAAAAACTGTGCCTACATATCCGATAACTGGACCAGATAAATCTTTGATCTCAGCCGGAATTTCAGTATTGTCATCTAATGAAGATCTGAAATGGTCTACATCAGCCCCGTTCGTTACAGTATATGTTTGTGGATTCATTGGAGCCTTGACTTCAGTGAGTGCTTTAGCAGTGCAAATAATTAAATCTGATCTTGCTATAAGTTTTTCTTCTAGCGCTTTAAATGATGCAGGGAAATTAGGCTGACTTGAATAGTCATCACTGCAATGATAAACAACCAATTTCGGATGTAGTTTCTGGATAACAGGCAGGGCCGTAGCAGTACCGACTATCACAACTGGATTATCTAACTCCAGGGTCTTACATAACTTCTTAATCAAAATCCTAGGGATGAACTGATTGATTGCCAAGCTAAAAGAATTTGTAAGAAACGAAACTCCTGATCTATAAGGAAATATCGAAGGAAAGCAGTGAATCCATAAGTTGTTTGTAATTTTATTGGGACCAAAAATAAATCTTGCTGAAAGTCTAAAAGCTTCTTTCATTCTTGTTATAAACGAAATTAAATGGAACTGACTCTCCACATATAAAACAGAATGTCCTAATTTCGCCCAATATTTAGCTAAATGATGCTTACTAACCTGAGATGCACCATCCCAAGTAGGACCATATAGTATTAAATATGACTGTTTGTCTTTTTTGGAAATCACGTATTCTTGGATCACTTATCGTATATTATTTCAAACACTGAAAATCCTGCAGCCTCTGCACTGCCGAAAGTTCTACTTGTGACAACATCTTCATCTCCAACATAGATTCTTTTCAATTTATCTCTTGCCTCTAATAATGCCATCAAAATAAGTGGTCTTACTTCGAAGTCCACTCTTGTAGCAACAGGTTTTGCCAACTTATCTTGTAAAACGTTTAAATCTTCTATTAGATATTCTTCGCCATAAGATTCATTAGCATGATTGATAAACCCAGCAGGTATGCCTACCCTACCCTGTAAAAGAATGTGCGTGACTCCTAATTGACGGAGTTTAATAAGCAATGCTTCCGGATTAGTCATTAAGTGATAATCGATTTCGCCCTGATATGCTGGAACTCCCAAATGCCAGGGATATTCCAAGTAATACCAGCCAGACAGTCCCATTACCAACGTATCAGTGCTTGAATTAAGATTATCGTTAACCCAGTTAACAGACTGAATATTACTAACTTTGCTCTCTATAAACTGATTTCGCGATTCAGCACCGAAAACCACAGGAAAGAAAATTGAATTGAAACCGATTGATATGACTAATGATCCGATTAATGACGCAGTTAATAAACCGACGTCCGGTATATTTAACCACTTTTGCTTTGCATCTAATATCAATTTAATACCAAAAGCCGTTAGCAGTGCCATTACTGGGTAAACAGTATGCAAGTATCTGGGACTCTGATAGCCCAAGAACCATATCAGGTATATAAGAAACACAAAGACCATGAGAGGCAGTATGTATTTCCAAAACCCAGAGTATCTTATTGATTTAAATAAGAATATCCCCGGAATAAATATAAGAAGTATTGGACTAAGGAGTGATCCTGTTAATGGACCATAATCTACAGTAAAGAGATGAATCCGATTAGTTAAATTCCAAGGACCTAAAATAAAGTCTAGAACTGATTTGCCAGGTCCACGATACCAGCTCGAAAATTTCTCATAATGCCATTCTGTCCACATTTCACTATTGAATACAGGATACCCTAACGGCCAGAACGGGTCTCCAGATTCAATAAAATTTCTCGTTAGCCATGGGGATAAAATCACTAAAGATGTGAATAAAAAGATGCCTATCAGTAAAATTTTAACTTTATCAAAGTATGAGCTGCCAATTTCCTTGGAAAACAGGATGAACCCCAAGCCGGCCGGTATAGTCATAATAGCCCAAATTTTAGTCGAACTAGCAACTCCGATTAAAACGCCACTAATCGCAATCCAGAAAAAAGTTTTACCGTGTATCGCATTACAAAGGGAATATACAGCCAGAATTACGAAGAAAACCGCACACATCTCAACCATAGGAGACACGCTCAACTCGATTGACATCGGCAACGCATAAAATATGACAGCAGCTAAGAGACCTACCTTCCAGTCAATCAATCTTCTTCCCAAGGCGAAAATAGCGAGAGTACTGAGCAATGAGAAAGCAAAATGTGTTACCGCAGGCGCAATGTCATTAATTAATAGAATCTCAGTAGTATAAGTAATATGCAGAAAGCTCGGTACATTCCACGGTAAGATTGGAATGAATTCAAACCCTCCTGTATTAGCATAATGTTGAGAAGCCGCCAAATGGTGCCTAAGGGCATCAGCCACCGAAGGAGGCGCAAGTGAACCAACTAGGTTTAATAATATTAAAATCATCAGAGGAATCAACAATAAGAACCATGGATTTCTTAAATTGAGTTCACGAAACTGAATGAAATATCTTTTAATCGTTGATACACAGACAGGTAGTTGGATTAAAGCGGCCCCCGCAACCAGTATATAGACAATACTGACTGACAACATATTTAACTGACCCGATAAACCAATAAATAGTAATATCAAGTTAATTGTTACGAATCCGCATGCTACATAAAAAAGCCCTTTATCTAGGTTAGGCAGACTATCAAGGTCTACTTTTTGTAAAACCAGCCTTCCCAAGCCCATTGAGCTGATAATAAGAGCACCTGTAAAGATAGATGCGATTAACATATCTATAGCCAATTTAGCTCCCAGTAAACACAGTTTTTAAACCGGAAAACGCAACGTCAATATAACCACTAAATTGAGCTAAGAAAGCGATGATCACAACAAGTGACCAAACTAGGAAAATAACACCTTTCCAGTTGCTATATGACTTTTTTAAAAAATTATGAATCACTTTTATGAGATTCCATTGACACCCTTAATGCTGATACCTGTTCGGCGACTGCCCCGATAAGAAACACAATTATCGAAGAGACCGCCAAAAATACGGCTGAGTTTGGTATGTACAAACGATTTTCACCTAAAAGCGCCAAAACGAATGAAACTACCGCTAGTATGAACAATAATATTGAAGTTGGGAAAAAAACTTTCATCGGTTCAAAAAGAATTACCATCTTGGCAATGATAATAAGAAACCGCATTCCATCACGAATAGGATTTAATTTACTTTTCCCAACTCGTTTCTGAGCTACGATCGGCACAAATTTCACGGTGTAACCAGCTTTTATAAATGCCATTGTGCTGGTAGTTGGGTAAGAAAATCTGTTAGGAAGCAGATGAACAAATCCTTTAATCACATCCAAACGAAAACCCCTAAAGCCTGAGGTTAGATCTTTTATCTTAAATCCTGTTAAATAAGACGCTAGCCCATCAAAAATTACATTAGCCAACCTTCTAGGCCAGAAACCTTTTGATTTAAAATCTCGTGAACCAACTACTAAATCATACTGATTTAACTCAGCAGCTAATTTCAAAATGTCTTTAGGGTCATGCTGCATATCAGCATCCATTAAAACAAGATGTTTTCCTTGTGCATGCCTAACACATGACTTCACCGCAGCGCCGTTTCCAAGGTTATAGGGATGTTTAATCACCTTGAGCATTCCGTTCATAACATCAATCATCGAATCAAGTTTTTCTGAGGTTCCATCATTAGATCCATCATCGACAACTAATATTTGATAATTCGGGTATATATCGACCAAAGCATCCCGGATAGAAGTCAAAACAGTTTCAATAGCCTGTACTTCGTTATACACGGGTAGTCCTATGATTAGATCAATTGACTTTTTTGTATCTTCAGCCATATACATTCGCTCCTATTAACTAATTTTCTATGAAAGTTAGGGATGTTTTTAATTTATCTAGTTTTGGTTATTAAACGGTATCTGTTTTATTTGAAACCAACACTGAAGTCTCATATGTGAAATAAGGCAAACAAGGAACCATCCCTTTATACCTCTTTAAAGCCAAATCACTTTCCAATAACGCTGCTTGATTACGATCTCTTTTACTATCATCAAATAAAACGATGCCGCCGGGTTTTAGTTTACTTATAGCTACTTTTAAACATGCTGACTTGCATCGTCCATCTATTGCAATCAAGTCAAATTCAACGTCAATGTTGTTTATTGAATTAACATAATTTTTAAAACTTAGTCCTCGATGACCTGGCTTGTTAGAAATGAACTCTGACTCAAACATGTCCATTGTGTTGTCAGGAGGAATGGTTATAAGTTTTACATTTTTATAATCGGCAACTAAATTTTTTGTGGTCTTCGCCCACTCTATATCATGCTCTAGGCTGTAAACTTTTGATGCACGCTTGGCCAACCAAGCAGTACTTGCCCCACTTCCCCACTCAAATACCACAGCTTTACCGGACAAAGAACTTAAGTAGCCATCTAAATGATTGATCGCACCAAATGACCACCAAGGCAGATCGAGTTTAACTAAGTCAGCTGCATCGAATATTGAAAATAAAGATCGAATATATAAAACCCATCTGACATGCAAGTACCTTTCTAAAACCCACATTATTCCAACTATTGTTAAGAAAAATTTTAGGAATCTAATACCAAGCACGTATAAGCTGACAGAATAGCGGTCAATTCCATCAATTATTGTCTTCATTTATTATCGGTTCCTTTTTTATTTGTGTATTTTGCGCACGATGCGGAGAATTCATCTTACTGAATGATAAGGCAGTAGTAGAAAAAAACAATACAAAAAGTTCTCCTAAAATCCACCAAACCCTGCTTAAAGCCGCTAATGCTACTGCTGCTCCGGTGGGCATGACTTGTTCCATTAAGAGCACTAACATCGCTTCCCTTATACCTATTCCCCCAGGAGCGAATACCACTAACAACCCGACAGCCCAAGATAAAGTAAATGCTCCAATTAAAAATGGCATTTCAATATAATCAATAGGGTAGATAGATTTGGCTAACATAAAGAATCCTACCCCCATAACAGCCCATCTGATGATGTTAAAAATAATCAGCAATATTAACCATTTATAAGTGAATTTTGCCGTATCAACGCCTCCAATTTTCTCTCCCAGCCATCGAACAGGTATCGGGTTAATAAGTAGGATTGCTATTAGAAATCCTATCGATATACCCGCTATATAGAGACCTCCATAGTTAGCTGAAATGTTATCTATGAAAATTGATACTGACTTACTACCTGTAATATTAGTTAACGCGATAAGCGCAACAATTCCAGCAGTCACCAGCAGTAAAGACAACTCAATTACGGTACTTAAAAATGACGTTCTGCGTGTAATGCCCTCAGAAGCTGACAACTCTAATCTGGCAACGAAATGAATTCCCAAACCAGGGATATATTTTCCTAATTGAGCTTTAGCCCAAATCTGAATTATTTTAAGTAGAGAGAACTGATTAATCATGCTTCTTAAAATTAAAGACCATCCATATGCGAAAAGCATGAAGGTTATAAATAAAATCGGTAACGAAGCTATGGCCCAACCAAATTTAATGTTTTCAAAATAACTTCCCAACTCAGGCAAAGACTCATTTATTTTTAAACCGATGAAAATCAGTCCTGCAGCAGTAAATAGAATAGTTAAGATGAACTTAACTTCTTTTTTGGACACGAATTGTAATGTTTGGCGAGCAAACTTAATTAATGTTATTTTTATCTCTTCAATCTGAATCAATGAACTGCCCTTTTACATCACACACCTTAATCTGATCATTTTCGTATATAACTTCCCATTCAGTTGAGCAAAGATAATGCAGTGATTCTTCTAACCAATTCGCAGGTTCATAATAAGTACCACCTTTAAACTGAGGCCACAAAACTACGAAGTCAATACCTCTATCCACCACCCTTAAAGCCACATACTCGGGATCTTTCATTTTTTCAGTATTAAGTTCATTTTGGGCGATCAAAAAATACCGCTCATACACAAAGTCCAGGTAGTATCCACGCCCTTCGTGTAACAATAACTTACTGTCGGGCGGCAGGATCTTATTCAGATGAATGTACTCTTCATACCAATAAAAAGACAAATCATCTTGTACAAGACGATTTGTCAAAAACTCATGTTCGGTTTTCAAGCCGACTGTTGCCAGTACAGCATCATAGTGAAAACGAAAATGAGTTCCGATACCGAAAAGGATCCATATTAACAACAGAAAACCAATAAATGTTTTAACTGTAATATCTAATGTTCGAGTTAAATTAATATCAATCCACAGCTTATACAATCCATAACCACCTGCAATCGTAAGTAAAGAAATTATTGGAATCAGTGCTCTCAATCTAGGAAAAGAAAAATACCAAATAGCACACGAAATTATTGCTATCAACACATAGTTTCTTAATTGGCTATTTAATCTGGTGACAATCATAGCGGGTATGCTCGCAAGTATTAAAGGTCCGTACACTCCACTACGAAAATTGTGCGGGTTAAAAGTTAAATCCCAAGGTGATGAAATCATTCTTTGAAAAGAGGTACTTGATCCACCTAATAGCCTAGATTCAGAGCCTGCCAAATATGCTGCAGAATTCTGAGTAAAATCCTTGGCTCCAAAAATATCGAATAAAAACGGCCATACAGGATTTCCAGTCATGGTAAATGATTTGATTAGCCAAGGTAAAACCATAAGGAAAGCAATCGCGGATACCAGCATTGCTGAACTTATAACTTGTAAGTTGTTAATTTGTTTATTACGTAATCCGTAACAAATGATGAAAATCGTAATTGCGATTGCTCCATAAGCACCAGTCAAACGAGATCCAGCAGCAAAGAATCCTGCCAGAATTCCGACCAAGATCAACCACCTATCATTTTTAGTATCAAGCCAGAGTTTTAAAGCCACAAAACTCAAAAACAAAAACATTGAATTAGCCAAATCAGGAACAGCTCTTCCTGACAACACTACTACGTCGCTTGCACAGTACACTATAAGTCCTAACGCAAGCGCTACCGTGAAAGGCATATATCGCCTAGAAAAATCAATAACCACTACTATAAATATTATTCCCATCACCCATTGAATCACTTGACTTGCTGAGTCTGTACCCAATGACATTCCCCACATTTGAAGCATCATAACCAATTGCGGTTGCTGATGGGAAAATTTGGACGGAATATAAACAAAACCTTGTTCTTTAAGATAGGTAGAAGCATCTGCCACTCTATAAATTAATTCATCCACTCCAGTAACTGGTGCTAGAGCAGCAAATAAATTTAGAATTGTTAGCACAAGTATGAAAAGTATAAGTACTATATCTAAATGGCCTAGATTATAAATCCGGAATTTTAATTGCCTCAATTCTCCTAAGGTGACAGGCGTCAATAAAAGCCAGGATACTAATCCGGTAAACGCTAGCACCGAAGCAGCTAACATCAAGTTCAAGCTGGACAGCTGCTGGGCCCATGCAAGACCAAATGGCACAAATGAAACTATGCCTAAACCTAACCCCGTGGCGAGTAATGTATGTTGCAAGCCGTCCAAAGCTCGTAACCTTATCAAGTGCAAAACAAACAGTCCTAGCCCGCTTCCAATCAAAAGAAGGAAAATAACAACTATTAAATTTAAACCATTATCCATCTATCTAAAGGCCCAAAATACGTTCGAATAAATCAGCAATTTGCTGTCTCCTGTTAATTAGCAGGTCAACAAAAAAGTAAACGTTGATAGATGCGAACCAAATAACCGCCAAACTAATAGCTAGTGGCTTTATATTGGTATATTTTCGCGAAAGCAATTCTCTTAACATCACCGTAACTCATAGAGGCATTGGCCTCGGCTGCAGATTATTTCCAGCAAATACTGATCTTGAAAGTCTTCATTAACTAGCCAGGCTAGCTCATGCCCTCTTTCATTTACAACAAACTCATTTATATAAACGTGCGTCACGTCATTTTGTTTCAAAATTTCAACAAATCCACTCGAGACGGCATATTCTTTCTCGGTCTGAGCAAAACTTAGCAAAGGCCTATTTAAGTAAAACCCGTTTGATGCTCCAGGAGATGCGATTACTGCTTGTTCGCTAATTAAATCGTTTGATGCACGTATTATTTCCCAGCCAGGATAACGATTAAAGTTTTCAAGGTTTCTCGTAAAGTATTCGCGATCGTCAATAATGTTTAAAGAACGCTGAACTGTTTCTATAGATACAAAATTCTTATAAGTCCAAGTGGCTGTTGCAACTAATGAAGCCGCCAATACCAATGTGATAATAAAAGACCCTATTTTTGGACTTGAAACAGATAGCCTATGTATGACATATCCTGCTATCAAAGACATTAGTCCTAAAGCAGGGAGTATATGCCTGGCTCGCTGCACGACGAAAAATGATATCAACAACATCGATAATGAATATAAACTAATGTGCCACACCTTATTATCTACATTTTTTAACAAAATGACACACGGCAGTATTGATAAAAATATAGGTCCAATAGATTTACCATTCGGTCCTTCAATCGAATTTGAGTTTCCAAGCATCGACATATCCCATAGATATGTAAAAAGTCCCGAAAACCCAGTTTCACCAGCCAAATCGGAGCCAGCGAAACCTAGTGAGCCACTTATAACTAATGAGCGTATAACCCAGACTAATCCGGGCAATGCAAACAAAACGATAGATGAAAAGCTAATAGACCATGCTTTTAATGACATGTTGTTATCTGAATATAGTCGATAAGTTAATGCTATAGCCAATAAAATAGCTGTAAAGGTAGTTGCATGTTTAATTCCAAATGCTACTCCCAAAAAAAGACCTGTTATAAGTAGCCATCTCGAATCCCTCTGTTTTCGCCCCGCAAAATACCATTGTGTAAAAGCCAAAATAGAAATTATTTCAAACGCTGCCCAAGCAAGGTCCACTTTCGCAGAAGCTGAAAGAACTGCGACAGAGGCCATTGAATACCAAGCTAAAACGCCGATCAGTGAGATACGAGAATTAAATAACTTTGTACCTAATGAGTATAATCCTAACGCACCCAGAACTCCCATAAACCAGACTGTAAGTAGTTGGGCTACAATCTGGCCTTTCAATGAAAAACCTAGAGCTGCTATTAATTGTCCGTTTGCAGGAAATAGATTGGTATATGCATATGTTGCAGAAAATACCCTGCCTTCCTTTGCAAAATCTCGCGCAACAACTAGATATCCGGCTAATGAATCCCCATCCAATGTGGGAGCTAATGCGACTAAAAGATACAGAATGCTCAGCACCAGTATGCAAAGCAAAATCAGTCGGTCTAAACTTGATGAGGGAATTAACTTAGAAACTCGTTCAAATTTGATAATAGGTTTATACGATATAAATCCAAAAACACCCAAAACAGACATGCAGATCAACGTTAACCATGCCTGCAAAGCAGAGAACCAGCCTACAAACCCGCAAATCATTTGTAAGTAGACGAAGATGCCGACGCCCAAGCCTAATGACAATACCAAATCCATAACCCGAGATTCAGTGCGAATGTTTAAAGCATTAGTAATTAAACGGCCTGCAGACCAGGCAGAAACAATTACAACTGTAGTGATTAGTAGATCAATTATGAACATCTGGAGTCTAAGTGCCTCCTAAAACATCCTTGAGTGTTGGCCAGATTTCTTCAAATTTATAGAAGAAATAAAATGCAAAAATTAAAATTACCCATACCAGAATTAGAAAACTGGAAATCCAGCTGTCCTTTAACAACTTCAAGTACCGCTGATTCAAGTTACTCATTATTCAACGCACATTAAGATTTACGTGCTACCAGTAATTGATTTGCTAAAACCATACCTAGTCCAAAATACCTGATAATTCTTTCAATAAATATTTCTGCCGGAAATCCAATTGGAGAGAACATAAATTTGCGAGATTCTAGAATTTCTAGTTTATGTTGCTCGAACAATTGACAAATCGTATCAAGAGTAAAAGTATGATGATGTCCCGATTCCTTTAGTAGTCCTAATTTAGATGCAAGGTGTTCTAAGTTAGGGTCAGGTGTCGTGATAACGATAATGCCCTCTCGCTTAATAACTCGGTTACATTCAGAAACAAATCTCGCGGGATCTGGTAGATGTTCTATTACCGCTGTGGCGACAATAGCATCAACAGATTGACTATCAATTGGCAATGCCAGTGCGTCTCCTTCGATCTTTTGCACACCATCTATTTTCGTTGTCATCAATAAAGACCTATTCATCTCTAATCCAATAAAACGGGTTTTAGGCCAAATCTGATTTAGTTTGCCCAACATTAATGCATCTGCTGTGCCTACATCCAGCACACTCTCAGGCGTCCTGTTTAAATATTTAGTCAGTGCTTTTGCTACTTCAGAAGTTCTACGGTTAAGTCGATACTTTAGGGCTCTGCTTTTTAACCGACCCTCATAGTAATCAACGTCATAAACTCCAAAAGGTAATTGATCATTCAAATTTTTATTTCTCTCTCCACTGATATTGTCCTTTCCGAATTCAATTTATTCAGTTCCCCTGGACTAAGTTCTATACCATGGTTGGCCAGCTCATGAGGTTGAAAATATCGGCTTTGCGGTACATAGCGCAAGTGATATTCACCGCCTAAACTTATATTGGTTACTGATATAGATTTTCGATTTAATGTAAATGTGTCCCGAATAGTTATTTGAGATTTTTCAAATAAAATTGATCTGGAGAAATTTAAAGGAACATCAGACTCATTTAATATAATCATCTTCCTAATCCTACCTTTAACAAAATGGGACAACATTGGACTCCATCCAGCTGCAACCATTATCAACCTAAAAATTAGTCCCTTAAATGGAGTAAATGTTTTTGGGTTGGGAAGATATTTTGCTGTGCCCTTTACACTCCATTCGTTAGCGTCAACAGACAATTTAAAGCTTTGATCTATCCACTGTGTAGTGAATTTCTTCCCATTAGATAAAATCCCTATTGCCCCCGAGTCATTCAGTAAACATTCATTTAATGCGACATTAAAAATTTTAAAAGTACCGCCTTTTGCCATATTGGCAATTGTGTATTGATCTCCGGTCCTGCATGAAGCTATTCCTGCCTTCTTAAAAAACTTGGCATGCTCTCTCTCGTATGGCAATGCCAATAACTTCCCGGATTTAGGACTATAATCCAGATATGACTGCAGATATTCTGGAACTCTATAAACCAAATACCTGTCAGACATTGAAGAAGGCGGTACCAGGTTCCCTTGAGCAATACCGGATATAGCTTTCACAGCTATCGACTGTGCGAGTTTGATTTCAGACGATACGATTTCGAATCCGTGAGTGTACAAGTGGATTGTGTTTCTGCTTCCTATAATGCCTCCATAGGATCCATTTGGATATACAAAATAAGAGCAAGTTTCGACTGCTCCGGATATAACTTCAAAAATCTCAGGTCTAGGGTCATGGACATAAATTTTCGCAAGAAAGGATACAACTGCAGAAAGGTATCCAGGATCAGGACCATCATATTCTCTGCACCATCCTTCTTCAGCATGGTAATAAGTTAAGAATTTATCCCACAATTTGCTATATATAGCTTCTAAGTCGTCCCGACCCAAAACTCTCATAACGGTATGAACCGCCAAACACGCCATTGCATGATGATTACCTAAATGATCTTCTTCTGATTCCCCTTTACCAATAAAAAATGCTGCCTTTATAAGGGCTCTCCTTACCCGTTTCTCAACATCGGAAGGCATTTCTTCTCTAATTAAATTGAAAGCTTCTGCGCAGGCATAAGTAGTGAAACCTGTCGGCCCAACCCAGCCACGTTCATACGGATAAAACTCATCGAAACTTCCATCTTTATGTTGAATTCCAGCCCAATAATCTAATGCTGCTATCGTCCAGTTAAGTAAATTAGTATTACCCTGGTACTTACTATTTGGAAAATCATATTTGTACACCAAAGCTAAAGCATGCACAGCAAATTGGCGGACAGCGTCCGGAAAATCAGATGTTTTTTCTAGCCAATAGTCTCTATGAAAACAGCCATAGGTCGAAGAAAACCTGTTCCGGTCCAAGCTACCCAGTAAACGTGGTATCTGATCGAGTGCGGCATTAGCATATATTTCAGAAGAAATCATATTCTTATTCATTGTTAATAATTAATCTTGCCTACCCGCAGGTAATCGCTTATTAATCATCTCTGCCAATAGACCTACTACTGCAATTTGTATTCCTAGGACAACCAAGATTGTACTTGTAACATCAGCTAATTGGCCTAAAGCAAACCTGCTGACTAAAGCCCACGCTATTGCAACCAAAATACAAATGAAGCTCGCTGGCATGAAAAATTTCAAGGGTGCAAAATACAAAGCCATCCGTAAAATCAGAGTCACAAAATTTATAGTATCGCTAATCGGCCTAATCTTAGAATCCCCTATTCTCGACTCATAGTCTATTGCCATGTAATCCACCCGAAACCCATTAGTTAACAAAGCAAGAGTTATTGTGGTGGTAAACGAAAAACCATTTGGCAATATGCCTGAATATCTCTTCACATGAGACTTTTTAAACACTCGAAGTCCTGAATTTAAATCAGGTATAGAAATACCAGCAATCGATTCTGCGATTTTAGTTATAACAAACTTGGCAGGGCGCCGAATTAAAGGTATTTTAACTATAGCTCCTGTTCTAGATCCTACGGCCATATCGGCTCCATCTGAAACCGCAGAAACAAGATCCGGTATCACCTTAGAAGGATATGTTCCATCTCCATCGGTAATACATATATGATCATATTGTGCCACCCTAACACCTGATTTAATTGCTGCTCCATAACCGCGATTAACACTATGCTCAACTACTACGGCTCCTGCTTTGACTGCAATATCACCAGTTGAATCAGTAGAAGCATCATCTACCACAATTATTTCATGTTTTAAACCTGAAGCCTTTAAATTTGACTGAAGGTCTTCAATTACTGAAAGAATTCCTCCCTGCTCATTGAAACAAGGGATTATTACCGATATTTCTGCAATTGGGTTAATTTTTTTCTTATTTCTCATTGGCCCATAACACTTTTTCTATTTAATTCATCGCTAACTAATTCATATAGATTTTGGATTTTTTCTATGTGATTTTCGACTCGATATTTACTTAATACCCTAGATCTTCCGGCATCACCTAATTGCTCTCGTAAAACTTTGGATTCAATCAAGTCAATTAATTGGCTTGAAAGAGATAGTACGTCACCCGGCTCGCAAAAATAAGCACATTTATCCCCCATTATTTCTCTACTAGGTCCAATGTCAGAGACGACAACTGGAACAGACATGGACATTGCCTCCAGCAAAGACCTAGGGCAACCTTCGGGTTTTGTGTTAGGCGCCACCAGTATATCCATAGAGCCCACATAAGGAGCTACATCTGCCTGATATCCAACATTTTTGAATATTTCTGTTAAATTCATTTCAGACAGAAAACTGTTGAGTTTTGCTTGATTGTCTAACGGTATATGTAAAAAAGTTTTTAATCTGCCTCTCAATGTGTCACGGTAACCTTCTGGAGCTCCTCCTCCTACTATCAGAAATATTACTTCCGGAAACTTTTTATTTATCAATCTAGCAGCTTCAGCAAGCACGAAGTGTCCCTTCTCTTTCTGAACAGAGCCTAATATGCCAATGATTAAACTGGGTTTATGCAATCCAATTAATGAGGTTACTTTTTCCCTATGTTGTTTTTTATATCCAGGGTCAAAAATTGATGTGTTTACTGGGTTATGAATTACGCTTATTTTTTCTGCATCAGGCAAACATTGTGCAACATATTCTGAAACAGCTATCACCCTATGAGCAAGAAAACAAATCAACCCGGAAAGCAGACGTCCAAACAAAGTACCTGGGTTCACTACCTCTCTAACATGCCAAATAATAGGCACATTATGGAGTCGGGCTATAATTCCTATTGAAATCAGCGCGCTCGTGTTCAAATGAATAAAGTCAGGCTGCTCAGCTTTAATTAATTGTCTTGCCTTAATAATGGTAGGTATAAACTGAATACAAAAATTAATTATAGGTCTTATAGATAAAGGCACATGAGCTCCATATGCCAAAACAGCTCTCATTTTCGTTACTGAAGATCTGAGTCCCATCTTTCTGGAGATATCGATCATCGGTCCATTATCAGTAAAGACCACATGTGGATCATATAAATTAGGGTCAAGGCTGGCTGCTAAAGTAACCATACTTATCGGAGCTCCGCCAATGCCAGCACCAGAATGTATAAACAAGACTTTTAATACCATTAAGACACCATCGTCGAGTCTTTATTTAAGGCTTTAGCATTACCTTTTCGCCGGTTAAATACAAATTTAACCGACGCTCGTTTTTTAGTATCGCTTGAAAGCCGAATTACTCTAGATGTGCTAGGCGAGCCATATACATTAGCAAATTTTAAGTTTTCACGTTTTGTAGAAAGTTCTAAGTCAGTAGTAAATGTCGCTTCTAACTCGTATGAGCCTGGAAACAAAGGCCAGTTCCAACAAGCAGTATCAGCTTCAACTATTGTGTCTTCTATTACTAATTCTCCAGAATTAGGAGAATACGATACCGACCTATCATGAGACATTATGGCATTCCAAAATGCCGTAGATGCAACTGTAATAAGTTCTTCTGTAAAGTTCGATCTTACTTTACCGGAATTAGTCTTAGAAATCAGTTCAAATGGGCTGTTAAATGGGATGAGGTTCTGTTCATCATTATTTAGTGATACAGTGGCGTGAGATTTGGTCGAACGCAATTCATTTCGAACATTAAAATCAGCGGTGTATGTCTGTGTTCCTGGATCAACTGTTATTGGATCCCCATTCAACCAAATTTCAATTGAAAGTAAGTCATTATGTCGGTGTCCCGTTGGACATTCACCTTCAGGCCAGTCAGTCCGAAACAAAATAAAGTCTTTATGTTCTCTATTTTGTAAAACACATAGTCCGCCGCTTTTATACTGATGGTATACAGGAACAGAAAATGTTTCAGATGCTTGAACAAACTTTGAGAAATTTGCAGGTCCTATTAACCAAAACAGCTCTCCAAGATTATTCTTTGACAGGCATCTTATGTCTTCTCTTTCAAGAAGAACAGCACCTAAAGCCAAAATGTCATGAATATTATCTGACCTATTTAAGTAATAGCCAGAAAGTACCGCCAGTCTTCCACCATCAGAATCTCCAATCGTTGGCAGCTGTCCATCTGGGCGAGTAAGCAAAACTACTGCGTCACACATTTTTGATACTGATTCCTTGTAATCTGATGACAGAGTAAGACCAGAGTTTTTAGCTAATATGCCAGTTATTAAAAGAGTTTCTAAAACAAATTTATGATAATGAAGAGAGCTTTCATAATGTAATCCATCCGGCAATACTTGTCTCTTAATTTCTAAATTCAAACCCCTCATACCAATGGTAATCCAATCCCGAGCTAATGGAACATCAGATAAAAACAGACCGATACAAGTCAATGCTGAATAATTTGATATTAGATGATTGCCTGCTACTATTTTTCCGTTTTTAGAACTTATTTCTAAATTCCTAATTATGTATTTTCCATGTTCAAGTATGTTGTTAAAAACGGCACTGGGAATTGAATTTATGTTATTGTCTTTATCCGCAACGATCCATAAGGCTAAAATCAGATTTACTACTCTAATTGACACCTCCATAGATGATGTCCAATTAATGCCGTATGGACATGGATTATTATCTGTCCAGTCGGACCAATGATCTATTAAATCTTTGCGATAAACCGTGTCACCTGTTAGCCAGTAGGCCCTAGCAAGTATCACGGCTTGATGGAATCTACTTAATTCCCATGTCATTTTTATATCAGTTCCTGAATTGAATGAAGACACAATGTCTATTTCCGAATAAAATTGTGTGCTCCATTGGTGTCTTGTGGTTGGGTCTCTATGCCAATTTACCTTGCTGCCGAAATCCAACCATCCTAGGCTGGCAATCTGAAATTCTCTTTTCATTATCCTGTCAGCAGCATTAACAATCTTTTGCTTTTCGGTAGTAAATAACTTTTCATAATCAGACGAGTCAGAATTAATATATGACTGAATATTTAGACCTTCAGACACTGTTTTAATTGTGGCCGGCCAAGTATGCCTATAATATTGGGGGGCCAATATTCGTCTCACGGCTCTGTCTATCAATAGTAATAAGCCTTGCAGGCCAAAAACTACCAGATAAATTTGTGCGAGTTTCATCCAATCAAGTAATTTCAAACGGATTCCCCTTCAACCCAGACCTTATGCCATAAAGCCAAATTTAAAAGAGCCCAAATTTCGGATCCTTTAGATATTTTGCCCTTTTTATGCGTTTCAAAAATCCTTTGTATTTCATTCTGATCCATAATCTCTACAAGCCATCTGGATTCTTTTAACGTTTTTTCAGCATAACGTGTTAAAGAATTTCCGATCAAATTTGTGGTGCCTCCGCAAAAACCATTTTTCGTTCTGTACACCACCGATTCTGGAAGATATTTCGTTGCCATTTTCCTCAATATGTATTTAGTGATTCCATTTTTATACTTTAGCGATGAAGGTATTGAGTTCGCCAACTCAACCACTCCTTCATCCAAAAATGGAACCCTAGCCTCTATGGAAGCAGCCATCGTCATCTTATCTACACGCATAAGTAATAATTCAGGTAACCGATGTTTCAAATCAACATTTATGGCACGATCAAGGAAAGAACTGTTGGAAAACTTTGAATCGAATTCTTTGTAAAAGCCCTCTATAACATTAGAGTAAACCTGCTGATCAATATATTCATTCATCAAACTCCGTTTTGAGTTTTCAGAGAACACTACAGCCCCGCCCCAAAATAATTCCTGATTTAAAGTGGCTCTATTGATATATTCAAATTTGCTTGAAGATACAACTTGCCCTGCTAATCGTAAAACTAAATTCTTAACTGAATATGGTAAACCTCGAAATGGTGCATAAATAGATTTGTGAAAATCATTCATTAAAGCATAATTGCCGTATCCGGCAAAAAGCTCATCTGCTCCTTCACCAACGTGTACAACCGTAGAACCATTTGACTTTGCCAAACAACTCAAATAGTAGAGCGGCACACATACAGGATCAGCTAGAGGTTCGTCTTGATAGTAAGCCATATCCGTCAAAAAGCCAGTAAACTGCTCATCTGTTATTAAAACCTGATTATGATTCGCTCCGAATTGGTTTGCAACATATCTTGCATGTTCATTTTCATTAGAAGCATCATCATTTTTTATAGCTACTGAAAAAGTATCAATTGGCCTATCAACCATTTGACTCATTAATGCCAAATTTAGGCTTGAATCAACTCCTCCACTCAAAAACACACCGAATGGCACGTCGGTCATTAAACGACGTCGAATGGATGTAGTTAAACTTTCAGAAATTTGTTCAATGATCTCCCCTTCACTAGCATCTGTCAGGTCAACGCGATTATCCAGAGTACTCCAATATTCTCGTATTTCAACGGCTCCATTTAAATCTGCTATCAATAAATGCCCAGGAGGTAACTTCTGTATCCCAGCAAACATAGTCCGTGGGGCAGGTGTTGCTGACATTGTTAGATATTGACTCACAGCAATCATGTCAGGCTCTCTTGAAATGTCAGAAAATTTAAGAATAGCCTTAATCTCAGAAGCGTAAGTAACTCCATCAGGTGTAATCGAGTAGTAAAGTGGCTTTATGCCAATTTTATCTCTAGCTAAGAGCAACCCACCATGCCCATCAACACCTCCATTGCTGTCGTACACAGAAAAGGAATACATCCCTTTTAACTTGCTCACCACATCCACACCCCATTCTTCATACCCATGCAAAACAGCTTCAGAGTCCGAATTTGTTTGATAAACGTGGCCACGTTTCTCTAATTCTTTTCTAAGCTCTAAATGATTGTAAATTTCACCGTTAACATTTACACACACGGAACCATCACTCGAAAATAAAGGCTGTCTACCACCATTGACATCGACAATACTGAGCCTACGATATCCAACTCCAAATCTCTTATCATTGCTAATATATGATGTTCGATCATCAGGCCCTCTATGAGTCATCGTGTCTGCAGCGTTTAAAATTTCTGCATTGGAAACTACTTTTTGTAACTTATTGTTAAATACTCCAATTATGCCGCACATAGTTAAACTCTAGTTCATCCATTCTCTAGAGACGATAATATCCGCTATGCGTTTAGCCGCTTTACCGTCCCAATATTTTATTTTGGTAGGTTTGTCATAATGACTATTAGAAAGTATGTCTCGAATAATACCGGGTAAGTTTTTGGGATTAGCTAAGATATTTGTTCCATGAGTTAGCGTAATTGGACGTTCAGTATTTTCTCTGATAGTAATACAAGGTACTCCTAGAAAGGTTGTCTCTTCTTGTATACCACCGGAGTCAGTAAGAACTAGTCTGGCTTGCGATTCTAAGCTTAGAAATTCTCGGTATCCTAATGGCTCACATATTGTCAGGTATTTGGTATCTATATTCCCTAATCGGTTCCTTGTCCTGGGGTGAATTGGGAAAATTACAGGCATTTCATCAGATAGAGGCTTTAAGGCTCTAAGTATTTCGTATATCACACCAGGATTATCTACATTTGATGGTCGATGAAGGGTTAACAAAGCATAACTTTCGTTTTTCAAACTTTTTAAGCCGGGTATTTCTATCTCATTCAGTTCAGGCCTGTTAGGCAACTCATTCATTAACGAATCTATCATTACGTTCCCAACAAAATGCACCCTGTGTTTTGCAATCCCTTCCCGATCCAAGTTAATAGAAGCATCTTCGGATGGAGTAAAGAGAATATCTGAAAGGTGATCTGTTACAACACGATTATGCTCCTCAGGCATAGATCTATCATATGATCGCAGCCCAGACTCAACATGAGCTAATTTAATTCCCATCTTCGCAGCGGTTACAGCAGCAGCTAAAGTTGAATTTACATCACCGACAACCACAACCAAATCCGGATTATACTTTTTAAACATCTGCTCACAACCTACCATTACTGCACTCGTTTGTTCAGCATGGGTTCCAGCGCCGATACCCAAATAGTCGTTTGCCTGATTAATACTTAGATCTTTAAAAAATATTCCGGACATATTTTGATCATAATGCTGTCCGGTATGAACCAATATCTGATTCAGGTCATTTTTAAATTTGTTTAATGCAGTAATTACTGGTGCTATTTTGACAAAATTTGGTCTCGCACCTACAACATGTATAACCTTCAAAATTCAGTCCTTTTCGAAATTATGCCCAAGGTGACTTGCAATATCAGAGATAGTATCCTTAAGGGCTATTTCAGGTTCCCACCCGGTAAGATTTCTAATTTTGGACGTGTCTGGTTGCCGTTTAAGCATATCCTCAAACCCCGGATTGTAAGCCTGTTCATACGGTATTAATTCTGGCTCATATATTGGCCCACCGAGTACTTTGTTAACTAATTTAGCGAGTTCATGAATAGATATTTCTGTTTCAGATCCAATGTTATATACATCACCAATTGCAGATTCAGTGTGGGACAACAAGATGATTGCGTTCACAGCATCTCTTACATCACAAAAACATCGAGTTTGTTTGCCATCTCCATAAACTTGTGGAGGTGTTCCAGCAATTATGCTCTCGACGAACCTTGGCAAAACCATTCCGTATTTACCTATTTGCCTAGGACCTACCGTATTGAAAAGTCGAAATATTATCACTGGTAAGTCCAGCTGTCTGTTATAAGCAAAAGCTAGAAATTCGTCCACTGCTTTAGAGGCTGCATAACTCCAGCGAGAAGTAGTGGTAGGACCTAACAGCCTGTCATCATACTCTGAAAATGGGGATTTAACCCCCTTCCCATATATCTCCGATGTAGAAGCGATCAAAATCTTTTTGCGGTACAAATTCGCAGCTTTAAGAATTGAATGTGTGCCAAGAATATTCGTTTCTATAACTTTAACTGGATCATCAACAATAAGATTAACTCCCACCGCCGCTGCTAAATGAAAAATTACATCCGCATCTCGAACTGCTTTATTCAACACTGATTCGTCATGTATTGAAGCGTTAATTAATTCGAATCTGGGATTTGGGATTAAACTTTTAACGTTATCTAAATTACCAGTAGACATATTATCGATTACTGATACTTGGTAATCACGGTTCAATAATCCTTCTGATAAATGTGAACCTATAAAACCAGCTCCACCGGTTATTAACGCTCTCATTGGTTTGCCACGTTGCCACAGCTCATAACTTAATCACATTGCCAGGGCTACCCGAATATTTTGATGTTGCGTTCCTTGTGTCTACTATTATCGAACTTTCGTCAACGATCAAATCTATTGGGTAGTATGAGTGAGCGGTGGTAATAACCACACAGTCTACAGAAGACAATAATTGCCCTGTCAGTTCAAGACTATCCAGAGATCTCTCATCCACCTTTATTTGCGGTACAAATGTGTCATGATAGCTAACTAATGCACGGGATTTCATTAAATGATCAATCAATCGTATCCCAGGTGATTCTCTAATATCAGCAACATCGTTTTTGTAGGCTACTCCCAATACCAAGATTTTAGCTCCTGTTAAGTTCTTACCTTTACGGTTTAAAGCTTCAACTACCTTACTTATAACGTGTTCACACATACTTTGGTTAATTTCTGTGGCAAGATTGATAAATTTTGTGTCAAGTTCAAGTTGTTTCATCTTCCATGCAAGATATTGTGGGTCTACCGGAATGCAGTGGCCTCCAAGGCCAGGACCTGGATAAAAAGGAGTATATCCAAAAGGTTTGCTTGAAGCCGCTTCAATAACCTCCCATACGTCAATCTCTAAAGCATCGCAAATCAAAGCAAACTCGTTAGCAAGACCAATGTTGACTGATCTGTATGTGTTTTCTAATAATTTAACCATCTCCGCCGCTTTTGGAGATGAAACTTGAACTACCGAATCAACCAAAACTTCATAAAGTTCAGTACTGACTTCAGTACAGTCCGTCGTTACTCCTCCCACTATTTTAGGAGTATTCTTGATCGTATAGTCGGTTCTGCCAGGATCGATTCTCTCGGGAGAGAATGATAGGAAATAATTCCTGCCAAGCTTTAGAGAATCGTTTGATGATTCACTTGATTCGAATAAATCTAATAGCAACTCTTCAGTTGTGCCCGGATAAGTTGTGCTTTCTAAAACAATTAACATTCCGTCGTGTAAACGTTTTGAGATTTCCTTTGCGGCCAACTCAACAAAAGATAAATCAGGCTCAATCTCATCTTTTAAAGGTGTCGGTACGCATATGATTGCAACATCGACTTTTGTTAAAGCATCGTAATCTGTAGTAAATGTTAAGCTCGGAGCGGTACCAGAGCTGACATTGACAATGCGCTCAGGTTGAATTCCAACAATAGTTTCTTTAGCAGTAGCTATAGAAGCTATTTTATTAGAATCGGTATCCAGTCCAATAACCCTAATGCCTTTTTCAGCAAAACCCACTGCTAAAGGCAATCCAACATATCCTAGGCCGATCACGGCAACCTGCACTTCACGTGACTGAATAAGCTTGATCAATTTATTTTTCAAAATTAGGATTCCTTGTGCATGTAGTTTCTAAACCAATAATATTGATAATCCGGGGACATGAGAATTATATTTACGCAGATCATTTTTCAATTTGTTATTTCTCTGCTTCCTGAAATGCGATGTCTAACAGTGGTTCTAATAGATGCCTTGAACGAGGGTTCATTTCCAAATATTCATTTAAGGTCGATTGCGCTGCAGCAATGTCCCCCTGGATCAAGTACTGCCTGGCTCGAGCTTCATAAGTTTCAATTCGCTCGGGAGCAATTTTATCTACCTCATCTAAATACTGATTGCATCGATCTAATAGATCCGGATGTTCAAAAGAAGCTGACTGATATAGTCGGCATGCGCCTAGATATATCCGCCAATTACGTGGTTCTAACTTAATTCCATCAGCAAAGTGTTTCTTACCAAGATAAATTGCTGCTGTACGCTCATCTTCAGTAAATATATTCCAGCCGTCAGAGAGGTACATGAACAAAAATATCCTTGGGTAACCCGACATTACAGGTGATTTGCTAATCGCAAGATCGTACTGATACATCCTTTCTATTGCAGATAAAGGTTGTTCAAGAGCCACCTTTGTGTGGTGGCTACCAGAAAAAGGGAAATGGATAATAAAAATGTATGCCAGAACAAAAAGAGCGATAACTACAGGAACATGTAACTCTGGCATTTTCCATATTCCCTTTAAACCAAGTACCATCGGCTGTATACTTTTGATTCGATCAAAACCCAACACGCCTACTTGATGTTGCTGATGTCTTTTGTTTACGTTTACTGGAGAAATTTCTTGTTGCCGAGATGACTGGTCTAACAAAACCGCTACGCTCAACAATAGATAAAACTGTAAAGAAGTGGATGCTGTGTCAAATAAGAACAGATTTTGTACAAAATACCCAACTGAAGCTGCAGCTAAAAATAATACTAAATCCCAATGAATGTTTGACCTGTTCCATAAATATCTAATGAAAACAACGCCAATTAAAATCCATATAGTGAAATAAGGTATAAAACCGATAACCCCCTTGGTAGCTAACTCTTCAACAACTTTGTTATGGGGTTGATCTACTGTTGCGGCCATATTAGAGAAAGCCTCCGCCGTAACATTTGCATCATAAGCCACATAGAAATTGTCGGGGCCCCAACCTGTTAAGGGGCGTTGAGTAAAAGATTGAAAACCTATATCAATTAATTCACGCCGTATTGAATAACTGTCTTCGTCTGACCCAAGAATTGATAACATAGCTACCATTCTGTTTGACTGAGACATTCTCTCAACCAAAGATGAGCTTTTTGCGAACACAAACATTAAAGAGATAGCTAAAATACACGCTAAACTTACGGCTGCCAATAGGCGTATATGTCGATTTTTATCTTTAAAAAGATATATTAATAGGCATAAAATTAATCCAGCAGCTAATCCAAACAATGCGCCTCTAGCTCCAGTCATCATCATGACCCAAAAGTTTATTCCGATGGCAAATACCCAAGGTATCGGCGCGAGTATAATGTTTCTAGTTTTAGCATTTGCTAAATGCTGTTTAGTCCAGTCAGATATCAAAGTTAAATTACGCAATGAGTTTGCTAAAAGACCTGCTGCTATCAAAATTGATGTCATCATGTAAGCGCCCATAAATGTTGGGTTGCCTAATGTCGAATCAACTCGAAGCAAACCATCCATTCCTAAATATGGAAATCCTGGTATGCCTATTCCATATTTTTGAGCTATTCCCAATAAAGCCACTATCACACTTACCCCAACGTTGAATTTCAAAAGAGTTCTAATCGACTTTATGTCTCTAAATACTGAAACTGCTACAACTACAAATGCGAACCAATGAATTAAATCTACTATTCCCTGCATACGTTCGTAATTTGACCAAAAGCTTCTTGTAGGACCTACACCAAAGAGCGAAGCGATAAGGCTGCCAAACAGAAAAATAGTGAAGGCAGATAAAATCCAGGATTTCTTAGGCCTATATTCTGTACGATTAATGATCAATATGAGCCATAATGATAGTGAAATGATTATCATTAATCGAGCAAACAGAGCTTTACCTACGATATATGGGTAAAAAGTCTGCATGTTTTGAGGAAGCGGATCCGAAGTAACAATCAGAGGTATTAAAAGCACTAATAAGATACTTGCTCTGATAAGAAACAGAAGAGGCTTTTCTGCGCTAGATATATTTAAATATGAGGACATTTTATCCATAGGCGGATTATACGATAATTAAATTCCTACTAAACTAGTATTTAGACTAATAAATTTCAGACACACCATTGATCATCAAGGATTAATTCAAATAACATAACAAAATGATCGACGCTAAATTAATAAAACGTTTACAGGCAGTAGTTGGTAAGCAATACGTTCTTAATAAAGACTCTGACCTAATAACTTTCGAATATGATGGATCTGTTGATAGGTCTCAACCTACAGTCGTGGTATTACCCAAATCCACAAACGAAATTTCTGAGTTGATGAAAATTGCATCAACGGCAGAAATAGCCATCGTGGCTCGTGGTGCTGGCACAGGCCTGAGCGGAGGAGCAATCGCGGAACAAGGTGGAATACTTCTATCACTTACACGTATGAATCAAATTTTAGAAATCGATCCCGAAAACCAAATCGCCGTTGTTGAGCCAGGTGTTGTAAACCTTGAACTAACTCAAGCTGTATCAAAGTTTGATTTGTACTATGCTCCAGACCCATCGAGTCAACAGGCCTGCACAATTGGAGGCAATATTGCAGAAAATTCAGGTGGTCCCCACTGCCTAGCGTACGGCGTTACTACGAACCATGTACTCGGAATAGAGGTAGTGGACGCTGACGGAGAGATATCTTGGTATGGAGGTAGAACACGAGAACATCCAGGATATGACCTTAGAGGCATAATGATTGGCTCGGAAGGGACGTTATCGATAGTAACTAAAGCTATATTAAGACTAAGCAGAAAGCCCGAATCAGTAAAAACATTGTTAGCAATATACCAAGATTTAGACCAAGCAAGCGCCGCGGTATCTGCAGTTATAAGTTCTGGAATCGTTCCAGCTGCAATGGAAATGATGGATGATTTAGCTATAAAAGCGGCCGAACCTGCTGTAAATGCTGGGTATCCGGAAAACGCAGGAGCAGTGCTTCTCGTGGAAGTTGAAGGCCTAGCCGAATTAGTAGAAGAAGATGTTGCTGATATCGAAAAAGTAATGAGTAAATACAATCCTCTTGAAATAAGAACTGCTAAAACTGAACTGGATAGAACTAAGCTTTGGGCTGGGCGTAAAGGCGCATTAAGCGCGCTAGGGAGACTGGCACCGAACTATTACTTAATAGACGGTACTATTCCACCAAGCAAACTTGTTGAAGTAATGAGTAAAATCAAAGAGATTTCAGCTGAATATAACGTACCTATAGCAAATGTCTTACATGCTGGCGATGGTAATTTGCATCCAGCAATATTGTTTGACGAAAGAAATGATAAAGAGACTAAAATTGCATTCGAAATTGGTGGCATAATTCTTAAACTGTGTGTAGATGCAGGCGGAGCACTGTCAGGCGAACATGGCATTGGTATAGAAAAACGTGAATTGATGCCGTATATGTTTAATAATGATGACTTAGACTCAATGTCTAAATTAAAAACTGTATTCGATAAAAAATCACTGCTCAACCCAGGTAAAATATTTCCCGATAAAGCTGAGTCTGCCACCACCACCACTTTTTCTCAGTCTTCTTCCGTATCCAATACCGGCAAAGGTGCATACATTTAACTAAAGTTGAATCAAACAATTAAACAAAAAAATACAGCTGATTTTGTTAAATCTTTAAGTCAATCTCTTAAAGATGAACTAACATCGCCTTCAGATTATCATTCAATTGATAATGTCAGTCCGACTATCGTATTAAGCCCTATATCAAATGAACACATATCTGAATCTTTAAGAAAAGCATCAGAATATGACTTAACTGTATGCCCCATCGGTGGGGCTACACGCCTTGCTATTGGTAATAAGCCAACACAGTATGATTTAGGACTCACTTTAAATAAGTTAGACAAAGTCATTGACTATAAACCATCCGATCTTAGCATCACAGTTCAAGCTGGAATAACTTTAGAAAAACTACAAAAACAATTACAGAAAAATAATCAGTTTCTACCTATATCAGCCCCATTAGCTCAAAGATCCACTATAGGAGGGATTCTGGCAATTGGCACATCGGGATCACTGACATGGTTAAATGGAACCCTACGAGATCTGGTAACCGGTATGAAAACAGTTCATCCAGACGGAGTAATCAGTAAAAGCGGCGGACAAGTTATGAAAAATGTCAGTGGTTACGAAATGTCCAGGTTGCATATCGGAGGCTTAGGCACGTTAGCAGTAATATCAGAAGTGTCTTTCAAAGTGCTTCCAAAGCCTGAGAATGAAGTCAGTGTAATAACGACCTTTGCTAGTCAGGCAGATGCATATAATGCATCAATGTCGATTTTTCGATCGAAGATTAACAAACTGTGCTTATCTTATATAAATCCAGGTGCTTTACACCATTTAAATATTAAATCAATTAAACCAGGACATCTAATTGCAGTACGTTTATTTGGCAAAAACCTCAGCTTAAAACGCTGCATAGATGAGGTCGATTCATTGTTAAAACAACATAATCCTAAAACTGTCAGTCAAATTAGAGAGCAGGAACAAGAAGATGTTTGGCAAAAAATTTCTGACTTTGGATGGAACTCAGATACGAAACCTTATTTGTCTATGAGGATATCCTTGCCTCCAAATACTGTTGGAGACATCCTTGGGTCTTTGGAGAGCACTACGATAACCAAAGGTCTGATGCCAGGATTGTCCACTAATATTGGACATGGAACCATACTGTTTCACGTATATGATGTGAGTAAGAATGCTGATCAAAAGAAATTCGGGGAGATCGTTTCTGATGTGAGAAGATTAGTTAGGCAACGTAGAGGCACTGCCGTTGTTGAACAAGGTCCCGAATTTATTAAAGAAGATTTCGGTGTTTGGGATGGATTTGAACAAAACGAGAAAACATTTAAAAGTCTTAAATCAAATTATGATCCATTAAACATTCTAAACCCCGGACGATTATTCTAAAGCGCATATCATGAATGACATAAATACCAACTCAAAAAACAAAGTTAAGGTTGACGGCATTTTAAAAGGGTTTCCTTTCTCAAATCCACCATTAGAAGAAGACCTATACAAGTGCGTACATTGCGGGTTCTGCCTGCAGGCTTGCCCTACATACGTTCAAACGGGTCTAGAAACCGAATCTCCACGAGGTCGGATAGCCCTGATGAAAGGAGTAATAGAAGGCAGGCTTACAATGAACAATGATGTCATTGATCACTGGGATATGTGCATACAGTGTAGAGCCTGCGAGGACGTCTGTCCTTCAGGTGTGCCATATGGCAACTTAATTGAAAAAACGATGTCACAGGTAAGTGAATCGCGAAAAACATCTATTCTGACCAAGGGGGTTAATTGGCTATTACTGCGCAGAATTCTTGCCGACCAAATAATACTTTCAGGGTTAGTTGGAACAATGAGAATATATCAAAAAACCGGTATGCATAAACTGGTATCAGTTTTAAAGGTATTACACCTTATACCGGGCAACCTTGGAAGTTTACACGATTCCATGCCTAGACTATCCGATAAGTTTTTCTCGGCAGATGGACAAACCTATCATCCTTTTGGTGAGCCTAAAAAAACTGTCGGACTACTATCAGGTTGCATAATGCCTTTAATTAACGGGCCAGAAATGAGATCAGCGATACGAGTTCTTACTAGAAATGGAGTTAAAGTTATAGTTCCGAAAGAACAAGGTTGCTGCGGCGCGATTCATAGTCATGTTGGTGACTTAGTAAAAGCCAGGGATATGGCGAGAAGAAATATTGATGCCTTTCTGTCAAAAGACATTGATGCAGTACTTTCCTCTTCTGCAGGATGTAGCACACGAATGAAAGAATATGGGGAATTACTAAAAGACGATGAAGTATATATTGATAAAGCAAAGCAGTTGGAATCTAAGGTTAAGGATATAAATGAATTCTTGTATGAACTTCCGATCGACCCGCCAAAAGGTCGATTAGAGTCAAGCGTAACTTACCAAGACCCCTGCCATTTAGCGCATACCCAGAAAATTAGAAGTCAACCAAGGGAACTTTTAAAGCTCATACCTGGCTTGAATTTAATTGAAATGAGAAATTCTGACCGGTGCTGCGGCGCTGGTGGTACCTATGTAATCACTCAACATCAAATGTCTTTGAATTTGATGGACGACAAAATGAAAACTGTAGAAGAAACAGGCGCACAAATCGTTACAACTGGAAATCCCGGATGTTGGATGCAGATGAATCAGGGTGCTCAAAAAACGAATATGCCAGTGCAAGTGAAGTATGTTACCGACCTTTTGGATCAAAGTTATCGGGCAGAACGAATTGAAAACGAAACTGAAACAGAAAGCATATCAATTAATGAATCAGCATGGGAGGAAGAGCGACTTGAACTTAGATCTCAATGGGAAAAACGCGCTGGTGACCGGAGGAAGCGACGGGATAGGTAGGGCCGCAGCAGACAGATTGGCTGGTGCTGGAGCAAATGTGATAATTTGTGCACGGCGAACTGATCATTTGCACAATACCGCAGAACAAATTTCTAACGGTAAGACATCAAAAGTCTTACCAATAACCTGCGATGTCACAAAACTTGAAGACATCGAAAACGCCGTGTCGGAAGCTATAAGATTATTTGGATCCGTAGACATCCTGGTTAATAATGCAGGAAGATCATCTGCCGGGCACTTTCAGGAGATCACAGATGATTTATGGCGGGAAGACCTGGATTTAAAGTTAATGGGAGCAATTAGATTTTCCAGATTAGTTGCGCCGTATATGAAAGCGCAAAGTTGGGGACGGATAATCAATATAACGACTCCTGGGGGTAAAGCCCCCGGCCCAGCTTCTGTTCCTACTTCAGTTTCACGTGCAGCCGGAATAGCATTAACCAAAGAGATGTCACTTGATTATGCCAAAGACGGTATTTTAATTAATACGATTTGTGTCGGTTTAATTAAAAGTGCTCAGCATGAACGCACTTGGTTATCTGAAAATAAAAAGCATAACACTTTGGATGAATGGTACGCTAAAAATGGCAGCAACGTACCTATAGGCAGATTTGGTGAGGCAGAGGAAGTCGCGGACTTAATAGTGTTTTTAGCTTCAGACAGAGCTTCTTATATTACCGGCACAGCAATAAATATTGATGGTGGATCCTCAGCTGTGACTTGACCTTTAGATAGAGTTGATAGAGCTATCTAGAATTACGGAGTCGGATTAACCGATTGTCTTAGTAAAAGATCACAGAGGGTCAAAGCGACCATTGATTCTACCATTGGCACTGCTCTCGGCAGAACGCACGGATCATGACGACCTCTACCTTTGATAGTAGTCTCTTTACCCAATTTATTTACGGTACTCTGTTCTTTTGCAATAGTAGCAGTGGGCTTGAAAGCCGCTCGTAACACGATGTTTTCACCATTGGATATTCCACCCTGAACTCCTCCAGAGTGATTCGTGCGCGTTCTAATTCTGCCACCGTCATTATAAAAAGCATCATTATGTTCAGAGCCTGTCATGGATGTACCCGCGAAGCCAGATCCTATCTCAAAGCCCTTGCAAGCAGGCAAAGATAATAAAGCACTTGCCAACATTGCATCTAATTTATCGAATACAGGCTCACCAAGGCCAGGCGGGACTCCCCGAGCAACGAGTTCAACGACCCCTCCCAATGAATCTCCTTCCTTGCGTGCCTTCTTAATCCTTTCAATCATTGTTTTTGCTATAGCTGTGTCTGGACACCTCACCTCATTTATCTCAACATCCTCCCTGGTAACATGACCAGGATCAACATCCGCAACTATATTCCAAACTTTCTTTACATATCCCACAATTTCTATATTGTGAGTCGATAGAATTTTCTGCGCTATCGCCCCTGCTGCTACCCTGCCCACAGTTTCTCTCGCGCTTGCGCGTCCACCACCTTTCCAATCCCTTATCCCATATTTTGCTTCATATGTGTAATCTGCGTGTGAAGGCCTAAAGGTCTGCTCTGTTTCTTGGTAATCTTTACCACGAGCATCCTGGTTTTTTACCATTATCATTATTGGCGTACCTAAAGTGACCTCATTAAAAACACCAGATAAAATTAATGGTTTATCTGCCTCGCGTCTTTGTGTTGTTATTTGACTTTGACCTGGACGACGCCTATCCAATTCAGTTTGTATATCTGAAATAGATAAAGGTATTCCGGCAGGACATCCATCAATTACAACCCCAATACCTTCTCCGTGAGACTCACCCCACGTCGTGATTCTAAAAATTTTACCTAACGTATTACTCATACATTTATGGTAACATCAAATAGACGAAATCAGATTAGAATTAGCATAATAATTCGGACAAAAACGGGTTCTGGCCGAACACCCTTGAGGACCTTTCGCCTGTTTACTTACAGGTGAATGAGTGTACCTCATGGCCAGGACCCCTAAACCACATTCCAAAAATCAAAAACTAGAAAGTGCGATAGTTGCTCGTACATATATATTAACCTTTGACACACTTGTGTAACCGATAATTTCGCCATAAAGTAAGCATATGGCAAGTGAATGCATTCTAAAGTCGAAACCAAACACAAAAAAATACTCATATGGTTTTAATCTATTAGATAAATTACCTGTCTCAACCAATGGCAACCACTCTATAAATCGGATGGAGTAGGGTGTCCAAAATCATTTCTCAAATCAACAACAACCCAAAGCGCCGCATAAAGTTGAGTAATTTAGGTATGCTTAGGTCTTTTAAGCATAGCGAATTCAGGCACATGTGGTTCAGTATGTTAGCAATGATGAGTGGACTCCAGATGGCTTTTGTTGCTCAGGGATATTTGGCTTACGATTTAAGCGATTCAGCATCAGTTTTAGGCTTAATCTATGGAGCTCAAGCTGTACCGATGCTGCTATTGCCCTTATTTGCTGGTGTGGCTGCAGATAGATTTGGAAGAAGAGGAATCATTCAAATAGGACAGATTATGGCTGCAACAATTGCTCTCCTAATTGCGGTCTCTATTTACACTGACTTTATAGTTTGGCAACACCTTTTGGTTATGGGAGTAGTGTTTGGATTAGTAATGGCATTTTCTTTGACAGCACGACAGGCTGCAATACCTGATCTTGTACCAAAAGCTGACCTAGAAAATGCCGTGGCGCTAAACGGAGCGCTTCTTAGCATCACGACAGCCGCTGCTCCTGGAATTGGAGGAGCTCTCTATGCTTTAGCAGGACCTTGGGTGGTTTTTGCTGTAGTTGCCTGTCTAGGCTTAATATCTGTTGCTTTAAGTCGCAAACTACCATCATTAACCCCTCCAAAACAATCACATCCTGCAGTGGTTCAAGAAATAATTGTGGGCCTAAAACACATAAATAGCTTCCCCTCACTAAAGATAGTAATACTCATGTCATTAATAACCGCCTCTCTGATTATGCCTTTCAGATTTGTACTACCAGTATTTGTCGTCGATGTGTATCAAAAAGGACCAGCGGCGCTAGGCTTGATGATGACTTTAATGGGAGTTGGAGCGTTCTTGGGTTCGTTGATACTTGCTATTAAAAAAGATGGTAATCGAGGAATATTGTTATTAATTATTAGCGGGCTCTCTGGGGTAGCGCTGCTAGCAATCGTCTTAATACCAGATTATGCAATAGGATTATTACTAATTGCAATTTTAGGAATCACAGATGCAGGCAGAAGAATACCTATCCAGGGATTAATTATGAAACTAAGCGAACCTGAATATCGTGGTCGAATAATGAGTGTATACATGATGACTTTTGGTATAGTGAATTTAATGGTCTTGCCGGTTGGTTTCGCTACAGAACACCTAGGTGGCCAGTGGGTAATAGGCTTTATGGCCTTAATACTTATAGCCATATCCACACTGTTTATAATAAATAAAAATCCTCTTAAATCTCTACAATGACCTCGGTTCAAACATGAATTTAGAAAGGTTTTAACACATACACGGAGATAGCTGTAAAATAAAAACTATCAAAGCCTATAATTGTTTATAATGCAGTTTGTATTCAATTCAATATTAATCAGTAATCGGAGTTGATATGAAACCAATAAGTGAGATATCAGCACAGTTAGGGATAGATCCCAAAGAGTTAATCATGTACGGAGATTTCAAGGCCAAAATTCCCTTGAACACAATCTCTAATAAACCAACTGTCAATGGAAAATTAATTGTTGTAACCGGTATCACTCCTACGCCTGCAGGAGAGGGCAAAACAACAACTGCTGTAGGGTTGGCACAAGGCATGGGACTGTTAGGCAAAAATGTGGTAGCAACCCTGAGGGAGCCTTCATTAGGGCCAATATTCGGTATCAAAGGCGGAGGAACTGGTGGCGGTGCCGCTAAAGTCATCCCTGAGGATGAAATAAATATCCATTTCACAGGCGATGCTCATGCAGTTGGATCAGCACATAACCTTCTTGTGGCCCTAACAGAAAATGCCGCTCATAGGAAACAAATACCAGGGTTTACTGCAAGTGGAATCTCCTTGCGTCGTGTCACAGATATGGAGCATCGTGCTCTCAGGCAAATTGTTACCGGAATCGGCGGTCCAAATAATTTGCCAGTTAGAGAAACAGGTTTCGATATAGTGACAGCTTCCGAAATTATGGCCATTTTGGCATTGAGTTCAGATTTAGAAGATTTACGACAGAAACTAGGTTCAGTCGTCGTCGGGTTTACTCAATCTGATGAGCCGGTAGCCGCATCATCTATCGAAGGGGCGGTTGGTTCAATGATGGCGCTTTTAAGAACGGCTATAATGCCTAATCTAGTACAAACCAGCGAAGGTCAACCAGTAATTGTGCATTCTGGTCCATTTGGAAACATAGCTCATGGCTGTAGCTCAGTTATCGGAGATAGAATCGCCTTGAATTATGCTGAATATGTTCTAACAGAGGCTGGGTTTGGGGCGGATTTAGGATTCGAGAAATTTATCCATATTAAGTCTCGCTTATCAGACTTAAACCCACATGCAGCAGTTTTAGTGGCAACAATTAAAGGTCTAAAATATCATGGTGGAGTCAAAGTCAAAGATTTAGATCAGGAAAATAACCCGGCTTTGTCTAACGGATTATCCAATCTGCGTCATTTGATCCAAATGATAAAATCGTTCGGCCTGCCAGTGATTGTTGCTATAAACGAATTTTCTAATGACACTCCTTCAGAAGTGAAAATGGTTCAAAAAGGAGCGATTGAAGCTGGTGCTTCCGCAGCAGTATCGAATACTTCATTCGTTGACGGAGGTACGGGATGCAAGGAGCTAGCAGAGGCAGTAATCGATATCACTCCGGATTCTCCAGTAAACATTAAATATGCTTACGACCTTTCAGATTCAATTGAAGATAAAGTTTTAGCAGTCGCAAAGTCAGTTTACAATGCTAGCGATGTTAACTGGTCTTTAAAAAGCAAACGTATAGCGCGCCGCTATACGGAGCTTGGTTGGTCCAATACACCTGTATGTATGGCAAAAACACCTTTATCCATATCACATGATTCCAAACTAAAAGGAAGGCCAGAAAACTACACGTTCGAAATTAATGACATTCGAGCATCTATGGGTGCAGGATTCACTTATCCGATCGCTGGTAATATTGTGACAATGCCGGGATTACCCTCAAATCCACGCTCACTGGATGTGGACAAGCACGGCAATATTATCGGGTTGTAAAAGTTTGTCAGATCTAATAAAACTTCGTAAGTCAAAATGTATTTAGTAGTTTAATCCAACATAACACTATATAAATTAAATTTTAAAAAGGAGACATCTCAAACCAAATCACATGGTTCATGACACCGAGCCTTTCGCATATAAGATTTTTAGTGATGAACTGTTAATTGAGATTAATTAAGTATGAAATTTAATTTAAGAACTATAGCATGCATGATCGGTGGTATTTTAATTGGAGTCGTAATAGGATCCCTAACTGGAAAAGTGTATATTGGTACTATAATTGGAGTTACAATTGCAGGCGGGCTATGCCTTACGGTGGGTCAAAATAATTCTAAAAACAGAGACGATACCGGTTAGACTTAAAGCTATATGATAAAAATCCAAAATTGAAACTTAGTAACACAAACCGATGGCCGAAAAACTAACTCAAATACCTAAACCAAAGGCTGCTTCCTTTAAAGCTGGCAGGAAAATATATCTTGTTGCTTCAATGTTTGGTTTTCAAGGCGTACCTAACGAATTAGAAGTGAAATTGCAATCTTACTGGTCTGACGTTAGGAGTCAGATTGAAAATCTCGAACAAACGCTTACTCAAGTCACTCATGTATTTCATGAGGGCATATTCGAGTCCGGGCAAACCGGATTAGACGCAATAAACACCATAAACCCTTATGCACATACTTTTATAAACACTTTGTGTAAATCAACTGCCACACTTGAATCTCTTGAAGATAGATCTTTAGTTCAAGAGGAATATGACTGGCGTATGTGCTCCTCTGCCGGTGTGACAAGTGAAAAAGTATATTCATTAATTATTAATAATCTAGAAGACACTACAAATAAAAGATGGGCTCATGCATCAAAAACCATCGACGAACTCATACCAAAAGATGATGCAGCGTTATTAATAGTAAATCAAAATCACAAAATACAATTCCCCGAAGATATGCAGGTTTTTTATATCTCACCACCATCTTTTGACGCGGTTAAAAGATGGGTCGACAATCAAATAAAATTGATGGTTGAGGCTCAGCGTAAATCTTCTGATGTAACAGAAAACGAACCTGAGAAAACTTCTGATAAAGATAAAAGTGACAAGGGAAAAGAGTCTACAAATGATAACGGTGGCACGGATAAGGATAAACCAATAGATTATCCATATTAGATGTTTAACACGGATAATCTATTCTAAGTCTAGACAAGATTTGGTTACTTTATTTTTTACGCCACTGAACCATAGCTAGAGTAAGTATTGGGTTATTATCTGAGTCATATTCCAGATCTACAAATACTGTAGAAAACTTCCCTAACTTTTTAACCGATGGAAGCGCCTGATCGGCACCAAGGGTCATTTCAGTAGTACCAAAAGGCGCATCTTGCTGTCTTAATTCCAGAAGTATTATTGCTTCTCCAGGTTCATCACATGTTTCCCCAGTTGGACAACGCGTATCTGATATCACCTCCACAAAAACAGCTACTAGGCCGGTTTGCAAACTAGGACTAGCAATTATACCTCCAATTGGCAACCTCACAGGCTGCCCGTTAGGAACCAGACTGGCCGAACCGTCGGGCTCGGCTTCTATTGGATCTTCTAAAGGTTCTTCATACACATCTCGACCAACTATAAGAGCAGTCGCGGTAGGCACCGGTGTATCTACTATGGCAGCAGGTGTTGGTAGTTGAGGATCAGCTGTACCGGTCAATACAATTTGCTCAACCTCCGATGCTACTTCGATATTAATTATTTCAGTTGAAGCAAGTATCCCATCTTCTCCATTACCACCAAAAACCAATACTTGATTGTCCCCTATTAATTCAGCTAAGTGCCGATATCTACCCACTTGTAACTTACCAATTACTTGCCATGAATTATTGGTAGGATTCCATACTTCTACCGAGGGCCTGCTACCAGTTCCTGCAATAACTAATACTCTCCCGTCAGCTAACAATAGAGCCATATGTTCAGCTCGGGGTTCAGTTAAGTCTGACATTTCATCCCAAGTGTTGGTAGAAGGATCATATATTTCTGAAGTCTGTCTTTTACCTCGCCCGCCAACTACTAGCACACGTCCATCTTTCAGTAATGTAGCTGTATGTTGTGTCCTGCCCACATTCATTTCACCTGCAGAAAACCATGTGTCTTTAGCAGGGTCATATATCTCAGCATTTTTAATGTACGGACCGTCAGGATCACCTCCGCCAGCAAATAACACACGACCGTCACTTAGCAAGGTACCTGTATGCCAAATCCTCTCTACCGACATACCTCCGATCTGTGTCCAAGTGTCGGTATTGGGATCATATATTTCAGCCAAATTAGTTGGGTTATAATCCCGAGCAGAGCCACCAGCCACTATCACTCTACCATCATTAAGTAGCACCATAGGAAAAGACTCGTGAGCCTCAATCATATCGGCAGCTGCGGTCCAATTACCGGTTTTAGGGTCCCATATATCTGCTTTATCGCTGCCCGTATTTCCCAGGTCTCTGCCGCCGGCAGATAAAACCCGTCCATCTTTTAAAACAACCATCGAATGAGAAAATCGTTCAACTATCATATCGTCTGTAAATTCCCATTGATCAGATCCAGCTGTCCAAACCTCAGCAGTTTTAACAGCTCCAGCTTGAAACGCAGGCTGATTACCGCCTGTTACTAGAACACGACCATCCTGCAAAATCACGCTAGCTGAACGCATTCTCTGAGCTCTTAAATCACGACCTAATTCTGCAAAACCTCCATCCGATACGGATGAAGAAACAGTAGATTCGGAGTTAGATGCAGATTCTGATTCTGCAGAATCAGATCCGCCACAAGCCACTACCAATATTCCAACTAATATAGCTAGAAATAAAATAAGCTTTTTCAAAAGACACACCTTTATAACATCAGATTAGCGACAATTATAAATAAGCTTTATAAAAAATACTAATCTGCCTGAATCTGAACTTTGATCGCACCACCGTTCTTGTCGAATGAGGTATCTAAACCTTTTTGTATTTCAGATAAAGGAAATCTGTGGGTAACTAGAGGTTTGAGATTTACTAACCCGCTTCCCATTTGTTCTATTGCAATCTGGAATTCATTCCTTCCGTTATTAGTAGCATAAGTTGCAGACCAAATTAACGAATGTTCTTTTAAGATTGCTTTCATCCAGTCAAATTGAATCGGAGTGTAAAAGTTTCCTGTAGTCACAATCCGACCTTGTTTACGAGTAACATCCACTGCTTGAGTTATTACCGCATCTGAACGCCCTCCTACTGTTTCAATAGTTAAGTCAGACCCAACCCCTTTGGAATAATCTAACAAGGCTTCATTCAACTCATTTCCTTCAGAATCGACTACAAGATCTGCTCCAAGCATACGAGCCATATTGACCTGCTGAGGATACCTTGCTGTCGCAACAATAAAGCCTGATCCCATAGCTCTAGCTGCTGCAATTGTACAAAGGCCTATAGTTCCTGATCCCAAAACAGCAACAGTTTCTCCTCCACTTAATTCTCCTCGCCGGATTGCATGTAATGCAACGGCATAAGGTTCGACAAGTCCTGCCTCATCCCAGTTCATTGAACCAGCTATTGGATAAAGTCCCTGCGATTTGGTCACCACATATTCGGCATAACCGCCTCCTCTTTCAATGCCAAGGTTTTCACAAAGAAAATATTGACCATCGTTACAGTAGTAACAATTTGAACAAGCTTTACCATGGCCTATTCCTTCTACAGCGACTCTAGAACCTATCAGTTTTTTATCGACATCAAGTCCTACTTCAACAACTTCTCCGGCAATTTCATGACCTTGAGGCAATGTTTCGGGCTGATTCTTATCAGAGTAAATTAACAGATCTGAGCCACAAATACCGGCTGACTTAACTTTAACCAAAGCATCTTGAGGTCCGATTGATGGTTTATCTATGTCGCAGACTTCTAATAAACCTTTACCATCCCATAAGGCTGCTTTCATTCTATTTGTCATGATTTACCACCATTCAATTATTCAAATTATTAATCTTGATGAATCTGCACCTTTATTGAACCACTATTCTTGTCATAAGCAGTATCAACGGCTTCCTGCACATCAGATAATGGAAACCGATGAGTAACCATAGGTTTAAGGTTTACTCTGCCTGAACCCATCATATCGATCGCAACTTCAAAATCATGCCTGCCTTCCAATATCGAATAGCAGCTAGAAAATATTATCGACTGTTCTTTCATTAATGGTTCCATCCAATCAGTTTGTATAGGAACCCAAAACCCACCTAAGATTACTATCCTTCCTTGTTTACGGGTTAATTCAATACTTTGAAATAAAGTAGTTCCACTTCTACCCCCAACAGACTCTAAAGTCATGTCAGCACCTCTACCGTCTGTCTCATCAGCAACTGCCTCTATTAAATCATCTCCTCCATCAGGTAGTACTACATCGGCTCCAAGGGCTTTTGCTAACTCAGACTGCTGTGAATATCTTGCTGTAACCATTACTTTGCCAGCGCCCATAGCTCTAGCAGCTGCTACAGCAGTTTGTCCAATATTGCCTGCTCCCAGCACCAACACCGTTTCACCTCCTTCAAGCTTACCTCTGCGACACCCGTGGACTGATACTGCCAAAGGCTCTACTAAAGCACCTTCATCCCAATTCATGTTGTCATGTAATTGAAAGCATCCTGTTGAATTCCTCTTAACATACTGGGCATATCCGCCGCCCGAATCAGGTTTTTTATTCATGCACTGTATGGGTTGTCCTTGCCTGCAGAAAAAGCAATTACTGCAGTTGACTCCAAACCCAAGCATGTCGACCGCTACTCGGTCTCCTATTCTTTTTGAATCTATCTTTGAACCAACCTTTACAATTTCCCCAGTTACTTCATGTCCAGGGGGTAGGTTGTTAGGTTCTTCAGACCAAGACCAAACTCCAGCAGGATCATCTTGATCAGTCCACATAAGTAAATCGGATCCACATACCCCTTCTGCTCTTACTTTAACTAAAACTTCTTCCTCATCAATGTCGGGAATGGTTAATTGCTTAACAGCTAATTTACCCTTTCCTTGGTACAGAGCGGCATTCATTTTACTCATAATTTTTATCCCCTTTATCTAGAATTGTAAGACACAAATTCGCGTGCAGAGTCAAGAATTAAAGTCGGTAGAGTAGTCAATATTTGATCATCCTCCACGACTTTTCTTCCCCTTTTGTGAATTTTATCTGTAGCCTCTTGAATTGCAGAAATCACACTATCATGCTTGGGTTGACCAGATACTCCCATAGACTGAGCCAGGTCATTTGGTCCAAATGTAAAGTAATCAATACCTTCAACCTCTAACAAATCATTAAGATTATTTAACGCGGCTTGTGTTTCTAATTGAGCTGTAACGATCATTTGGGAGTTCGCTTCAGTCATAATGGAGGTTCTTAAACCATCTTTGTCCTCTACAGACATCGGGTCGTTATACAACAAAGATCGACCACCACCCCAACTTCGCTCACCCTCTGGTGCAAACCTACATGATTTGACCAAATCTATTGCCTGATTTGCAGTGTCAACATGAGGAGCAACAATGCCTTGAACTCCTCGTTCAAGATACATATTAATAGTTGCGGTATCACAGGACGGGGGTCGAGCAAATACAGACATCCCAGATAACTCAGCAGCAATACAGGTGGTTTCTATTTGATTTAAATCAAATGGCCCATGCTCGCCATCTAACTGGACAAAATCAAACCCAGCGATAGCTAAAAGCTCAATTAGCTGAACTGAAGTAAATGGCATCCAGCAACCCAAAGACTTTTGATTTTTCATTGAATTTTTAATAACAATGTTTTTCATGGCTTTGAGATGATCCTAGTTGAGTCTGCTTGGGATGTAAAGAGTGTCTAAAGGATATCTTCAGAGATTGCCTTATCTTCAATGCCTTATCGGTTTGTCTAAATGTCCAGGGGAGGTATTACAGATTGTATCCATTCTGAAATATCAGAAATCTCCATATGCGAAATCTCATGTGCAATATCATATTCATGAAATTCAGTTAAATATCCTTTTGCACTCAGTTTACCCACAGCTTCAATTGATTTTTGGATTGGGACTATGTCGTCCAAGGATCCATGTCCAATGAATAGTTGTTGCTGATTATTAGACTCAGGTTCGGTATCTAACTGAGATGAATTCAACCAGCCACTACAAGATACTATTCCAGTGATTCTGCCAGGACTTTCAAGTCCTACTTCAAGTGCCATCATTGCACCTTGGGAAAAACCCCCTAATACAACTTTAGTTTCTTCATCTCCATATAGCTTAAGCAATTCATCCAAAAATCTATTAATCAAACTTTTTGAATTATTTATTGACTCCTCGATGCCGTCTCCAGATATTGGCGCCCATGCATACCCTATTCCTCCAAATCCCATACGCATCTCAATTGGAGCTTGCGGAAATGCATAAATATAACCTCTAGCGTTTATGGCAGAGGCTAACGGAGCTAAATCTTTGCTACTAGCACCAAAACCGTGCATCAGCACTACAATTGGGTAATGATTGTGGGGATTAAATCCATTGGGCTCAACAACAGTAAAATTAAGTGTTCCTTCCCCAATATTGTATTCTTCGTATTTCAATTTTGTTTACCTGGGTTACTAAGATATTTTTCTATAGAAGATATATTAAGGATTAAACCTGCCGACCAGAGCACATTAATACGTTGATATATCTCATCTAAATTAGAATTATGTTAATAAATTAACAACATTAAGATTAAAATTATATTTATTTAGAGACTTTAATATCATTAATATAATAAGACGATCTAAACAAAACTTTTATGACAAATACTTATAAAAATACTGCTGACTTATATTCAAACAGTCCAAAAGAAACACAATCTCTAGGAAATAAAATCGGCCGTTTATCAATGCCGGGTGACTTAATTTTGATGGCAGGGGAGCTTGGGGCAGGGAAAACGTGTTTCACCCAAGGAGTGTTAAATGGAATAGGATCATTAGAATATGTTAGAAGTCCAACTTTTGTGTTAGTGATGGAATACAAAGGTAGAATTCCTCTCTACCATGCAGACTTGTATAGAATATCTGAAACAGCTGAGTTGGAAAGTATTGGGATAGAAGAATATCTGAATTCAGATGGGATTTGCGTTGTGGAATGGGCAGATAGATTTGACTATCTTTTTCAACTCGATCACTTGGCAATCAAAATAGATTGGAGCAACTCAGGTCCCTCATCAGATAAACGTAGAATTAAATTAACATCTAAAGGTTCGCGTCATGCAAAATTGATAGATGACCTGATAGATTCAGATTCACATAAAATAATGCAGGAATAAACTGGAAGCTGAAAATTGGAACTATCTATTGATACATCAACATCATTCTGTTCGATCTCTTTATCTAGCAAAGGTATGGTTGTTAAAGACTTGGCCTGGGATGCCAGCAGAAATCACTCGGTGGAATTATGTCCGGCGATATGGGCAATTATGAATGAAGCTAAGATCAAGCCTTATGACTTAAATTCAGTGTTTATAGCCAAAGGACCTGGCGGTTTTAGCTCTTTAAGAGTCGGGATGTCATTCGCAAAGACAATTTCTATGAGTCTCCAAATACCTTTAGTTGCAATTAGAACATTAGATATTGAAATTAACCCTTATTTACCGTCGAAAATACCTGTGTTCGCGATGATCAAAGCCTCAACTAAAAGTGTATACTCGATTAACAGTCATGATGGAGATGACTCCATCAAAATTATGAATTTGGATGAAATAGCCAAAATAACCAAATCAAAAACTATATTTTGTGGTGAAGCAGTGTCTGAATTAGGATCGGAGTTGACTTCAAAACTTGGCAATTTGGCTATTGTAAAAAGAAAAAATATGCCTACCAGAAAAGCATCAGTGCTTGCTTCTTTGGGATATGAAAAATTGATGGAATTTGGTGGAGAAGATATAGACATATTGGAGCCTATATACATTAGTGGTGCACAATACGATTCTGCTATAAGTCAAAATAAAAAATAAGAGTTAAAGGAGAGACATGAATAAGACGCTTGCATTGGTAAAACCTGACGGAGTTCAAAGAGGTCTCTCGGGACAGATTATATCTAGGATAGAGGCGAAGGGATTGAAAATCGTAGGCATGAAAATGATCAGAATGGACAGTGAGTTGGCAAAATCACACTATTCTGACCATGTAGAGAAACCTTTTTTCCCAGCCCTAATGGCATTCATTACTTCTGGCCCCATTATAGCCTTGGCGCTAGAAGGACCTAACTGTGTACAGGCTCTTAGAAATCTTATGGGGACAACAAACCCTATTGAGGCCACGCCAGGGTCAATCAGGGGTGATCTAGGGCTTTCCGTAGGTAACAACCTTATTCACGGATCTGACTCTGAAGAATCAGCTGTAAAAGAGTTGGGGATATTCTTTAAAAAAGATGAGTTGTTTGAATATAAAAGAAGTATCGATGATTGGATTATTGAATCCTAAGCATACCTTGGCCATCTGACCAAATCTCATCTAAAGCGTAATAATTTCTTTCATCTTTTCCGAAAACATGTACTATGATGTCTCCAAAATCGACAACCACCCAGCCACTATCCGATTCCCCTTCTTTTCTAAACTTAATAATGCCTTTAGACTTCAATCCGACTTCCAGATCATCAACAACGGCTCTCATTTGTCTACTGGAGTCCACAGTTAAAATGATCATAAAGTCAGCAAATGAACTTTTGTTTGATATATTCAGCAATAAGATATCTGATGCAAAACTGTCCGATGCTATATCTACAGCGAATCGAGCTAATTCTTCAATATCTTTATCTTTATCTTCTTTTTTATTTACTTCTTTAGACATATTTATAGGGATTATAGATTAGATAAACTAATAGTAAGATGAATTAAGGATAAACTTTTGACAAAGAAAAAACAAAAAGTGATCGTTGCTATGAGTGGAGGGGTGGATTCTTCAGTTGCAGCTGTTTTACTCAAACAAGCCGGATATGACGTTGTGGGAGTAACTATGCGATTGTGGAGTGTAAAAAATGACGCAGTATCCAAGTCTAAAAAGCCATGCTGCTCAGTGGAGGATATCGACGATGCCCGAAGAGTATGCCAAAAACTCAATATTCCTCACTATGTACAAAATTTTGAAAAAGAATTTCAAGAACATGTAGTTGATTATTTCTGTCGCGAATATGATAACGGTAGAACACCGCATCCCTGTTTGGCATGCAACGATCGTATCAAATTTGATTTTCTATTACGAAGGGCCATGTTTCTAGATGCAGACTATATAGCGACTGGACATTATGCTCGAATAGTACGGGACGAAAATAGTGCTCGATTATCTAAGGCTGTTGATAGCAATAAAGATCAATCTTATGTCCTGTTCACTCTTTCCCAGAATGAGATCGATAAGCTTCTTCTGCCAGTTGGAGAATATTCAAAACCGGAGATAAGAGAAATTGCCACTGAAGCTGGTTTAAACGTCGCAGATAAACCAGACAGCCAAGAAATATGTTTTATACCTAACAATAACTATAGGGAATTTCTAAGTACTCGTATAGAACCCAAACCCGGCAAATTCGTTGACATGGATGGCAATGTCATTGGAGACCACCCAGGAGTACAGTTTTTCACTATAGGACAACGTCGAAAATTAGGGTTACAGGGAAACTCCCCTACCCCATATTATGTTACGAATATAGACTCCAATTCTTGCCAAGTGACTTTGGGAACCGAAGATGACTTGTATACAAAAAAACTTTGGGCCTCCAAGGTCAACTATGTATCTGGGACGCCACCCAAAAAGCCGATTCAAATCGCAGCAAAAATCAGATACAAGGCTGGTGAGGCTCCAGCGACCCTGACCCCACATGAAGATTGGGTAGAAATTGATTTTAAAGAAGCACAAAGGGCTGTAACACCAGGACAGGCGGTCGTGTTCTATAACGATGAGACCGTAATTGGCGGGGGGTATATTGAAACATCTATTTCCCCTGGAATCATAAATTCCAACATACCCGCAGAAATCAATTTATGAGTTTCAAAAATATTATTAGATTTGCATGTGAGGAATACACCTCGGAACTAAAACGAATCCTTTCAGGATTGACCGATCAAGAACGTCGGTTCACTCCTCATCCAAATTCTCACCATATTGACTTTATAGTTTGGCACATTGCTAGAGTGGAAGATAATTGGATAAACTCATTTGCCAAACAGGATATTCAAATATGGGATGATCAAGACTGGGCCGGCAAGCTTAACTTAAACATCAATATGGATGAACCTAGAAGTGGATGGGGTTGGACAATAGACCAGGTAAATTCGATGCCAAAGTTTGAATTCAAAAACCTCACAGATTACCTGGATACCGTAAGATATTGCACTGACTCATACATCGAAAATATAGATGAAAACGATATGAAGCTCTGTCCTGATAAAAATAGGCCAAACTACTCTATATCTAAAATGCTTGCTCATATTGTTGTGGAACAAAGTCAGCATATCGGACAAATATCATACATCCGAGGAATGTTTCGCGGGCTTGATGGGTAAATCACAATCGTCACACGGATCATTTAAAATTAAACCCTCCATGGACGAGGAAAAATGTTTCCAGTCCCTAGGTTACAAAGCAATAACAGGCATTGATGAAGTTGGCAGGGGTCCATTAGCAGGACCAGTTATTGCTGGAGCGGCAATACTACCTATCGAGATGGAGGATAAATGGCTGAAGATCATTAGAGATTCAAAACAGTTGACATCACGAAAAAGGATTCTTGCTTTAGATGAATTAAGCCAGTTTGCTATTATTGCAACAGGAAAATCTTCTCCAGAAGAAATTGATAGATATGGGATTGTAAATGCGATTAATTTAGCAATAAAAAGAGCATTACACAACCTTGATGCCAAATCAGATTTTTTGCTTTTAGACGCGTTCAAGCTTCCAGAAACCACGTTGCCTCAAAAAGCTATTATCCGAGGAGATGCTTCATGCATATCTATAGGCGCAGCTTCGATAGTAGCTAAAGTTGAACGAGATGCTTTAATGAATGAACTACATGAAAGTTTCCCTGCCTATGGGTTTAATTCTAATAAGGGATATGGGACTAAACACCACATCGATGCAATAAACGCAATTGGCCCGTGTGATATTCACCGTTTTTCCTTTAAGCCAGTTTATGAAACTGCAAAGGACCATAATGTGTTTTTGGATAGAATTGAGATGTCCTCACATAAAAGAAATATTTCCGATACATCATTAAAACTAGATGCTCAAGGAAACTTACCAGGGTTTTTTAAGGATAAATAATAACTCAATAAAGTTAAGTTCATGATAAACTCGTTTCTCACATATCTTGCTAATTTATTACATGCATGATTTGACAACTTGTAGACAATATAGGTGAAAGATGCTTCCCATAGTTCAAAGTGAAATGACCGCTCTGTTAGAAAATCTTCGATTACTAGAGACGCTGGTAACTGCTCCACTCGGGCTGCATTCTGATATAAAAATGCTAAGACAATCCCTGCCTATTGAAGGCGCCTCTGATCTTGAATCAGATGAGCTTCGAAAACGACGATCTGATATTTCTAAATCCATAGAAGATGTGTCATTTATGGCATTAAATACTATTGGGAATATATCAGCAAGCCTGACTCTATTGGATTCATTCAAGTCAGAATCTGGATGTAATTTAACCGAAACATGGATCGATAGAGCACGAAAGATTTTAATAAGATCAAAAGAAAAAGTCACAATTAAAATAAGACAGGTATCGATTGAAAAACTAAAAGGTTTATATGTAATTATTGATCCTCAAGTAACTGGAGGACGGTCTGTCATCGAAGTTGCAGAAGCGGTTTTAAAAGGCGGTGCTTCAGCTATTCAATATAGAGATAAAATCAGCGATAAAAGTTTAATTCTTAAAAACTCATTAGATTTAAAGACTTTATGCAACAGTCATAATGCACTTTTTATTGTTAATGATTACGCAGATATAGCTAATCTATCGCATGCAAACGGACTACATATTGGTCAAAAAGACCTGTCAGTTGAAAGTAGCAGACTAATTACCAGCGATGCTCAAATTATCGGCAAATCCAATAATACTATCGACGAGGCAATAAGCTCTCAATCAGAAGCACCAGATTATTTAGCCATAGGCCCAATTTATTCTACCTCTACCATGGGAAAAGATCTGAAACAGCCCGTTGGTACAGATACAATAAAAGAAGTAAAAAGCAGAGGAATTCCAGTACTTGTCGCCATTGGCGGCATAAATATTGATAACGCAGACAGTGTTTCTAATGCTGGTGCAGATTCAATATGCGTTGCTAGCGCAGTCACGCTAGCAGAAAACCCAGAAATTGCTACTAGTAAACTTGTTGATATCCTTAAATCAAAAGGATGAGTCATACAATAACTATATGAAATAAGGGAAACTTTCTTACTATAGACCTTAAATTTGATTGAATCGTTACTTAAATATGTGTTAATTTTCGCCACTGTGTAGTAATTGTATCTACATAAACGCTAACCCAATTAAGTATAAATATAATAACCCGGAGGGCAGTTTTGTTAATTTTTCTTATAGCTATAATCGCCAGCATAGTCGCTCTTAGTTTTGCAGGCATATTAACTTTTTATGTTTTAAAGCAAGATGAAGGAAACGATAAAGTCAAATTCATAGGTAAAGCAATACAGCAAGGCGCAATGGCATTTTTGTCTAGAGAGTATAGGATGCTCTCCCTTTTTGTTGCTGCCATGTTCATTGTGCTTGCAATATTCATAGACCTTGATGTTTTAGGACAAATAGAAGGCGATGGAACATGGCCCAAAACGGCTGTCTGCTACTTGATTGGTGCAATAGGCTCAGCAATGGCGGGATTTATCGGTATGTCAATAGCTATTCGTGCCAACTCCAGAACCGCAGTTAAAGCTGCCGATGGACTTAACGGTGCTCTGAAAGTTGCTTTCAGCAGTGGAGCCGTAATGGGTATTTCAGTTGTCGGCATAGGTCTTTTGGGCGTAGTTATTTTGTACTGGATATTCCAAGATGCCCAGATAATTGCTGGTTTTGGTTTTGGAGCCTCATCAATAGCATTGTTCGCTCGGGTAGGTGGAGGTATATATACAAAAGCTGCCGATGTTGGAGCAGACCTAGTCGGTAAAGTCGAGCAAGGAATACCTGAGGACGACCCACGTAACCCTGCAACAATTGCAGACAATGTTGGTGACAATGTTGGTGATGTGGCGGGCATGGGTGCTGATTTGTTCGAGTCTTACGTTGGCTCCATAATAGCAACAATCGCCCTAGTAGCAGTAGGAGTATTGTATCTTGATGCAAACAACCCTATCGGAGAAATCTTTGGTTTCAACAAACTGATATTACTACCGATACTGGTCCTTGCATCGGGCATATTCTCATCAATTCTAGGGACATTTTTAGTTCGAACCAAAGAGGGTGCGACCATGAGCAATCTGCTCTGGTCTTTACGATACGGAATTTTTGGTGCAGGAGGTCTCGTTTTAATAGCGACAGGCCTTAGCGTATGGACATTCGATTTATCTTTTAATTATTTTTGGGTGGTTTTAATCGGATTAATAGCTGGACAAATAATCGGAACTTCTTCGGAATACTATACATCTTATGAATTTCAACCCACAAAGGACGTCGCAAAACAAGCTGAGACTGGACCAGCTACTGTTGTAATTGCAGGACTCGGCCTTGGAATGATTAGTACTTTAATCCCGGCTGTTGTTGTTGTCGTTGCAATGTGGATCACATATTCATTAGCTGGTGTTTATGGAGTTGCATTGTCTGCAATTGGAATGCTCTCAACTCTTGGTATAACTCTTGCTACTGATGCATATGGACCTATAGCCGACAATGCAGGTGGAATAGCAGAAATGTCCGGCATGGATCCAAAAGTACGTGAGCGTACAGATGCTCTGGACTCTCTAGGAAACACAACTGCCGCCACAGGAAAGGGATTTGCAATTGGTTCCGCGGTCTTAACATCACTAGCTCTGCTTGCAGCATATTCGGCGATGACAGGAGTAACGGCTTTAGACCTGCTGCAAAGAGAGGTTTTGATGGGAGTTATTGTTGGATCTGCAATGCCATTCATTTTTGCTGCCCTCACAATGCAAGCTGTAGGCCGTGCAGCAAATGCGATGGTACAAGAAGTTAGAAGGCAGTTTAAAGAAATCAAGGGTCTATTGGAAGGTAAAGCTGATGCTGATTACGCAGCAGCAGTCGATATTAGTACCAGAGGCGCAATGCGTGAGATGATTCTGCCAGGAGTTTTAGCGATAGCAGCTCCGATTATAGTCGGTGCGGTTTTAGGAGCTGAAGCACTGGGCGGTCTATTAGTTGGGTCAATAGCCACAGGATTTTTATTTGCGATAATGATGGCAAACTCCGGTGGAGCCTGGGATAACGCCAAAAAATGGATTGAAGCAGGCAATCTTGCTGGCAAAGGATCATCAGATCATGACGCAGCGGTAGTTGGAGACACAATTGGTGATCCATTCAAAGACACATCTGGACCATCTTTAAATATACTGATCAAACTAACTGCCATGGTTGCACTAGTATTTGGACCACTTTTTCTTTAATAAAAATCTAGCAACGTATATTAAGCAATCCTTTACAAATTAGTATAGGATTAATATCACATTCGTTATTGCAATCAGTGAATTTAGGCATACAAAGGTTTCACTTTAATTGACTTCACCTAAGCATCAAATTGACTTGGAAGAACTCGCTTCATTAGCAAAAAGAAGAGGGTTTGTGTTCCAGAGTAGTGAGATATATGGTGGCCTCGCCTCCACTTGGGATTACGGCCCTTTGGGCATTGAGCTTAAACGCAAGTTGAAAGAACTATGGTGGGATAACTTTGTTATCAAACAAGAAAATGTTTTCGGCTTAGATTCATCAATAATTATGCATCCTAAAGTTTGGGATGCGAGTGGCCACACCTCTAATTTTTCTGATCCATTAGTAGAATGTAAGCAGTGTAATCACCGATACCGAAGCGATCAAATAGAATCTTCCGAATGCACTAACTGCGGACGTGAACTCAGTGAGCCAAGGCTATTTAACCTAATGTTTAAAACATTCTTGGGTCCAGTAGAAGACAACTCTAACTCAACGTACCTTAGACCAGAAACAGCTCAAGGAATATTTGTTAATTTTCTTAACGTCAAGAATACTATAAATAAGAATCCTCCGTTTGGCATAGCTCAAATAGGCAAATCTTTTCGTAATGAAATAACTACCGGGAATTTTATATTCCGCACTAGAGAGTTTGAGATGATGGAAATGGAATTTTTCGTACCACCTGAAGACGATGACCAGTGGCATGATTACTGGATAAATAACTCATTTGAATGGTATTTAAATTTGGGACTTTCAGAAAAAAGATTGCGGATACGAAAACATGAACCTGAAGAACTTGCTCACTATTCAAAAGGCACCAGTGATATTGAATACCTATTCCCTTGGGGCTGGGGAGAGATTGCTGGAATAGCTAATAGAACTAACTATGATTTAACTGCTCATAGTAAAGAAAGCGGTAAAGAGTTGTCATACTTTGATGAAACCACTAAAAAACATGTGATTCCGTATGTTGTAGAGCCTTCATTTGGTTTAGATAGAGCGGTTATGGCTTTGCTTATTGAAGGATATACGCATGAAACATTGGTTGGGGCTAAAGGCAAAGAAGAGACTCGGATCAGTCTTAGATTAAATCCCTCAGTGGCACCTGTGCAAGTAGCGATATTACCCCTAAGCAAAAAGGAAATCCTATCTGAATTGGCTCGTGAAATTTATAAAAACATTAAGTCTTCTAGCCTCGTTAAACCATTAATTTATTATGATGAAACTCAAAGTATTGGAAGAAGATATCGTAGGCAGGATGAAATAGGTACTCCACTATGTGTAACTGTCGATTTTGAATCACTTGAAGACAATGCTGTAACTATAAGGCAGCGTGATTCAATGGATCAGAAAAGAGTTCTAATAAATAAATTAGAGGATGAAATCGTGTCGCTATTATCCAATAAAGTGCATGGCTAAATGAAGCTTGTACACTTTAGCGATGTTCACATAGGGGTAGAAAATTTCTCCCGCATAGACCCTGATACTGGTTTATCCTCAAGATTGATGGACTTTTTAGGTACCTTAGACGAGGTTATCGACTATTGTATTGATAGTAATGTGGATTTAGCTATATTTGCGGGCGACGCCTACAAGAGTCGCAATCCTTCTCAAACACATCAGCGTGAATTCGCTAAAAGAATACAAAGGTTGTCCACAGCGGAAATACCAGTTGTTTTAGTAGAAGGAAATCATGATATTCCGAGTGTTTTTGGAAGAGCAACTTCGTTAGACATATTTAAAACACTTAATGTATCAAATGTGATATTAGGTAATAAGGCAGAAACGCATCTTGTAAACACAAAGTCGGGCTATATTCAAGTAATAACAATTCCCTGGGCCAGGAGAAGTAATCTTCTTACAAGAGATGAAATGAAGGGGCTTTCGCTCGAAAGCATCAATGCTGTAATCCAGGATAAACTATCAACCATAATTTCTGAGCTCGCATCAAAGTTGGATATCGCCATACCAGCAATACTAGCTAGCCATGTAACTATCAGCGGAGCGACCACGAGTTCAGAGCAATCAATGATGCTTGGTAAGGATTACGTATTGTTAACCAGTAGCGTATCATTACCGATTTTCGACTACGTGGCTCTAGGACATGTGCATAAGCGTCAAACTATTAATCAAAATAAGCCTACTATCAACTACAGTGGATCTTTGGAGAGAATAGACTTTGGTGAAGAAAATGATGATAAAGGATTCTATTCAATCGAAATAGATGAAACGGCCACTTCAACAAATCGGTTGCAAAAAGCAGATTTTATTAAGGTAAAAGCAAGAAAACTTTTGACAATTAAAGTAGACGTTGAACCTGAATCTTTAGACCCTACTGAACAGGTCTTAAATGAAATATCGAAACATGAACTTAAAGAAACCGTCGTAAGATTGACAATATCAATGCCTAATTCATATGAAGGGAAACTGATTGACTCACGAATTAGGGACGCACTGAAACCGGCCCATTACCTCGCGGGAATATCTGTGTCAATCAAAGGATCTGAGCGAGTCAGACTTGGTGCTGAATACAACTCAAGCGTAAGTCCAATGGATACATTAAAGATGTATCTTAAAATCAAAAAGATACCCAAAAAGCACTCAAGTTTATTAATTGATAAAGCTTCACAAATTATTGAAAATTCCGGAAATATTCAGAATGCTGGTAGTTAATAAAACTGGCATAAGTCTACTTATATTTACCATTTTATTGATCACTTTTACCGGATGTAATTCGCCAGCAGAGCCGGCTATCGATTTCGAGTTAAGTTTATTGCAATATAACAATAACATCGGCTCTTCTGATTTAAGATTTCATAATGACCTTAATGGCCATCCAGTAATAATAAATTTCTGGTACCCTTCTTGCCCTCCATGCAGAGAAGAAATAGACATATTAGAGGCAACTTATAAAAAATATATGAATCAAGGTTTGGTGATTGTTGGAATACAAAGCCTAGTTTTAGATTCTATTGAAGACGGAAAGGACTTTGTAAATGAATTTGGCATCACATACCCAGTAGGCGCTGATATCGGCTCTGATATCCAACTAAAATACAAGGTAATCGGATTTCCTACTACGTTTTTTATAAACAAAGATCATCAGGTAATTAGAAAATGGTCTGGTTTATTAGATAATGAACAATTACAAGAGTTTGCTCTAGAAATACTTGAATAAATAGATACGATCCCTAATCTGTATACCTAATCTGCATAAAGGTGTCCAATTGAGCATTTCGAACATATTTTTATTAATCATCCATTGGTTGCATATAATGGCAGCAGCTATTTGGATCGGTACAAACATAGTACAAATGATTTTTATTAAAAGGGATGCACCTAAAACTAGATTTAATAAAAACCAAGCTGAACTCCATCAACTTGGGCGCGTCTTCAGGCCTTTGGTTGACATTTGTATTATTGTACTAATAGCTACTGGAGCAATAATTGTTTTCAACCGCCTTACTAGTAATGATATTACAGTTGCATATGTAGTAACACTAGGTATAAAAGTTGCTCTGACAGCATGGATGTTTATACTTTTGCATGCTGAAAGGCGACAAATGGCCTTGATAGGCAATTTAGATAAAAAGTACGATCAATCCGGTTGGTTTAATCGTACAAAGTTTCTGTTATCAGGATATAATGGCCTCACAGTAGTTGGTATTGTAGTGTTCTTTTTATCCGAGCTGCTGAGATCACTTTACGAAGAAATATTACTGCTCAATTAACGATTCCACACTAACCATTAATTAATTTTGGTTGATACAGAGGTTCCTAAATGAGAAAAGACTTGATGGATATTCTTGTGTGTCCAGCTTGCAAGGGTCAATTGACTTTGACCATTGAAAACGAAATTAATAATGAAGTCGAGACCGGTGCTATGAATTGCGTTCAATGTGAAGTTGATTATCCGATATCAGATAGCATACCAAATCTGATTTCACCCGTTAAAGTAACTTAGTTCCATCTGACATTATCCACTTTTTCAACTTTATCTGTGAATGTTGACGATTCTAAAATTTCCGTTACTGTCCTTTCCCACAAATTATGTGTCAAATTCGGACTAATTTCAGCTAAAGGTATGAGCACGAACGCCCGTTCAGTAACCCGAGGATGAGGCACTATTAGTCCAGGTTCATTTAAAGCCAACTCTCCATATAGCAATATATCCAAATCCAAAGTGCGAGGTAAATTCATACTGCTACAACTTCTACCGTGACTTTTTTCGATTTCCAATAACTTATTCAGTATTTGCCTCGGCTCCAACGTAGTCTTTAAAAGACAAACACAATTCAGAAAATCAGGTTGATTTTCCACTCCTACAGGAGATGTTTCATATATCGAAGAAACAGCCAATATTTCAGTTTGTAATCCGTGCTTTATATCTGAGATTGCCTTTTCAATATGAGCAAACCGGTTCCCCATGTTTGACCCTAAACCAATATAAACCGAATTGTTCAATAAACGTAAATCCTCATCATCATTTCCTTGCGATTGCATCTGTCATTTTAACCACCCTGATGATTTCTTTTACATCATGCACTCTTACTATATCCGCTCCTTTTAATATCGAAATCACAACTGTTGCTGCCGTACCCTCTATACGCTGATCTGGCGGCAAGTCCAAGACCTTGCCAATCATTGATTTTCTTGAAGAGCCTATCAAGATAGGAGAATTTAGTTTCTGTAAGATTTCAAGCGATCTAAACAATTCTATGTTTTGTAATGCAGTCTTGCCGAAGCCAATACCAGGATCCAAAATTATATTAGATTCACATACGCCCATCTTCATAGCATTACTTTTCAACTCATCTAATCGGTTTACGATGTCAATCAACATGTCTGCGTAGACAGTATGATGCTGGTTATGCATTAAAACTGCGGGGACTTTTAGCTCAGCTACTAGTGAAGCCATTTTCGGGTCCTTTGTAAACCCCCATACATCGTTTACTAAAGATGCCCCAGACTGAATTGCTTTTTCAGCTACAGAGGCCTTATATGTGTCTACTGAAATTGGGATAGAAACTACTTCTGAAATAGCCTTTATTACTGGTATTACTCTTTGCTCCTCTAATTCAGCTGAAGTGTTGGATGTGTTTCGATATGTTATTGATGGCCGAGTTGATTCACCTCCAATATCCAATATGTGGCAACCAAGTTTTTCAAACTCTAAAGCTTTCTCTACAGCCAAATCGATATTGAAGTTAATTCCGTCTCCAGAAAATGAGTCTGGCGTGACATTAATTACTCCCATAACAAATGTCTCAGACTTCCATCTGAACAATTTTCCACCAATGATAGTATCCATTTCCTCTGTCATTTATTTAAGGCTCATAATTCTATAAAAGTTAATATTAAAATTGTCATAATTATATGCCAATCGGCGCATTACATTTTGATTCACATGTAGATAAGATTGCCCATATACCTGCTTGATTATATTCGACGCATATATATACTAGTCCAACTATGGTGAACATATGGTAAACAGAAGACGTAAGGACCGAAAAATAGATAGGCTCCATGAACTGAGAGATTTGAGTCATCAAGGTGGCGGACAAGCAAAAATTGACTCGCAGCACAAACGTGGTAAATTAACCGCTCGAGAGAGAATTCATTTATTCCTAGATGAAGGCTCATTTGAAGAATTGGATTCGTTTGTTACCCAAGATATACAAAACATTGAAGATTCAGGTAATCAAATTCTAGGTGATGCAGTCATTACTGGTTTTGGCACAGTGAATGGAGAAACCGTTTTTGTTTATTCTCAAGATTTCACGGTTTTCGGAGGGTCTTTATCTGAGGCTGTGGCACAAAAAATTTGTAAAATCATGGATTTGGCGCTACAGAATGGTTGTCCCGTTGTCGGCCTAATTGATTCAGGCGGAGCTAGAATTCAAGAAGGCGTGTCCAGTTTGGCTGGTTATGGGGACATATTTTTAAGAAATACTATGGCATCCGGGGTCATACCTCAAATATCAGTAATACTCGGTCCTGCAGCGGGAGGAGCTACCTACTCACCAGCTTTGACAGACTTTATTTTTATGGTTAGTGGTGTAGGACAGATGTACATCACAGGACCTGATGTAATTAAAGCTGTTACAGGAGAGCAAGTTACACACGAAGACTTGGGAGGCGCTGCAAGTCATTCGTCTATTAGCGGCGTGTCTCATTTCCGGTTTGACTCTGAAGAGGAGTGCTTAAAACAAGTTAGGCGACTTTTAACTTTTATACCCTCAAACAACATGGAAGAACCTGTAATTCGTGAAACTTCTGATGAACTAGAAGAACCGGACACCGAATTAGAAAGGATTGTTCCTGAAGATCCTAATCAACCTTACGATGTAATGGATGTAATTGGTAGATTAATTGATCAAGGTGATTTTATGGAAATACATCACTCTTGGGCTAAAAATATTGTGGTTGGCTTTGCAAAGATTGCCGGCCAATCAGTTGGCATTGTAGGCCAGCAACCAGAACACTTAGCAGGTTCATTAGATATTGATGCATCTGTTAAAGCTGCAAGGTTTATACGATTCTGTGATTCATTTAATATACCTTTATTAACCCTTATCGATGTACCAGGATTCATGCCTGGTACGGCCCAAGAATATGGTGGAATAATCAGGCATGGAGCAAAACTGATTTATGCTTATGCTGAGGCTACTGTACCTAAAATAAGTGTATTGCTCAGAAAAGCTTATGGTGGAGCATATATTGTAATGAGTTCGAAAATGCTTGGGGGTGATATAAATTATGCTTGGCCTACAGGTGAAATAGCGGTAATGGGCGCTGAAGGTGCTGTAAACATAATACATGGTAAAGAAATTAAATCGGCGCAAGATCCTGAAAAATTGAAATCAGAGCGCATAGAACAATACCGTCAAAAATTGATGAATCCATATGTTGCAGCTAGTAAGGGACTAATTGATGCTGTCATTGACCCATCTGAAACAAGAATTAAAATAATATCGGCACTGAAAATGTTGTCAAATAAACGAGATTCTCTGCCAATAAAAAAACATGGCAGCATACCATTGTGAATTGAGCTGTGGTAGTCGACAATAATAAAAAGTTAACTATTGTCATGTCAGCAATTGTCGAATACCTGAATGCTGAACAATCTAAAATATTAAAAACTATTGAGCCAAGGAAATCACAGCCAGCAATTAAACGATCTTCTAAGTTAAATTTATGGAAAAGAGTTATTCATAACTCATATTTAGATAATGTCACAACCAGTAAAAATTACCGATACAACTTTCAGAGACGCTCATCAAAGTTTATTAGCTACTAGGCTTAGACTCGAAGACATGCTTCCAATAGCGGAGGAAATGGATGCCGTTGGATTCCATTCAATGGAAGTTTGGGGCGGAGCCACTTTCGACGTTTGTACCAGATTTTTAAATGAAGATCCTTGGGAACGCCTCAGAACTTTCAAATCATTAATGCCAAACACCAAGTTACAAATGTTGTTGAGAGGTCAATCTTTAGTTGGGTATAGAGCATACCCAGATGATGTCGTCAACAGCTTTGTAGAAAGATCCTCTGAAAACGGTATCGACATATTTAGAGTCTTTGATGCACTTAACGATGAATGGAACCTTACGTCGGCGGCAAAAGCGGTTTTAAAAAATAAGAAGCATTTGCAGATGACATTATGCTACTCAATAACAGAAAGTGGTAAATTGGGCGGGTCTATATACAATCTTGAATATTACATAAATAAAGCAAGAACTTTCAAGGAATTAGGAGCCCATAGCATAGCCGTCAAGGATATGGCTGGCCTCCTGTCACCATATGACGCATATGACCTGATTAGTGCTTTAAAATCTGAATTTGACCTTCCTATTCAGCTACACACTCACTATACTTCAGGAATGGCATCAATGACATTGTTAAAAGCCATAGAAGCAGGTGTAGATACGGTGGATACCTGCCTGTCTCCTCTAGCCTTACGAACATCTCAACCTGCTATAGAGCCATTGTTATCAACACTACAGTCACAAAAAAGAGACCCACAGTTTAATCTAGAGAATATACTTTTAATCAGCGGAAAATTAGAGCAAAGATTATCGAAATATATAGCGATGCTTGATTCATCCAAGTCATCAGTAATTGATGCAACAGTTCTAAGCCATCAGATTCCAGGTGGCATGTTTTCAAACCTACTTTCACAGCTACGAGAAACAGGTTCAGAAGACAGATTACAAGAAGTAATGGCTGAAATACCAGTTACGCGTAAAGAGCTTGGCTATCCTCCCCTTGTGACTCCAATGAGTCAAATGATTGGATCACAGGCTGTTAGTAACGTTCTATTTGACCGAAACAAAATGGTAACTAATCCTATACATGATTATGTTCTTGTTAAGAATGGCCGTCCACCCGCAGCAATAGATGAGAGTATTAAAAGTTTCGTGCTTAAAGATCTAGATGAGAAAGTTACAGAAATTAAATCTCGGCCTGCAGACCAACTTAAACCTGAGTTGGGAAATGCAAAAGAAGAACTATCGGACATTACTAGCAACGCCGACGATATTCTGACGTATGTACTTTACCCTACCACTGGCCTCGGATTTCTAAGAAGAAAGTATGGCCTAGAGACTTTACCAGAAGATTCCCCAAGTCCAACTACAGAGGATCAAAGGTCGGCTACGGAACAAATTGTAAATGCAACCACAGCTACCAGAACTGAAAACCTGCGAGCATTCAATGTTTATCTTAATGATGAAGTTTTTTATGTTGAAGTCGACCCGCTAAATTTAAAGAATGCACGTGTAGAAACTACTAAGCAGCCCCCTGACAAGCTCTCTGAATTAAATATAAACGACGATGGATTAGTTATAAAAGCGCCAATCAACGGAATTGTAATTAAGTATCTAGTATCTGAAGGTGATCAAGTATCTACCGGCCAAGATATCGTCGTACTGGAGGCGATGAAAATGGAAAATACTCTCCCCTCTCCTGCTTCAGGAATTGTTAAAAAACTTACCCAGGAGGTGGGAGTTAAAGTCGATAAAGGTACTGTATTAGCGATAATTGAAGCTAATCATTGATTATGTAATTGAATCTGATCTTTGAAAACACAAGCTAGTTACAATACAATTAACGGCTGTTATATCTACAATTTTTATTTATAAATGATTGATTTGATTTGGCAAAATTATCTAGAGGCACAGAATTAGATGAGACAAAAGATTACCGTGGTAGGAGCTGGAAACGTTGGGGCAACCACTGCTCAAAGGCTTTTTGAAAAAAGTTACGCAGATATCGTTCTCGTAGATATTGTAGAAGGGTTACCACAAGGCAAAGCTTTAGACATTTTAGAATCCGGTCCTGTGGTGGGATCAGACGCACATATAATCGGCACTAACTCATATGACGAGACAGCCAATTCAGACATTATAGTAATTACATCTGGTATTGCCAGAAAACCAGGGATGAGTCGAGATGACTTGTTGTTAACAAATATGAAGATAGTATCCGATGTTGTAGAAAAAACAGTATCTAAATCCCCAGATAGTATTTTAGTAATCGTCACTAATCCATTAGATGCGATGGCACAACAGGCTCTCAAAGTAAGTGGCTTTACAAAAGAAAAGGTTGTAGGAATGGCTGGCGTTTTAGATACCGCAAGATATCGCAGCTTTTTAGCAGAAGAATTAAATGTCTCAGTGGATGTTGTGCAAGCATACGTACTAGGAGGGCATGGAGATACTATGGTTCCTACCGTAGGACCAACAACTGTAGGAGGCATACCTGTCGCTGACTTAATTCCCGCAAATCGATTAGAGGAGATTGTACAGCGCACTAGAGATGGTGGAGCGGAAATAGTTGGTTTGTTAAAAACAGGCAGCGCTTATTATGCCCCATCTGCTTCCATAGTAGAGATGATTGACTCTATAGTACTGGATAAAAAACTTATATTACCGTGTACGGCTTACTTAGAGGGCGAATATGGTTTAGACGGACTATATGTTGGTGTACCTGTAAAACTGGGGAGGAGCGGTATTGAACATGTATATGAGTTTAACCTTACTGATTCAGAACTTAAATCTCTACATAAGTCAGCTGAGTCAGTTAAAGAACTCTTAGAGGTGATGTCAGGTAATTAGAACTGTATCAACCACGAGTAAATACTAGACTGTCTTGATTGGAAACCACCAATTCCATTTACCAAGTAGTTTCATTGTTGCAGGCACTAGAATAGATCTAATTATAGTAGCATCTAAAAATATAGCTATCGCTAACCCCATACCTACCTGCTGGAACATAACCATGTCTGCAGCACCCGCTACAGAAAACACAGCGACCATTATCATCGCAGCTCCAGTAATTAGACCTGATGTCGACTTAACACCTCGAGCAATAGATTCTTCATTATCACCAGTCTGATCATAAAATTCTCTTATTCGACTCAAAAGAAATACATGGTAATCCATAGACAGTCCAAATAATACAGCAAATAAAAATACTGGCACCCATCCATCTACCACATCTACTTGCTCAAAACCAAGAACTCTGGCTCCATATCCTTTTTGAAAAACCATTACGACTAATCCATATGCAGATCCTACTGAAAGTAAGTTCATTAAAACAGCTTTGATTGGCACGATGATAGATTTAAAAACAAATGCCAGTAAAAGAAAGCTGATAGTCAAAACGAAGATAATTACAATTGGTAAGTAATTGTTTACTAACTCAATATAATCAACGATAAATGCAACTAAACCAGTAACCCTAACGTTCTTTTGATTTTCTTTAAATGAATTAGGTACATAATCAGTCCTTATTCGTTTGACTGCATTAGACATCTGTTGAGAGTTAGGATCACCATTAATATCTGCCCTTAAAACAATTACTTCTCCATTATCACTTTCAAATTGATCAATATCGCCAAAATTATCGTCTTCATCAATATAAACCAACAAAGCGTCTTTGTTATTATCTATTTCCGGATTTTGTTTAAGGTCATTAAGAACTATTGCTATGGGAGAACCAACAAATCCGTAGGAAAACTCCTGCTCTAAAAGCTCAAATCCACGCCTAGACATTGTTTCTTCTGGAAAAGTTGTTATGCCATTCTGTCCCAATTTAAGGTCAATAGCTGGTAAAGATAATATGACCAAGAAAGACACGACAATTATTATAGATATTACAGAATGCCGCATAACAAATTTACTAAATGAATACCAGAACCCAGTTGGAAGGTTTACAGTCTTATTTGAAGATTCTAGGTTAACAAACGGCACTTTTAACGAATTGATTTTATCTCCTAACAAACTCAGTATTGCTGGTAATAAAGTCAAAGAAGCTGCCACGCTTACAACTACCACAACTATTGCACCTCCTCCAAGACTCCTGAGAACTGAGAATGGTGTAATTAACATGCCAATTAACGCTAGAACGACTGTTATACCTGAAAACACGACCGCTTTGCTTGCGGTGCTACCTGTTTTTGAAATGGCCTCAGTTTGGCTTAGCCCATTATTTCTTTCCTCTCTATATCTAGAAACTACTAAAAGAGAATAGTCCACACCCACTGCCAAACCCATCATTGCAATCATATTGGTTACAAAAAATGAAAATGTCCATGCCTGTCCTATTAATGTGGTAATTCCTAATGCAACAACCATAGAAATCAAAGCAATAACTATAGGAATCAAAGATGACACAAGAGCTCCAAACACCAGGATTAATACGATCAACGCTGCTGGAGTACCCACTTTCAATTCTAATTCAAGGTCATTTTTAGATATGGTTTGGAAATCGTGATCGAAAGTACTATCGCCTGTCATAGTGATATTAAATGAGTTGTCTGCGCTTAGCTGCTCGATAATTTGTATCATCGGAGTCAAATCTTCTTCCTCTGGCGGATCAAAAAGAACCAACATGGTTTTCTGGTTTTCAGAGACCAAAGGTGTAAACCCTGTACTGTAGTAACTAATAGGATTCTGGTAATAATCCCCTTTTAGCGAAGTTAAATTTTTAGTAACTGTTTCAAAAAACTCAATGAAATTTTCGTCATCTACTAGATAGACATGCGAATGAATAATCAAGACTTCATACTCAGATCTGTTAAGATCTATTTCTATACCACTGTCTCGTATTAAATCGGCTGCCACGATGGATTCTGGTTCATTTGTAAAACCTAAATCAGTTGTTACAGCTGAATTAATATAAGTTAAAGTAATTAAACCAGCAGCAATGACTAAGCATATCCACGAAGCTATGGTGATATTTCTATGTTGAGCACTCCAAACTGTAATATTTTTTATACTTACTGGATTATGCACTAATATACCCTAGGTTAGATTGCTTGAGGTAAGTAGTCGTTATCACTATCACCTAATTTATATTATAGAACTTATAAACTGTTAGCGGTTTATTATTCAGTAATATCCTAGGGAGTTAAAGCTAGCGCCGAAACAACACTTTTAGTATTAACAATATGTTGATTTAGTTTAAGTATTTTAGGATCGATTCCAAGGGCAAGGCCAATTAATTGAGGCAGATGCAGTATCGGAAGATCTATTGGCTGTCCGACCTGCTTCGATGCAGTTGGTTGGTAACCGTCTAGATTTAGATGACAAAGCGGGCAAGGTGTTACCATTGCAACAGCACCCTCTTTTTTTGCACTTAGGGTGTGGTTAGACACCATCTTCATCGAATTTTTTTCATTTATGGTTAGAATTGGAAATCCACAGCATGCACTTTTACCAGGAAAATCAGCTACTTCAGCTCCTACAGCTTCTATAATCATCTCTAATGAATGTTTACGGTCTGGATTTTCATCAAAACCCAAGGCATCTGAAGGTCTCACAATATAGCATCCATAAAATGGAGCTATTTTCAAACCAGTCAATGGTTTAACGATTTTTTCTTTGAACTTTTCTATCCCAATGTCTTCTATTATGATCCAAAGTAGATGGCGAGGTTCAGCCTGTCCTTTATACTCGAGATTTTCATCTGATAAACTTGTGTTTACTGCCTCTCTGTATTCAAGATCCGTCATTCGAGATTTTGCTTGAGACATAACTCCTTGACATGTACTACATATCGTCATTATAGGTAACCCTGAATTTTCTCCCATTGCGAAAGTACGGGCGTTTAATGTGTCACCTAATTTTTCATTTTTTTCTTGAAGCACACCTGAACCTGTGCATGATGCCCCTTCCATTGTTTTGGTATCTAATTCGATCCCCAATCGGTTACACACCTCTATAGTCGCGCCATACAACTCAGGAGCAGCTCCTTTGGAAACACATCCCGGATAAAATGCATACTTCATTAAAGCACCTTAGTTTTTTCAAATAATTTAGTGATATTTTTGGAGCCAGGTATTTTCTCATAGAATATAGGTGGCATTTTCCCTCTCATCATAGCTTTTAAACCGATTGGAGCTAATTTGAGCATCTCCGGAATATTAAACATACCAAAAGTCTTAACTGGCAACCAAAATTCATTCAAGACTCCATTATTCTTGATAATATCTGAAAATACTTCAGCATGCCGGGCACCGGTTGTGTTTTTGTAACCTGCTTCCATTGCAAAATCTCTAAGCTTCATTATTCTGCCCATTGGGTCTACGCCTTTAGGGCAAACTTCAACACATTGCATACACCTAGTGCAATCCCACATTCCACTAGGTTCGTTTAAATCTTTAAGCCTTTGGTTATTCGCATCATCTCTTGGGTCAGCTAAAAATCTATAAGCCTTAGCTAACGCTGCGGGACCAAGAAAACTTTCATCAACTGCAAGAACTGTGCAATCTGAAACACATGCACCGCACTGAATACAGCCCATTACCCCTATTAGCTCCATCATTGATTCATTAGATGCAATATATTCTGCTTCTGGAGGTGGAGCATCTGTTTTGACCCATGGTTCGATAGCTTTGATTTTCTGCCAGTGTGTATCGAACTCAACAATCAAATCCTTAATCAGTTTCATGTTTCCAATTGGCTCAACATTAACTGATTTATTCTCATCTGAAACCAAGTCAGAAATCTTAGTATTACATGCTAGAACCGCTTGTCCATTAACTCTCATGGCGCAGGAACCACATATTGCACTCCGGCAGGAACATCTCAAGCCAAGTGTGCCATCAACTTCTTCTCTAATTTTGATTAATCCATCTAACACAGTAGATGTTTCATCAACTTCAATATTGAACTCCTGACGATAAGGTTTCTTTTCGTCCGATTCAGGATCAAATCTAGCTATATTTAAATCAACATCCATATTTTGTAAATTACCTAATATTTTCTTTCCTGTGGCTGCCACTTTGTAATATTGACCGGTACGTATTCAACCTCAGACTTGCCACCAACTTGAGTTACCACTATATGTTTAAGCCAATTTTTATCATCCCTGTCAGGCATATCCGTTCTAGTATGAGCTCCCCTACTCTCCTTACGCTCCAATGCTCCTATAATAGTGGTCTCAGCACAGTCAAGCATGAATCCTAATTCCAAAGTAAAAATGAGGTTTGTATTGAAGATCTTATTTTTATCTTGAACAATTACACTGGAATACCTCTGTTTCAGGCCAGCTAAATCCGATTTAGCTTTCTCCATACCTGTTTGATCCCTATACACTGCTAAGTGGTTGTTCATTGTCTGACCTAAATCAAGTCTAATTTGACCAAACATTTCTCCAGTGTCTCTATCTAGTAGATTTTGGATTTCATCTAAAGAAACATTCGCATGATTATCATTAATCGAAGCAGAAGCCTGAGTTTTTACCCATTCTGAAGCGTGTTCTCCAGATCGTCTGCCAAAAACCAAGGTATCTAATAGTGAATTGGCTCCTAAGCGATTGCCGCCATGGACACTAACACAAGCTGTCTCGCCGGCTGCATACAAACCCGCTACTGATGTACGACCGTCAATATCTGTTTTAATACCACCCATTATGTAATGCATGCCAGGGCGTATGGGCACTGGATCAGTGACCATGTCTTTTCCGGCAAAATCAATCCCTAATTGTCTGATTTGTAAAAGTCTTTCGTTAATTAATTTTTCACCCAAGTGTCTTGCATCGAGAAGAACGCATCCGTCTATTCCACGGCCTTCATTTATTTCAGTTTGTTCTGAGCGGGATACAACGTCTCGAGATGCGAGCTCCATCATATTCGGAGCATATCTTTCCATGAACCTCTCACCTTCTGAGTTGAGAAGATAAGCTCCTTCACCGCGAGCTGCCTCAGACATTAACGCCCCGTTATTTTTTAGAGTGGTTGGATGGTATTGAACCATCTCCATGTCCATAATGCCTGCACCGGCTCGATATGCCAGTGCAATACCATCGCCTGTACATATCAAAGCGTTTGTGGAGGGCTCAAACACCCTTCCAACTCCCCCTGAAGCTATTATGACTGCTTTACTCCGCATCACATGTAATTCACCTGTTCGCATATCCATGGCAACTAGCCCAACGCACCTTTCCTCCTCCATGATAAGAGTAGTCACAAACCACTCCTCGAAGACTTGAACACCAGAGCTTAGAACCTGTTCATGCAAAACATGTAGTAGAGCTTGCCCCGTGAAGTCGGCAACAAAAAAAGTTCTTGCCTCACGTTGGCCACCAAAAGCTCTAACACCTAATCTTCCTTCGTCATCTCTGTTAAATGCAGCTCCCATATGCTCCATATTGATAACTTCGCTACCCGCTTCCTTGGCCATTACTTCAACAGCATCTTGATCAGCAAGATAGTCGGAACCCTTTATGGTATCGAAGGCGTGATCTTCCCAATTGTCACCGCGGTCTGTCAGCGCAGCATTTATACCACCCTGAGCAGCATTGGAATGAGACCTAACTGGATATACTTTGGTGATAACAGCAACTTTACTTCCGTTTTGAGACGCGGCCAGCGCAGCTCTCATACCAGCAAGTCCTGCTCCCATGACTATTACATCAAAATCGAACATATAAAAACTATATCAGATAGAGTAACAATTTGTGTACTATTTCACATTGTGTAAATATGGTAACTAAAGCAGTAAATTACTGCATGGATAAATTTAAATAAAAATTAATTTATTATTTTTTAAGGGGTAATAGTAATGGCAAATCCGAATAATAATAACTGGATGTCTATGTTGGTCGGACAAGATATTGAACCTCCACTTCCACAGACTGTTGAAGAAATACCTTTTGTCAGGCAAGCAATGGATTTTTCATCTTTAAACGTTGACATGCCAGACATAGGAAAATCCGAAACCGTTGAGATTAGAAACAAAGACGGTTGGAAACTGGTCTCAGAGGTTTACATCCCTAAAGGCGAAGGTCCCTTCCCTGTTATATTGTACATGCACGGTGGCGGTTGGTGTGTGGGATCGTCTGAAGGAGTCAGACGAAAAACAATGAGGCTGGCGGAGAACGGGTTTGTGGTTTTTAATCTAGAGTATTCATTGGCTCCAGAACGACCGTTTCCTAACGCTCCGGAAGATGTAGTTTATGCAGCTAGATGGATCACTAAAAATGCCAAAAATTTCAAGGGCGATGCTTCAAAAATGATTATTAGTGGAGACTCAGCTGGTGCCAACCTGTCTGCAGTAGCCATTCATATACTGCATGGAGACAATCAAGCTGTGGACGGCGGTGATTTATCCGATGTCAAAGTCAACTTTTCTGGAGCATTACTGTATTACGGAGTGTTTGACTTCCCTCTAATGATTAAGGAGCCTTTGTCAAATAGCGGATATGTTGAAGTTTGGTTCACCAGAGGTTATTTGGGACCAAATTATCTTTCCAAGATACAAAACCCTTTGGTAAGTCCAGTATTCTCACCACATATAGATAAGTTTCCGCCCTGCTACCTAGTCTGCGGAGACCAAGATTCCCTTCTAAGTAATACACTATCTATGACAAAAACATTAACGTCACACAATGTTCATACCACCGTATCAATACCGGGCGGATTTGATCACACATTTGACTATGTTGAACATAAAATAGAAGGCGTAACACCTGAAATTGAACGGTTAATCACTTGGCTGAAATCAGTTACTTCTTAAACCGCTAATTCTTATCCTCAACCCAAACGTTAAGATAATGTGCTAGTAAGGCCTGGATGTTGGTGTCTTCCTGAACGCACTTTATCTTAACCGATTTCCATAAATCAGTTGGAATGCGCACTGTTAGTGCCTTAGAGACCTTTATCGACTCCAATTCTGTTTCATTTACTTCACGGCGTGTCTGCGTCATAACGTTAAGTAGTTTACACGTATTGACATATAGCATGCAATGCTTTTATACTACTTGACGTCAATACTTCAATACGTTTTAATGCATTGCAGTATCGGCTGAATTAAGCCAAGACGTTGAGAAGTAAAAACTTATTGAAGAGACAAGGGGTTAAAAATGGATGAAAAGATTAAGTTACTAGATTTATTACGTAATGAGATTGATAAGCTGAAAATATCTGACTCTTCATTGGATGCAGAAGTGCTTGAATTGATGTTCAACGCCACTTCTAAAGATATCTATAAGGATGTTCTTTGGGGTAGCAAAATCGCAGATGACGATGACCATGAGGATATGAATGCAGTAATAGAATCCTTAGATGAACTACCTCCTGAAGCAGAGGCTTTTATGGCTGCTGGACTCAGGGCGTATAGAAATATGGAGATCGTACGGGCTGCAAGTTAATACTTACACTCCTTGGCTGAGTTCAACAGGCGCCAAGTCACAACTGAACTTGGCTTAGGTTACAGACGTTCTCCACTAAGCATGTTAGAATCCTTCCCTAAATAGATTTTTGGCTTGAAAACACATCTATAAAAATTAGATTTAAATTCATCTATTTATTGGAGGATATAAGATGGCATCAACAGAAATGTCCGGCAAGATACAAACTGTACTTGGATTAATTGAACCGGATGAACTAGGTATAACTTTAACTCATGAACACGCCCTGATTGATCTTTCTTGCTATTTTGTAATGCCTGAAGAGGCAACTGAACGCTGGTATGTTGATAAACCGTTTACCATGGATATTCGCGGTAACATAGGGAAACGTTGGTCTCACAATAAAGACATACAACTTCTAATAGATGAAAAGCATCAAACAGAAGAGATATACAAATACTATCTTGCAGGAGGTAATTCTTTTGTAGATACCACTTCAATTGGCATAGGCCGAGATCCTTTGGCACTTTCCAGAATGTCTCGTGCAACAGGCCTAAACATCATAATGGGCGCTTCACACTATGTCCCCGTCTCTTATCCTGATGATATGGACGAAAGGTCTGAACAACAAATTACAGATCAAATAATTGGTGATATTACAGTTGGAGTTAAAGACACTGGTATTAAATCAGGCATCATTGGTGAAGTCGGCAACTTCTGGCCTACCAATGAAACCTCAAGAAAAATTCTCAGAGCATCAGCTAATGCATCAGTTGAAACAGGAGCAGCTATCCTGATACATCCAGGATTTCACCCGGACTCACTCATGCATCATTTAAACGATCTAATAGAGGCTGGAGCAGATCCCTCTCGAATAATTATGGGGCATCTGGATACATTCCCTAATATGGATATCATCAAACAGGTAGCTGAAACAGGTGCTTATCTTGAATACGACACATTTGGTAACGAAGATACAGTTTGGGGCGCTGTAGCAGACCAGCCAATATTCATACCGACTGATGTACAAAGAATGCAGAGAATAGAACAACTAATTGAATGGGGATTTGAAAGCCAAATCGTAATCGCTCAAGACGTATGTTTTAAATCACACATTACTTCACATGGTGGCAAAGGTTACGCACACATACTTGAAAGCATAGTACCAAGAATGCGAAAAAGAGGATTTTCTAACGAAAATATTGACAATATATTAATAGAAAATCCGAAAAGAATATTAACCTTTAAATAAACGTCCCCTGCCCTAAGGTCGTGTCCTGTTTTGCATTATGGTAAACGGGTTTGCCTTATGAACACTGTCCTCAACCAGCTCAATCCAATTACCATCTGGGTCCTGCAGGTAACAAGCTTTGAGACCATCTAGGACTTTAACTACAGGATTTAACTGCTGGCCTCCCAACTCAATACATTTATTAAATGACTCTTCAGCATCATCCACCATAAATCCTAGATGTGCGGCTCCGATCAAATTACGGTGAAATTGTTGAGACTGCTCTCTAGGTTGTCCTTTTGGCTCAATATACTGTAAAAGTTCTAATATCTGCCCGTCATGCGTTTTAAGCATGACTGCTCGAATTTGAGCATTATCGTAACCAACAACTTGCTCCAAGCCATAGCCTGACAAGTCCATGTCAGCGTCAATCTCCAAGCCTACGCCTTCCGTGTAGAACTTCACTGCACGGTCCATATCCTCCACAACAAATCCGGTATGATACATAGATCGGGCCATAATAAATCCTCCTAAAACCAATTCACAATTAAAATATGTTTGTAAATTCTACGGCATTGTTACATTTTGTCTAACAATAAATTGCTGTTTGTTGTGTTTTTCATCAGATGTAATTTCAATCCAGTTACCATCTGGATCCTGCATATAACACTCCCACATGCCCGGCAAAACCTCCACAGGAGGGTTTAAGGGCTTGCCACCCATAGAACACAATCGTTCCCACATTTCATGGCAATCTTCGACGAAAAATGCTAAGTGAGCCCCACCTGTCCTTGCACGTTCATATTGAACACTGTCATCCGAAACTTGTGTCACAGGTTCCTTGTACTCTATTATCTCCAAAGCATGACCATCGGCAGCCACTAGATAGGACGCATATATACGTGCATTTTTATAACCAACTATCTGGCCTAATTCATCACTTTGAACATCAAATAACTTTAGCTCTTCTAATCCCAAACCATCAATATAGAATTTACGTGAGCGTTCTAAGTCTTTTACTACAAATCCAGTATGGTTCATTGTTACTCTCATGACATGCCCCTATTTAAGTTTTTTTGTTCTATAAAGTCTTTTTTAATACTTTATTCATCGTCATTTTAATTAGCTGATTGATTGTGTCAACTTAAAGTTTGTTTTACATATTGAAATTAACTGTTTTGGATATTAACGTAACAATCACAATTTTCTGGAGTCATTTAATGAAAACATTTATAGATCTTAAAAACACACCTGTATTTGATGCACATTGCTTCGCTTACGACGACGGGCCTCTGACTGAAGATATGATGACAAGCCAATATGCAATGATTGGTCCATCTCCAAGTTACATGAGTGAAAAAGAAAGAGAAACTCGGGTTGCAGAGCTTGCTTTAACCACTGGGGCACTTAACAAAAGAATAAATGATCTTGCAAAACTTCTAGGCTGTGAGCCAAATATAACTGCGTTAATAACAGAAAGGGAAAAGAGACGTAATGATAACTTCCCTAAATATGTAAAAGATTTAATTGACGATATTTCATTGAAGGGAATGGGAGTTGACACAGCTTTGTTTTCTTTGCAAGACGCTGACAACTTTGGAAAAACTTTCCCTGGGTTTATAAAGAAAACTTTTAGATTAACTACATTGGTAAAAGATTTATTGAATGATTCCACGTCTTTTGAAAACTTGATTTCTGACTATGATGACGCAATGACCGATGCAGTTAAAAATCACGGTTGCATCGCATTTAAATCCATAATCGCATATCGCACAGGTCTAGATATCAAAAGGGTCTCAGAATCTGATGCAGAAGCATCTTTCAACAATCGTAAAAACGAACCGACTTGGTACGGGTATAAAGCAAAAGAACTACGCGACTTCCTTATTAGAAGGTCATTAGTAAATTGTATTAAGCTAGACGCCACTTTTATGATCCATACAGGATTAGGTGATAGCGACATAGTAGCGATGGAATGCCGACCATTAATGCTTTGGGACTTATTAACCCAAGATGAATTGATGGAATGTAATGTAATGCTTATACATGGTGGTTTCCCTTTCACAGAAGAAGCCACTTACATGTCCAACGTACTTCCAAATGTATATTTTGATTTATCTGCTGGTACGGGTCCTGCGTTTTTAGAAAAAGCAGTGTCACCTGAAAGGTTTACAGACGTTCTAAGATCTGTTCCAAACTCAAAAGTTATTTACAGCTCTGATGGAGGAGAAGGAGGACCAGAAACATTATGGCATGATTGCGTTACAGCAAAAAGTGCTGCTGGGCACGCTCTCGGCAACCTGGTAGATGAAGGAATATACTCAGAAACGAAAGCAAAAGCGATCGGTGAAGACATTTTCTACAACAATTCTAAAAGGTTATTTAAATTCTAATGCAAACATACGATCACACAAAAATAACAACCAGGGATGATCGAGGTAACGGAGGAATGGTTTCTTCCGGCAGTAAACATGCCTCAGAAGCTGGAGCTTCAATATTACGTGAAGGTGGCAATGCTGTAGATGCTGCTGTGGCTACATCACTAGCTTTAAGCGTATCGGCTACGCCATTTTCAGGCATTGGTGGTGGAGGATTCATGATGATACACATGGCCCACCAAAACAAAAACGTAATGATCGATTACAGAGAAAATGCTCCTCAATTGGCTGATGGAGACTTGTTCGACTTAGACAGCCAAAATAATGTTTTAGACGAACAAAACCATCTTGGGGAAAAAGCAGCTGCAATTCCTGGAACTTTTGCTGGAATGTCCATGGCCCTGGAACAATTTGGAACCATGAAATTGTCACAGGTAGCCAAAAGTGCAATAGAGCTAGGTAAAAACGGATTCCAGATTACCCCATTCTTAGACTGGGTTATGAGTACAGACAGCGATTTAGCGTCAACTAAATTTAAGCGCAATCAAGAGGCTGCAAGTATTTGGTTAAAGAGTGATGGATCTACTTACAAGACTGGTGAAACGAAAAAAAATATAGCGATGGCAGAAACTATCGAACGCGTGTCTCAAAATGGCATACAAGAATTTTACGAAGGCTTTGTTGCCAAAAATGCCGAAAAACACATGATCGCGAATGGCGGTCCAATGAGAGCTAAGGATTTTAGTTTATATAAACCTATTTTGCGCACCCCAATAACTGGTAGTTTCAATCAATACAGTTACGTCACATGTGCGCCGCCGAGTTCAGGTGGAATTGCCTTGTATCAATTACTTACGTTATTCCAAGATATGGATCTCGCTGGATCGGGTCACAATACTGTAGAGACCATAGATAAAATGTCTCGAGTTTTAAAACATGTATATGTTGCACGTGATCTAATAGCAGACCCCGATTATGAACCGATTGATTCTATGAAATTCACCTCAGATCAATTTATTAACTCAATGCAGGAACAAATTGGTTTAAGCCTAAGATCCAGTGGTGGCGACGGAAGTCAAACATCTCATTTTTCAGTAGTGGACAAACATGGAAACAGTGTTTCTTGTACTGAATCCTTAGAGGCGTTTTTTGGATGTGGTGTCGTTGTGCCAGACACCGGTGTATTCCTTAATAACACTATGGGTGATTTTGATCCAATTCCTAATCAGCTCAACTCAATTAAACCCGGCAAACGTCCTAGAAGTGCTATGGCTCCAACAATATTCATGAAAGATAATAAGCCAATTCTGGTAATTGGATCTGCAGCCGGTCCGAGGATAATAACTGCTGTAATGCAAGTAGCATTAAATGTGCTAGTCCATAACATGGATGTGCAATCAGCTATAAACGCACCCAGATTCCATTATCATGGTGACGACTTGGTAATGGAAGGAAGAATCTCCGACGATGTGTCCTCAGGTTTAGCTAAACTGGGTTATTCTATTACCAAAGAGGATGATGTTACCTTCCTGTTTGGCGGGGTACATGCAATAACTATTTCTGATAATGGAGAAGTTCACGGAGGAGCAGACCCTAGAAGAGACGGAGTCGCTGTCGCAGAGTAACAATTCAAAGACTTAATATTTGTTGTAGTGACGTTTTAACTCGAAGTCTAATGAGCGTGCAGCAAAATGTGCCTCTTCAGCTTTGCGTAGTGTAAGATACGCTGTCGCCATAAAATCTCCCATTGCTTCATTTAATACTTCGTCTCTTTCAAGAGCTTCATTAGCTTCAGATAGAGATGAAGGCAGATGAAGTATGCCTCTTGCCCTTAACTCAGATTCAGATAAAAGAGTAGGATCGCAATCTAAAAATTGACCTGTATTAGGTATTAACTCTCTGGAAATTCCATCAATTCCAGCTGCTATTATAGAGCCGATAGCTAAATATGGATTAGCACTATTATCTGCAGGCTTAACTTCGATATTCACACTACCCATCTCATTACCTAAATACCGAGAGGGTATCCTGACTGCAGACTCTCTGTTATCAGTTCCATAGCTAAGATACTCTCCACCACTCCAAGACCCTTTATGAAACCTACGATAACTATTATAACTAGGCGCCAAGATAGCCATTAAGCCTGGGAGGTGATCCATTACACCCGCCAAAAAATGCTGCCCCAGAGTTGACAAGGCATAATCATCTCCCTCAGTGTAAAAAAGATTGTTTTTATGTTGTTTGTCCCAAGCGCTAATATGTATGTGCCCACCTGCACCCGCCTGATCTAAAAATGGTTTAGGCATAAACGTAGGTGCTAAATCATGTTTAAATCCTATATTTCGAACTGCTTCTCTATAAAAAATGTGATTATCCGCCGCTTTGAGAGCCTTCTCCGGGCGTACAGTAACCTCGATATGCCCTGGCCCAGATTCAGGATAATAAGTTTCAACTTTCATATCTAAAACTGCTAACGTGTCTATTAAATCATCTATGAAATCAATATAAGGCGTAAAGCCCGTACTATGAAAAGATTGACTGTTTTCTATAGGTTTATAGTAGTCTGATTCTGGATCATACTTCCCAACGTACCATTCAGGTTCTAAGCCTGTCATTATTTCTAAACCAAGATCTGATGCTTTGGATATCTGATTTTTTAAGAATATCCTAGGGCATGCCCATGGGGTCATATCTAACCTTACCAGGTCACCAATCAACATAGCTCTTTTTGGCGACCACGGTAGAGGCACAAAGCTGTCTATGGAATCAATGTCAGGTAGGATTCTAGCTTCACCAGCGGTACCCATCCCTTCTATATCGGCAACTAAATCCATATCGTATGCTGCCTGTTGCCCTACTGTTAGGCCTATACCAGAGTCAATACGACGATTAAGGTGATCTATGTGAGTAGCTTTTCCTCTTATAAGATTCGCATTATCGCAATATATGAAATAAATCAGATTAACGCCTGAATTTTTAGCAATCCGAACTATATCTTTTTTCTTCATAGGCCTTCACTCAGCCAGTTTATTTTTCCAAACAAATTAACTGTGTACATTTAATTATCCTTGGTGATATGACTCGGACCTCAGTTTATCACTGCGAGTTTTAATTCCCATAACTTTCTAATTCAAGATCTATCATAACCTTAAATGAACCAAAGGGTCTTGATCCTACCAAAACTTTATCGTTAATAAAAAACGTCGGAGTTCCAGTCACACCCAAGCTCTCGGCAATTAATATGTCTCTATCGACAATGTTTTGAGTTTCAATAGATTCAAGACAAGTTTCAAACATGACCATATCTAAACCAATTTGTTCTGCTATGGACAGCAAGTTCTCTAACATTAATCCATTATCACTAGCAAATAGTTCTCTTCTGTATTTCCAAAAGGATTTTTGCTGATAAGCGCACTCAGACGCCACAGATGCACTAAAAGCTGATGGATGAATATGAATTAATGGAAAGTTAACGGCCACGTATCGAATCCTATCTCCGTATTCAGATAATATGCGTGGCAGAATCGTCTCGTTATAACGCTTACAAAATGGGCATTCATAGTCAGTCAGCTCTACAACAGTAACTACAGCAGCATCAGCACCAAGAGTTGGACGATTGGTTATATCGAATTTTTCAAAATCAAATTCCTTAGTCGGATTCTCACTATTAGTCCGTATGTAGTTTTGATCTAAGGAAAATTCCCATATTAGCCAAATACATGCTATAGCCAAGGCAAAACCAATTATGATTCCAAGCGATACATAAAAAACTCTTCTTGACAATAAAAATCTCTGGATTAAAATTTTCTGAACTCCGATGTTTTGATTTATCTTATTAAAACTACATATAGCTTAAATTAAATCTGACTTATACAACAGCAAAAAGGTAATAATTATGGAACTAATAATGTTGGGCGGTAACATTCTCACTATGGACGGCAAGCGATCTCGAGCTCAAGCAATGGCCATTGAGAACAACAAAATCACAGCTATAGGTAATAATAATCAAATTGTTAACATGGCTAATGATCAAACGAAAGTCGTACATCTTAGAGGCAGAACCGTCACACCAGGATTTATTGATCCACATAACCACTTTTCGATGACTGTTTTCGAGCCTGTCTCTGTTGATTCCCGCACACCACCTCTTAGAGATAAAAAAGCCGTTTTAGACGCGATCAGTGCAACTGCATCTGCCACTCCAAAAGGAAAATGGATTTGGGGACAGTCATATGACACACGTGTTTTAAAAGAAGCTGAACCGCTTACATGCTGGGAGTTAGATGAGGCTGCTCCGGATAACCCAGTATGTATTATGGATGCTTCATATCATGCCCTATACGCTAATAGCGATGCAATGGCTATTGCTGGCATTACAAAAAGCTCGCCTGACCCATACAAAGGCACCATAGTTAAAAACAGAAAAGGTGAACCAACCGGATATCTACATGAAAGAGCGATGGATTCAATCCATAAAATAACAATGCGATCTATGATTGATTTTCATGGAGAAGAAGTGGTTGGTGATTTAGTTAGACAGAATGCTCTAATGCACCTATCGCATGGAGTGACAAGTATTGGGGATGCTCAAACAATGCCAGAAAGTGCAGAGTTGTACAGATTGGCAGATAGTCAAGGAAAATTACCGATTTGTGTACGTCAGTTGCGTGGTGGAGAAACTTTCTTTGGAATTCCTGACAAGATGGCCGCAGGTGAATATGACAATGATAATGTTTCTGATCGATTAAGAGGCGGGTCAATGAAGATTTTTATGGACCCTGTATTTCCCGAATTTGGTTTTTTTAAATGTCATCATGATGGCAGCGTCTCACCTGAAGGTGAAATATATTATGAGCAAAATGAAGTGGATAAATTGGTGCTAGATGCTACTAGCAAGGGATTGCAAGTTGCAATTCATTGCATTGGAAATCGATCTATTGAACAGGCAATAAATGCATTTGAACGTGCAATAAATGAAGTTCCTGATGCCGACAAGTTGAGACTTAGGCTCGATCATTTTATGTTCCCAACCCAAGAGTTGATTCAAAGAGCAGCTGACTTGCCGATCATTATAAGCCACCAGTCAGCTTTCCTTTACAACATAGGTGATGTTTTCGAAGAAGGAGTAAAAAATTACGGTATTAATGCACCTGCACAACCAATGGCAGATATGGTGAGTGCCGGAGCAACAATCGCTGCTGGCTCAGATTTTCCATGTGCGTCAGTTGCTCCTATCGATGGAATTGCAGCTGCAGCTAGCCGGAGACA
>JAKUTS010000007.1:13022-104354 GCA_022447925.1 SAR202 cluster bacterium | reverse complement strand
AAAGAATTAACAAATTCTGTCAATATCCTTGCAGGTATTGTTATTGAGCCCTCTTCCTGAATCTCGGCACCGATCCACGTACTAATTGCCATTTCCAGATTTGTAGAAGATAACTTCAATCGTCCTTGATCCGTTGATAGAACCACGTTTTGGGTTATTGGTAAGGTTGTCCTTGTCGCAACAGCTCGTGACACAATAGACAAGCCTTTACTGAGATTATCCTTTAAACATGATAGCCGCATATATTATCCTCGCATTTAATCAATACTACGTTAAGTATAGGAATGTTATGTAGCTTAAGTCAATGTCGGTCAATATATAGCCATTACTGAAACCCGTAACACAACATGTGGTATAGCGAGTTTTTTACAAGAACTTAACGCTTTTGAGAATCTAGTTAACAGTGATCTTCCCGACCATCCCCAATTCCTTGTGAGGAATACAAATAAATTCATATGTTCCAGCTGAATCGAAGGTATATGTGACTTCATCTACAGCTCCGCCAGCAACTGCCATATCAATTCCAAGATCCTCGATTGTAAAAGTGTGGAATTCTGATTCTGATTCCAAAACCAAAGTGATCTTGTCGCCAACGTTAAAACTCAACTCTTCCGGATCATAGATATATTCTCCAGATCCACCCGGATCTTGCATCGATACATACACTTCTGTCCCTCGTTCAACCGTACTCCCCTCACCGTCAACCGCTTCTTCATCCATTGGTGCCCTGGGAACTGGTGACGGAGAAGCCTTTCTAACGGTTTGTTCAGAAGACGCCTCACCCCCACACGATATTAAAGCTAATGAAATCACAACTGCCATAATGCTAACTAAGACAATTCGATGCATTATTGAAACTCCTTAAATTAAGTTTATGGTACTGTTTTTATTGTACAACATTGGTGATTGTTTTCACTTACAGGCTAGCATCGTTAAATAGTGGAGGTCAACGCACTGTGCATATATATGTATTATTGGTAAAATACTTGACATGGGGACGAGTGGTTTCGACAGGGAGTGTTGAATCAAAATTGCAGGTCGAGGTGTCATCAACCTCGTTAATCAGATGGCAAAAAAGTAACTGGCAAGAAACAGCTAGCTTTAGCAGCTTAATTTAGCTACTACGTCTTCCGTTCCTTTCCCGGAGGGGCGACAAGGCGACATAATCGGGATGCTGTTATAACTGATAGCCAATCGGTTATAACAAAAGATTAACTGGCTAGTTTTAGTATCTATCCTCGCTAATCAGGTGGTATTAAGACGAATTTTAATGATTAGCTAAACCTGTAGTAAATTCTGTGACGGTGTTTTCTGGACGGGGAGTTCGACCCTCCCCCGTCTCCACCATACAAATTAAATGACGTTCCTGTCAGTTTCAACGGTTTGTAACACTGTCTGCTAAAACGAGTTAACATAGTTATTATGTCTAACGTTTCACTCTTCACTTCAGTCAACGTACTCGGAGCCATATTGGTTCTGGGCGGATATGTAATTACGCTGATGATATTCCCTGAGTATAGAACAGCTTTATGGGGAGGAGTAAAAGGCACTACTCAGAGTCTTTTTACAATTTCTATGCTGTTAGCAGCTGCTGGTTATTTAGTGTTTATATTCGCCGTTTTACTTAAATCTAATCCTAATTCGGCGAACACAGAAGCGTTTAGATTAATAACTTGCCTCAGTCTCATCTTCCTTCTGGCATCTGCTATTTGGATGCCGGCCACAGTGGCATATATAGGGAAGCAACATGTTTTTCTTTGGATTCTGGCTGTTTCCTCACTTTGGATTACAGCAGCAGCTTTAATATCATTAGTAGTGTTGTTTTCAATCTCCGATATTGGTATTGAATCAAGTAAGCTAAAAACAGCATCCATTATTGGACTTATATATATAACTTTTCATTGCTTAGTGCTTGATACAATTATTTGGGTTTTCAAATTCCCAGTAAGATAACCCCAATAATCTATAACTTATTATTAACAAAACTTTAATTCATAACTTTTTGATCTAAACTATTATGTTGTCATGGAAAACGGAAACGAACATCTTGGTATATTTGAAAAATATTTAACTCTATGGATTGGGTTAAGCATCGGTATCGGTATTACAGCTGGGTATCTGTTTCCAGGCTTCTTTAATCAAATCGCAAAGCTCGAAATTTCAGAGGTAAACATAATAGTCGCCATAGTGATATGGCTCATGATATTCCCAATGATGGTTAATATAGATTATTCGTCTATTGCTTCAATAAAGAATAACCCAAAAGGAATTCTCGTAACATTGATAGTGAATTGGGGATTAAAGCCGTTTTCAATGGCCCTAATCGGCATACTTTTTTTTGAATACATATATTCATCCTGGATAGATCCAGAACTAGCTAAGCAATACTTGTCGGGCATAATTCTATTGGGCGTAGCTCCTTGCACAGCAATGGTGTTTATCTGGAGTCAAATGACAAATGGCGATCCCTACTACACACTGGTTCAGGTATCGATAAATGATTTAATTATGATGGTTGCATTTGCTCCGATAGCAGCTTTACTTCTGGATATAACTGAAGTGTTTGTTCCTTGGTCTACTTTAATACTTTCAGTGGCCATGTATGTGGCAATTCCCTTGGTACTTGGCTACTTAGTTCGTAAACTGCTAACGAATAAAAATAACAACTTTTCAGTCGAAACCTTTTCAAAGAACTTTAAACCATTGTCGATCATCGGACTGCTAGCAATTGTGGTGATCCTTTTTGGTTTTCAGGGAGATGTCATCGTCGATAAACCGATATTAATCCTTCTAATCGCAATCCCACTGATAATCCAGGGTTATCTGGTTTTTGTTATAGCTTATGCCGCCTGCTACTTACTACGAGTGCCGCATAAAATTGCGGCGCCGGCATCTCTTATAGGGACCTCAAACTTTTTTGAACTGGCTGTCGCTGTCGCGATTGGCCTATTTGGCGTAGAATCTGGAGCCGCGCTTGCAACAGTAGTCGGAGTCTTAGTGGAAGTTCCTTTAATGCTCACGCTGGTATACGCTGCAAACCGAACCAGGCTGCGATTCAACATCAGGCAACAAACTTCAAGTTAGTTTCTGAAATATAAATTCCATTATAAGTGTCGATCTCTTCATAGTTTTTTCAGTTATTTTGTAAGATACTGACACAACTGTGTTTACAATATGAATACCTGTAATAACTGTCACAAAGAGAACGCAAAAAACAGTAAATTCTGTATATTTTGTGGATTTACAATTAATTCAGATCCAATAACTCAACCCGACCGATATCTTACAGATGAGTCTGAAAACTATATCGATGAGGATGATTTAGACAGCCTCAACCGACAATTATCAATATTAAACGAGAAATTCACTAATCTCGAACATAGAATACGTTCACTCGAAAAATCCAGGAGCGGCGTGTCCGACCCGTTTGTACAAAAGACTGGGCGGCATATTGGTAAGCCAATAACAGAAGGACCTGCTCCCTCTCTATCTGGAGTCCAAACATCGTTTTTAGGAAAATTTGCGTCTGTAAACTGGTTTGCCGTTATTGGGTCCATAATATTGGCAATCGGAATAGGATTCTTTATAAAGGCTGCTTTCGACTTGTGGATTGGGCCTACAGGAAGAATCATAATTGGTATTGTGGCGGGTATATGTATGATAGGTATTAGTGAATATGCCTCCAAACGTTTCCCTGATTGGGCATACGGTATATGTGGTGGAGGTTTAGCTATATTGTACATAGCTGTATATGCTTCTTTTGGTTTTTATCAATTAATTGATCCAATCCCGGTCTTTATTGCATTACTTTTTGTGGTTTTGTTCGGCGGGTCCATGGCTTTGAGGCACGATTCAAAGGTAATAGCTTTTATATCAATTATTGGTGCATTTATAACACCAGTATTGATGAAAACCGAAATAAGGGAATATATATATCTTGGAATTGTATATATATTGCTAATTGACATTGGAATAGTTGCATTAGCCAGTAGAAAAAAATGGCAATGGTATACATTGCTAGGATTGATAGGTTCCTACGTTGTAGGAGGTTTAATCGCCAGTGAACTACCAGATTCTGATGTCATTTATAGTCAACTTGGACTCTCAGGGGTTTTTCTCATATTTATAGTGGCTACTGTAATTCACAACGTATATAACAGATCTAAGCCAGACAACTTTGACTTTAGCTTAATAATAGCGAACGCAGGCATATTCTTTGGTCTAACCATGTCTAATCTTGCTGAATCGTACGAACAATGGCTAGGACTTTCTACGATTCTGCTGTCTTTGCTCTACGCAGTCATAGGAATTATTGCCCTGCGAAATAACAATACTCCAAAATTAATTTCTTTTTGCTTTCTTGGTGTATCGCTAATATTTATAACTGTTTTTATTCCAGTTCAGTTGACTGGCGCATGGATAACTGTAGCTTGGTCGACCCAGGCAGCAGTTGTTATTGGAATCGGCATGAAATTTAAAGATTCGAAAATTAGAATTGGGGGGTTGGCAGTTTTAGCAGCAGCAATAATTCATGCTTTAGCTTTTGACACCTTTGCAGAAGATATTAATTGGTTTGGAACAGGAAGTGACACCACACCGATTTTAAATTACAGATTTTTCGCATTTATAATCTGTATTTTGGCTTGTTATATCTCAGCATATATATACATGATTAAACGAAATCTGGCTAAAGAATGGGAAAAATATATAGGCGTGGTGTTATTTGCTGCAGCCACTTTCTTATCGATATGGATAGGAACTGCAGAAATTGTTGACTATTTCAGTTCTGAAGAAGCTAAGCAGTTGACGATAACCCTGTTCTGGGCCATATATGCATTATTTCTGATACTTGCCGGAATTAGAGTTAGAAAGCAATTGGTTGTATCACCTAAATTGATGACAGCGCTTGGAGCTTTGCTTTTAGCTGTACCAATAGCAAAACTTTTTATACACGACGTGTTTCTGCTAGAAACTACATATAGACTTGCAGCATTTATTATACTTGGTCCACTATTAATATTGACGGGATTAGCATACCGAAAAATCAGAGATAGTTTTGCATGAATCGTTGATATTCGTACTGAAAAACGAATGTGAATTAAAAAATTAGACAAACAGAGTTAGCATTATTAGCTATTCTGCTGGAAAATCGATTATGTATTGACCTAAGTGGTTATTTATTGAATTAGTTAACTAATTAATTGTCAGTGCGCTCTCGTCTTGGCTTAGCCTCATTGACTTTGACAGCGCGCCCGGAAATCTCTTGATTATCCATTGCTGATATTGCCTCTTTGGCTTCATCATCATTTGACATTTCCACGAAACCGAATCCTCTAGACCGGCCTGTATATCTATCCATTATGACTTGTGCTGATTCAACTGCACCGTGTGCCTCAAAAGCGGTTCGTAAACCATCTTCATCAACTTTATATGACAAATTTCCTACATAAATTCTCAACGTTTTCTCCTTAAATCTCTACATATACCGAATTCAAGAAGGAGCGTGTGAAAGCTGATCATCTGAACGGCCATGCGTGAAACTGCCACTTAAATAAAAAATGGCTCTTTAAATGTTAGCAGATGTAACTTCTAATTTCCAAGATATAGTTTGTACAGACATCCGTAATTTAGATAATATGCAAATATTATAAATATATAGTTTTCGAATTTTGGAAAACACAAAGAGGTAATCATGAAATCCAGAGCAGCAGTATTCGTAGGTAAAGACCAGCCGCTTGCAGTTGACGAAATTGAGGTTCCCGCTCCTCGATCTGACCAAGTAATAGTTAGACTCTCTTTTACAGGTTTGTGCCACTCTCAATTACATCAGATGGCTGCTGGAGAAAGGCTAGACACTCCCAGTATTTTGGGACATGAGGCAGCTGGGCACGTGACTCATGTTGGTAGTGGGGTAAAAGATCTTAAAGAAGGAGACCAGGTTATTGTCACATGGGTGTCAAAATATAATGATGTATTCTCTGGCGGACTACCCGCTCAAGACCCTCCTGGAACGACATACAAAGGAAAACCAATATCTGAAGTTGTTGTGCATGCATGGGCCCAAGACGTCTTAGCTTTAGAAAAATATGTGGTCAAGATAAAAGATGATGACAGACCTGATCTTGCCGCCATCGTTGGATGTGCGGTATTGACTGGTGCAGGAGCTGTTAAAAATACAGCTAAAGTTAGACCTGGAAATTCGGTAGTAGTTATCGGAGCTGGTGGAGTAGGTTTATCCGCTATACAAATGGCAGCCATTCTCCATGCTTACCCAGTGATAGCTGTCGATTTGGATGACGGAAAACTAGAATTCGCTCGTCAATTCGGTGCTACTCACACTATTAACGCTGCAAACACCGATGCAGTCGAAGCGATTCATGAACTTACAGGCGTAGGAGCGGATTTCGCTTTTGACACCATCGGAGTAAGGGCTGCAACTGAACAGATATTACCGGCCGTTCGGGCAGGTGGAATGGGCGCCGATAACAGAGGCGGAACAGCTGTATTAGTTGGTATGCCAGACCCCGAAATAACGATTGATCCCAATTTATTCATGCTTGGGCAGCGCAGTTTCTTAGGAAGCCTTGGGGCAACATACCCAATAGAAGACTTCGAAATGTTTCTCAGATGGCAAAAAGAGGGAAAGTTTCCTCTCGACAAACTGGTAACAAAGCGTTTCAAATTAGAAGAGATAAATGAAGCATGTGATGAACTACGCGCAGGAAAAATTCTAGGACGTGCAGTTATCGAACTATAAACGAGAAAGTTAAAATTAAAAGAGAGGATCGAAATATGGAAAAAGAAAACCTCGTAGTGGCAAAATTTAAATCTGGAGATGGTATCTTCGAAAAATTCATGGGATGGATGCAATCAGATGAAGGAATGGGCGTACGAAAAAGTATGGCTTATCCTGAAAAGACAGTTCCCGGAATAGCACCAGACAAAAGTTATATTATGTTTAAAATCTCCGTGCATAATGAAGAAGCTTTGAAAGAATTGGCTTCAGGTACGAACGCGATAGCAAAACCCATTTTCGATGAATGTATTGAGAGCATTCAAGTGTGGGAATGCAATCCGTTAGAACTATAAACGAGAAAGTTACAATTAAAAGAAAGGGCTTTCCGTTTTAATGCCCAATAAATGTTGTCCAGCAGTGCTGTAGTGCTCAACTCTCCCTTGAATCTGCTGGGTGAGTGCATGGATATCCTGAAACCGTATGTGTATAGGATTAGAGTTATATACAGCGTGAGAACCACAGATATCGTAAGTCGTATCCACTACGTGGGCAGCACTTCTTATGGCATGGGTGCTTGCTAATCTAACTGCAATTCGATCATCCACAGCAGGCCCTCTGTCGGTTTCTGCTGACTCAATCAGATCAGTGATACTCTCAACGAGTAAAGCTTTACTGGATCTCCATATTGCCTCTGCTCGTCCTATTTGATTCTGAATTAATTCCTGATCCCGTAATAAGGATTTGCCTTGCGGGCGCTTTTTCCTAGCAATTTTGAAGGTTTCATCAAGGCTAGCTCTTGCTATTCCCAGTGCAACAAAAGCAAATCCGGACGCAAATAAAATTGATCTATTAATGCCATTAAAAGCTTCCGTTACCTTGCCAGCATCGGAGTCTTTAAATGTTCTGTTTTCCGGTACGAATAGATTGTCAGCCTTGAAGCTATTACTGCCGGTACCCCTTAGACCATTGACATTCCAGTCATATATCGGCTCAATCTGAGATTTAGGAATGACCATGTACTGTGCAGTTTTGGTGCTCGGCAGTGTCTGTGCTGTATCATTTTCCGACACAAGAGCCAGAAGCCAATTAGCATGTGAAAACCCCGAACTTAATCTCCATTCACCTGACAACTTGTATCCACCCTTCGATTTTTTTATTTCGAACCATACAGGTGGACCGTTAGCTAAAATGGAGCGCTTATCTGACCAGATCTCATCTGCAAGAGGTTTGGGCATAACTCCTGCAAAGGTACTAAGGACATTATTCTGGTTTAAACACCAACCCGTGCTTCCATCAGCCTGTGCAAAGCCTTGAATGATTTCAAGATATTCGAGCAAATCGAGTTGCTGTCCATTAAACCTTTTGGGCAATAATAATCTAAACATGTCGTTGCCCACTAACTCATCGATCAATGATTCGGGAATAGATCTATTTTGTGAAATGCTTAGACTTGCTGACCTAACCTTGGGTATTAACTTTTCAGCTTTTGATATCAAAATATATTTCCGGTGTGCATATATTAATATATTGGCGGGTAATAGGTGTGCCAATCCGTATTTGATTCATACAGATAAGCAGCTTGAAGTACTGTCGTTTCGTCAAATGGCTTACCCACAATTTGCAGGCCTATCGGAAGTTTTTCGCTAGTAAACCCACAAGGTATGCTTAGGCCTGGCAAACCCGCCAAGTTAAATGGCGCTGTTAACTTTGGAGCTCCATGCAATCCTTCTAAAACCTCTTCTTTAGAATTTGTATGCACGTTAGAATTTGGGGGTTGCGCACCGCTTGTCATTGTAGGAGTCAAAATCAGATCAAAGTCTTCAAATGGCTTCAGTAAGTCATGTTTAATTAGTTCTCGTAACTGTAAAGCTTTATAGTAGGCACCCCCTGGTATGATTGTCCCAGTTGCTACAGCGATTTTTACCATATGAGTTAATTCTTGCAGATGGTTTTGTAACAATCTTTTATTCGCCTGTGCGAATTCTGTAAAGCAAATTGTCCAATGTGTAATTCCTGCATCTTTAACTCTGGGAACAGAAATTCTATCTACTTTAGCTCCATTCACCTCAAACACTTTAGCTGCATTTTCAACTGCATTAATAACTTCTGGTTCTACAAAATCTGGAGATAACAGTTCAGAAATCAAAGCTATCTTTAACCCTTTTACTTTGTGTTCACTTTTGTCTAGTTTTCTGAAATATGGTGGTACCGATCTTTTATTGGAGTAAATATCTCTTTTATCAAAACCTGATATAGATTCCATCATTAAAGCACAGTCGGATACTGTTTTTGTAAATGGACCAAGAGTATCCATAGACCAACATGCACTTAAAGACCCTGCCCTACTCACCCTTCCGTAGGTTGGCCTAAAGCCAACAATTCCACATAGTGCAGCGGGCATACGTATCGACCCTCCTGTGTCTCCACCAAGGGTAGCTGGGACCATGGAAGTAGCCACGGCAATTGCAGAGCCAGAACTCGATCCACCTGGCGTACGTTCAGTATTCCACGGATTTAGAGGAGTTCCCCACGGAAATTCGATGGTTTCAGCAATAGCAAATTCCATCATGTTCAATTTTACGATGATTACTGCCCCTGATACTCTCAATTTAGATACGACTGTAGCATCATCTGGGGTGATATTGGTTTTAAATATCAAAGAACCACCGGTTGTTGCCCTACCTGCAACATCGATCTGTTCTTTTATCCCAACAGGAAGTCCATGTAGTAAGCTTCTAAAAACTCCTCTCTGAGCTTCATCGTCTAAACGTTTCGCCTCGGCTAAGCTGCTTTCATAATATACATCTGTGAATGCTGACAACTTAGGGTTTAACGAGTCAATCCTCTTAAGGAATATTTTTAGAATTTCTGTGGCAGAAGTTTGCTTTGTTCGTATGTTTTTGGCCAGCTCAGTTAAGGAAAATTTTGGATGATCGGTACTTTCTAAGAGGATTGAAGGTTTGCTATCTGGGTCAGAGGTTTTATCGTAGTTTGTATACTCAGAAAGGTCTATCGGCAGAGGTTCTACCGTAGGAATTTTACCAACATCAATTGGTTCAATCATTTGAATGATTGCATTTATTTGATGCTTTACCTCACATGCGTCACTTTCGGTTATTGAGACCCCGGCGGCTTGGGCAAGGGTTAAAATTTGTGTGTCGTTTAGGTCAACAATATCCATAATAAGCAATCCGTCCTTTTTAACTTCTTGTTATAGTATACGGATGCTCGTGATTTGAAAATTCGTTTGGTGTACCGCCAGATAGAAAGCCTCCATCAGCTACTAAAGTTTGACCATTTATATAATCTGATGCATCGGATGAGAAAAATAACACTACATTAGCAATGTCGCTTGGTAAACCTATACGGCGGTTTGGTATCCATGGTGTTGTTTCATCAACATACCACTCTGTTTTTCCTCTTTCATCCTCTCTATCTTGTTCTAACAATCGACTGTCAATATACCCTGGGGCTATACCGTTACAATTAATTCCATGCCCGGACAACTCCCAGGCAATTCCATAAGTCATTCTTGTTACAGCTGATTTCATAGCACCATACACCAATTGGTTAGGCCACTGTCGAAATGCTTGCACACTACTTATATTAATTATTCTCCCTTTGGTACCTGAACTTATCATTTCCTTAGCTGCCCGCTGTGCACAAAAGAAATATCCTTTAAGCCCAACATCTATTACCCTATCGAAATCTCTTTCCTTAACCTCAAGGAATGATTTAGGTATAGCAGTCACAGCGTTATTAACAAATATGTCAATGGATCCATGTTTCTCTATGAAATCGGTGAACATTGAGTCAATATCATTATTTTTACCCATATCAGCTTTATGCCAAGACACAGATACGTTATGGGCCTGAATAAGCTTGATAGCTTCTTTGGAAGTTAAATCATAATCAAGATCGTTTATACCTACGTTAGCGCCGTTTTTCGCGAGTGCAATAGCAATCTCTCTTCCGATACCTTTAGCGGATCCTGTAATAAGAGCATTTTTGCCTTTTAACATCAAACTAACCTCCATCCTTTCATTTGAGTATTCAATTACCTAGCCAACGATTGCTATACTACACGTAATCAATTTGCCTAAATACAGGATATACATCGAACATGAATACAAAACGACTATATTTTCAACCGGTCGAAAACTCAGATCGAGTTTTCACCGACGAATTTAATGAACTCTTAATCAACTTACATGATCGTCTAGGAGATCGTGTAACGGAACTTAGAAATAGCCGCAGAGCCGTACTTAAAGAAGCACTTAGCGGAAAACAACCTACATATCTACCTTCATCGGAGGCTACCACAGGAGATTGGGTTATTGATCCTATACCAGATGAATTGAGAAACCCGGGAATAGAAATCTCAGGACCTTCTTCAATCAGACCAATGTTAATAAATGCACTTAACCCAGCAAAAGGTGGAGATCGAGCTGAAGGGGACCTGGATGACGATGAGGATGCAGGAGGACATAGGCTTATTGACACCGTGAACTCTGCAATTAATCGACTGGAAGCCACTTTGGGCACTTTAGAGCACTATGACAGCAATAGAGATAAGAAATATGTGTTACAGCCTGGAAAACTACCATTTTTCATGCATAGAGAACGAGGTTTACATTTAGATGAACCTGACGTAACTATTGACGGCAAACCTATATCAGCCTCTATATTGGGAACAGCTTTAACGATTTTTCACTGCGGTCGAGAACAAATAAAAAAAGGACAAACGATTTACTTCTACGTGCCAAAATTAGAATCGGCATTAGAGGCACGCTGGTATCGAGACTTATTCGATGCAGCAACGGATCTGCTAGATCTCCCCAAAGAAAGTATTAAAGCTATCGCTCTGGTTGAATCATTACCGCTGGTATACCAGATGGAAGAGGTGTTATACGAATTAGGCCCTTATGCCGCCGGTTTAAACGCTGCCAGATGGGATCTAAAGGCAAGTATATTTGAATTCATAATGGCTGATCCAAATTCTGTATGGCCTGACAGGTTTGGTGTAGCAGTACCAACCACTGATTTCCTTGCAAACATCTTCAGGAGACTTGTGGCGATTTGTTTAAAACATAATGCTGTTGCAATTGGAGGAATGGCTACACCACTTCCATCACGCGATCCTGAAGTCAATGAATCAGCATCTAAGTCGATAAGAGCAGATAAAGAGTGGGAAGCAAAGCAAGGATTCTTAAGAGCATGGGTTGCACATATTTTTCATATGCAAGTTGCAGCAGAGCCATTTAAAGAATGGCATTCAGGGTGGCTACCTAACGAAGAAATGAAAAACCCAGACAACTATCCTGTTTCAATAGAAGTTCCAGAAGGTCCAATAACAATAGAGGGTACTCACCGGAATGCGAGAATGGTAATAGAGTACCTCGAAGGATGGCTTAACGGTAGAGGAGCAAAAGGTATAGACAGCTTGGAAGGTCAGCCAGGTATTCATCCGGCCCTTATGGAAGATTTAGCAACAGGCAGAATGTCTGTAGCTCAGATTGCCCAAAGAATTATTCACGCGGTTAAAGACTCAGAGTCAGGGAAAGTTGACGACTTTGATACTGTGAAACATATCCTTAAAGAACAGTTAGATGATATTTTAAAAATCAGAGAAGAGTCCGGCGTATTAGACTCAGAGATGAAACAGCGATACCAAGATGCTTACATTATTTCATTGAAATGGATAAAAAATTATACGGAATATAACTTTAGAAGTTTAGGCACATATAGCCACAAAGATTTAAAAGAAATTGCATTAGCACCACCGGCTTTTTAATATGATTTCTGTTCGTCAATAGGAGATTTATGATTAAATTTAGCGCCAACTTATCAATGTTGTTTACAGAACTTGATTTCTTGGAAAGGTTCTCAGCCGCCAGAGCAGCTGGTTTTGAATATGTTGAATATCTTTTCCCTTACGATTTTTCACCAGAACAAATCAGAGATCAACTAACTGAAAATAATCTAAAACAGGTATTGTTTAACCTGCCCGCTGGTAATTGGGCAGACGGCGATAGAGGAATTACCTGTTTACCAGATCGGATTGATGAATTCAAAGATGGTGTAAATACAGCTATCGTCTACGCGGAAGAGTTGGGCTGCACGCAATTAAACGCACTAGCTGGAATACCAACTCTAGAAAGCAATACAGATAGCGTAAAACAAACATTTGTAAACAATCTTGATTTTGCCGCCAGCAAACTTAGAGATAAAAATATCTGCCTATTAACTGAACCTATTAACCTCATAGATATCCCGGGGTTTTATCTGAACTACACAGAACAAGCCAAAGACATCATAAAAGAAGTTGATTCAAATAATCTGTTTATCCAATATGACATATATCATATGCAGATTATGGAGGGCGATTTAATAAGAACCATAACGAATAATTTGGACTATATTAAACATATACAGATTGCAGACAACCCCGGTCGTCACGAACCTGGAACAGGGGAAATTAACTATTCATCTATATTTAGAGCTTTACAGAAGATAGGTTATAAGGGTTATGTTGGATGTGAATACATCCCTAAAAATAGCACGTTAGATGGACTTGGGTGGATCAAACAATATAGATAATGAATAAAAACATCTCGTCTACAGAAAATCTGAACAAACACCTTGAGCAAATCCAGTCCACGATTTTATGGCTATCAGTCAACATAGTCCATCATGCAAATAATCTTAGAGCAAGCAAATCAGGTGTTAAAGTAGGAGGTCATCAAGCATCGAGCGCGTCAGTTGTCACAATAATGACTTCTTTATATTTTGACTTTATGAACGGTAAAGATCGCATATCTGTTAAGCCACATGCCTCTCCTGTTTACCACGCAATCCAATACCTGCTTGATAATCTGGATGAACGCTATATGAGTACATTGAGGGAACTCCATGGACTGCAGGCATACCCAAGCCGCACAAAGGACCCGGATAACGTTGACTTCTCAACTGGTTCTGTTGGTATTGGAGGAATAGCCCCAAACTTCGCTTCACTAGTTGAAAGATACATAAAGGCTCAAGCAGCATCTAAGAAATGGGATCTCGACACTGAAATAAAACGCAGATACATCAGCTTGCTTGGAGATGCCGAACTGGATGAAGGATCTGTGTGGGAAGCAATCGCTGAGCCCACCATGAGCAACTTAGATGACGTTATATGGGTGGTAGATTTAAACAGACAGAGCTTAGACCGAGTGATACCGGGAATCAGAGTTGGTGCTTGGGGCAAAATGTTCTCAGCGAATGGCTGGACGGTAATCAACGCGAAATATGGTTCCAAGTTAACAAAAGCGTTCAAACTACCAAATGGGGATCTATTTAGAGAAACAATTGACCAGATGCCGAACGAGTTATATCAACGATTACTTAGGGTCTCAGGTAAAGAATTACGTGAATGGCTGCCTAGAAGTAGCAATGACAAAGACATCCTGAAAAAGTTTACTTCTCAATGGGATGATAATGAGCTGCAAGAACTTTTCAGAAACTTAGGCGGGCACGACTTTACATCATTAAGAACCAGTTTTAAAAAAGCCGATAAGTCTAAAGGCCCCGCCGTAATATTTGCATATACCCTAAAAGGCTGGATGTTACCGTCCGTTGGCGATCCCCAGAATCACTCAGTCATATTGAGCCAAGAGCAAATGAATCAATTCAGGTCAGATTTAAATATCGGTGACCAGGAATGGCCTAAAGTGGCCCAGGAATCTGAAGAATGGAAGCTAAAAGAATCTGCGAGAAAACATCTCTCAGCAAAAAGGCCCAAAGCGGAAGTGATAACACATAAATTCCCTACAAGTTTTGGTAGAGATTACAACGGCTCCATGTCCACCCAACAAACTTTTGGACTAATACTTACAGAGATATCTAGAGGCATACCAGGCCTATCAGATAAAGTGGTGACAGTAAGCCCTGATGTAGCTAGCTCTACCAATCTAGGGGGATGGATTAACAAAGTTGGTGTCTGGGGCGAATCCGAAATGACCCAGATGCCAGAAGATGTCCAGAGAGCACTTAATTGGCAACAGAGTCCTGATGGGCAACATATAGAGTTAGGCATCTCAGAGAACAACTTGTTTATGATGCTTGGTCAACTAGGTTTATCACATGAAATGTTTGGGCAAACTCTATTCCCTATTGGTACACTGTACGACCCCTTCGTAAGACGTGGTCTAGACGCCTTATTCTACGGCGTATACTCGGGAGGCAGGTTTATATTCGTTGGCACGCCTTCAGGAGTAACACTAGGGCCCGAAGGTGGCGCACATCAATCAATAGTTACTGCATCGATTGGAATAGATCTCCCAGAAACATCATACTATGAACCTTGCTTTGGAATTGAGCTTGAATGGATAGTGTTAAACGCTTTAGATCACATAAGACAAAGAACTGAATCAACATACCTGAGACTTAGTACAAAAAAAATCGATCAACAGCTACTTAATCTTCCAACACAACAAAGCGAATTAGAAATATTAAGGAGAAAGGTAATCCAAGGTGCATACCGAATATTAGACAGGTCAAGTGAGCCAGATTATACGCCAGGTGAAAATGTTGTAAATGTATTTGCCAGTGGCGCAATGATTCCTGAAGCCATTAAATCTAGCGATTCATTATTAGATGAAGGAATATATTTGAATGTGATAAACGTAACGGGCCCAGGAAGGCTTTACAAAAGTTATCAGCAATGGTCAAAGGAATCTGTATTTACGGAAGGAGATAAACTCTTCATGCCCGACCTGCTCACACCTACAGAAAGGAAAGCTCCTGTAGTTACCGTTATTGACGGCCACTCACATTCATTATCGTGGATAGGAAGTGCTATTGGCACTCAATGTTATCCGTTAGGTGTAAATGATTTTGGCCAATCAGGAGATACAAACGATTTGTATAAAGAGTATGGCTTAGACGCAGGCAGCATATCAGCAGCTTGTTATGGCGCTTTAGGATTATAGAGACTCATTCTATAATCACAAATCATTTATGTATTAATATTAAACATAACAATTAAAAAAAAATTTAGGTGATATCAATGGCTAAACATTTAGTGATAATTTTTGTACTTGGCTTATCCACTGCCCTGCTGGGAATGGCGTGCGATTCAGGAATTGAACAGGAAATTGCTAAATTAAAGTCGACACCAGTAGAAGAAAAAATCATTGAATCTGTAGAATTACCTAATGAAGGACTAAAAATGACTACACCAAAACAATATGACTCCGCACCAGAAATGTCTATCGATGTTACGAAAAAGTATACTGCAAAATTCCAACTAGAAGGTGGGAAAGGATTTGTAGTAGAGCTTTACCCGGAGGTAGCTCCGATAACGGTTAATAGTTTCGTATTTTTGGCTAAAGAGGGTTATTTCGATAATACGACATTCCATAGAGTTATCAGTGGATTTATGTCACAGGGTGGTGATCCAACAGGAACCGGTATGGGCGGTCCTGGCTACACTTTTGAAAACGAATTCGATCCAAATTATAAACATGATTCACCAGGTATTCTATCAATGGCAAACGCAGGTACGAGAAACGGACAAGCAACAAACGGGAGTCAATTTTTCATAACACATGTGCCTACACCACATTTAGATGGAATGCACACCGTTTTCGGTAAAGTTACTCAAGGTTTAGAAGTAGTAGTGAATCTCACAGAAAGAGATCCTCAATTTGCCACTTTTAATGGAGAAAAGGTGTTAACGATAGAGATTATTGAAGAATAAACAAAAAAGAGTTTGTTTTAACAACAAACTCTTTTTTATAACTCTAAGCTTACTGAACGAACGAATACAGTTTCCCACCAACGCCAATCCACGTTTTATCAACTAATTCAGTCTTATTTGATAATGGCTTATTATCAACGCGCACTGAAGCGGATGGCTTATTAGATTCAATGCAAATTTTACCTTTGGTAAATTTAAATGTAACACTCTCAAAGCCAACCATTCCAAGTTCCTTGCCAGAGATTGTATTCTTAAACAACAATTTACTGAAAAACCCTCTTTTTAAGTTCGCAAAATCAATGACTCTCTCATTACGATCATTAAACAAGAATCCTTTCGGTCTAGCCTGAATTATCCAATTTATCAAAATACTAAGCATTGCGACAGCTAAACTAACAGGAAACACAATTACCCACCAAGGGAACTCCTGTGATGTTTGTAAAGTTTCAACTCGAGTTTGATCTAATCGGCTATCTTCATTAACAACACTTTGAACAGCTGGCGGTTCAATTGAACTAATAAACAAAGGGGTTGCTGTGTATATGTAACTCTGCCCACCATATTCTAATTGCAAAGCAAAACTAACAGTTCTTTGACCAGGAGAATCAACAGTCATGAAAACATCATATATCCAGTCTTGTGAATCAACTGACGCTGTATTAGCCTGAATCTCTAATTTACCTGGTGAGCTATCTCCGCTAGAAATATCCCAGGCTATATCATCATATTGAACAAGGTAAGGTTGTCCATCCACATTGACGTTAATAGTAGCTACCTTAGTTCTTTCACTTAAGTTTAAATCTCCTTGTAATAAACTATTTATTTCAAGTGATGGAAAATGTTGCACGTCAATAGACGACTCGCTTGTAAGTACATACTCAATCTCATTCCAGGAAAGTTCTAACGTTACGTTATGTATGCCGGTTGAATTGAATGGCCCAACAGCCCCAGAAAAATATCCATCTCCAGCTACTGTATCTGAATCGAGTCCCGAATCATTTAAGGTATATGCAAGAGTTTGGCCTTCGGGGGTAGTTACATATGCGTGAATCTTTCCGTCTTCAATACCTATCAGATTAGATCCTCTGCTTGCAAAAACAACTAGAGATGAAGGCTCATTAAAAGGAACTGGTCCAGAGTTATTAATAGTTAAACGTAATTCATTTTGAGACGTACTCCATACAGCAAATTTGCCATTAACACTGTTTGCATCAAGCAACCAAGTACCGGGAGTCGGATCATCGATCTTTATTGAACGGATGTATGGAGATTCTATTGCGTAACTTCCATCAATTAAGCTTGAGTCAAGGCCGTCAGGATTAGTAAGGCTAATGGAACCTCTGGAGTTTTCTAGGTATACAAAGAATTGAAGATTTTTAGTTTCAGGAAGAACGTCAACAGATAGAGAAACTATATCATTCAATGTAAGCGTTGAGCTATTGATTTCCTCCAAGTTAGTGTTAGTCACATTGGAAGTTATATTTGCTACAGCCTTGTATATTTCACTATTATTTTGTATCGAGAAATACTCACCTCCGGACCGACTAACAAGAGATTGCGCAAATTCATTAGTTGTGTCAGAAACAGACCCAATAGTTATTACATGAAAATCATTTGATTTGCTGATTAATTGGTCGACTAGAGGTAGGACCCGCTTATAAACAGAATTTGTATTTTCATCACTAGAACCACTTGTAATCAAAACTACATTGCTACCAGAAGCAGGGCGCTCCAGCCCAATCAAGGTATTTGCCTGGACTAAACCACTAAAGATATCGGATCTTTCAGTGTTTCCAGATATTAGCTCAGAATCAATAGCTGCTATCGATTCGGCAAATCCGGTTGATCCCAATGCTGTCGGTCCGATTACAGTGGAAGGACGTTCAGCGTCAATGAAAGCTACTTCCCTGTCAGTGCTAATGGAAGCAATCATTGCTAATATCGACCTGACGGAGTCTATATTACCCTCACTTTGCCTAATTGAACTACCATCAATCAAGATTATGGTCATCGGATTTTCTGCTGGTTCGGATGCTGTAGCAGTTAGCGGAACGGCTGCTAATGCTATAACTGTGACTAATACCGCGATAAAAGCTTTCAGAATCATTACATATCTCCAAATATAGAATCGAATCCACTCAAATGTTCCAAACTTTTCTTATAATAGGCAAAAGCTTCTGTTATGGGTAGTAGAAATTAGTACTGATTTGAATAGAAAATAAATGTAGTATTCTTGGTGCATACAAAATGTTGCTGGAATTAAGTTATATGTATAAAACGATTGCCTTAACAATTTTGACGTTCATCAGTGTTTTTCTAACAGTAAATTGCCTTAAACATGACAATACAGAGGCATATATGATCGGCAGGATTATTAATATAGATTCAATATCAATAACCGAATCGAACTCTATTACGCTAATTGATAGAAACGAAAAGATATGGAAATTTGACTTTGAAGATGAATTTAATCATTTCACTCCATCTCACCTGAAGGAACACATGATAAGTGGGGATTTGATTAAAATCATTTTTCTCCCCTCTCAGGATTCCAGAACTATAGTGGATATAACTGACTATCCATAAAACCCCAATCTATCGTAATTTGTTAGTCGAACTCCTAATCCTGAATGCAATGTATCCAACACCAGAAAATAAAATAAGACTAACTACTATCCAAACTATTGTGCCTATCTTTGTTCCCACAATATTCCTATCTTTAACTGTGATTTCCGTATTGAATTTAACAGCCGGTTTATCTTTGTTCTCAACAGTGATTAAAATCTCCCACATACCAGGCTTTTTCAACAAGAAGTTGGTTTTATAATCATTTAGGTTTTGAGGAGTGTTTAATGCGTAAGATTCATACAATTCTTCTCCCGTTTCATCCTCCATTCGAATTTTAACTATAGCGTTTTGAATCGCGTCACCGCTACTTGAAATAACAGGAGAGACTGTTAACAGAATCGTTCCTACTGTAGGTTCCAACGGATTGACTATAACTACTAACTGAATATCATCTTCTTGAAGGAAGACAGTTGTTTCATTATTTTCTACAGACTGGGCAAACAGAACAGGAGGCCCAAACTCACAAAATATAATTATGGTCAACACCATATATAGCGCAGCTTTAACAAATTGGGTTTTCATTTATATATCTAGCATCTCTTTTATCTTGTTCTCCAGTTCTAACTCTGTTACAAATCCTTCAAATTTAGCAACTATAATCCCATTCTTGTCCAGCAAAAATGTAAAGGGCTCTGAATTTACACCCCATTCTTTTAGAAGACCTGAAACCTGAAGTTCATAATTACCATCGTTGCCTATCTCGTTTCGTTCATACACCTCTATATGGATCAGGTCGAGCCTGTCTCTAAACCGTGCATTTAATGAAGATATTATTTCTAACTGTGGACCACAAGTAGCAGTACGACAAAATGATGGGGAAGCGAAAGTAATAATCGTAGGTCTTCCATTATCTATAGCTTCAGAAACCGATGTTGTATATAACTCAAGATCAGGCTTTATGGACGAAGTTATCTGGTTAACATCAATAACATCCTTGATGGTTAAGTTCTGTAAAGGCTTTGGCTTTACTCCAATGCTTGGAGATGAACTAGTTTTATTTACTAAGAATTTAACTGAACCCAAAACCTCATCTGGTTTAAAAGGGTCTATAGCATGAATAATCCACTCTCCTGAATTCTTCAAATCTGCATTGGCAATGTAAACACCCGCATTTCCCTGAGGCCAGGGTTGAAATACTGCTTCCAGCTGAGTCACAGACCTTTCTAAATTATCCTTTGCAATTGACAGTTTTATATTAATTCGATCCTTAATTAATGGTCCGTCTTTGCCAATTATTGCAAATGCCAATCTATTATCTCCAATTGCAATATCTGTGACTGCCATTACGACTCGGTATCGCTCAGCACTTTGAAGAGACATATCCAATTGGTAGTTCAAGTCTTGGTTGCCTATACCCATTTCAGATTCGCAACTGACTGAAATCAATAACAAAACCATTAATGACAAAAGGGTTGTACTGAACTGAGCATTGTTGAACTTGCTTAACAACGATCTGACCTTAAATTAGACAATATCTCTCTACTTTCCCAACTTACTCAAATAAAATCCCACGCTATATATAGTGGTTATTGTTGCACTTATACACATGACATGGTATGTTGAGGTTTGTCGATGCTCCGACCCTTACCGCCTTTCTCTAAGGGACCCATTAGGCTAGCATCGACTCCTCCTCGTGGCCCCCGATGGTAGAACATCGGGGGCTTTTATATATAAACCGACCAACTAAAGTATATTTTACTCGAATCTTAATATATAGATTGAAAATTAATCAGGCTATAAGTGGCGACAAACATTTTCATATTTATGTAGAAACTTATTGGGCGGTCCACCCGCCATCTATCAGCAACGATGTGCCAGTTATAAAACCTGTTTTGTTTGAACTCAACCACAGAACAGCCTCAGCAACTTCCTCTGGTTTACCAATCCTACCGATAGGATGTGATTCCCGCCAAACTTTTACTTGATCCGGGGTTTCTTCAGCAAACCGATCAAACATCGGTGTATGAATACTTGCGGGAGAAACGGAATTTACCCTAATCCCTTTAGATGCATAATTTAATGCTGCAGATTTAGTTAAGCCTATGACACCGTGTTTACTCGCACAGTAATCAGGCGAAGCGCTAGCAACATGACCAGCTATAGATGCCATGTTCACAATCACACCTTGGCTATCAGATGATTCTAATCGTTTTTGATTCAACATCTGCTGAATTTGATATTTCATGCACAACCAAACCCCTTTTAGGTTGATATCAATGGTCCTATTCCACTCCTCTTCCGGATATTGGTGAATCATCCCTCCAGAACCGGTGACTCCTGCGTTATTGAAAGCAACATCTAGACGCCCAAATTTAGACACCGTTCTTTTAATAAATTGATCGACTTCTCCACTGTTACTGACATCAGCTTCAATAAACTCAGCTGTACCACCATCATTTTGGATTTTACTAACAACATTGTGGCCTCGTTGACTATTTCGTCCTACTAAAACCACTTGAGCGCCCTCATTAGCATAAGCTAATGAGGCAGCTTCCCCAATACCTGCAGTCCCTCCGGTAACTAGAGCCACCTGGCCCTTAAATCTGTTGGATAGAACGGGCCCACTCATTGTGCTGTCCACCCTCCGTCTACAGGAATTGAACTTCCTGTTACAAATGATGACTCACTGCTTAGCAACCAAAGCACACTAGATGCGACCTCATCCGATTCAGCAAACCTGCCAATAGGATGCATGGACTGCCATTTCGTCACGAGAGAAGGGTCTGTACTTAAAAACCTCTCGATCATTGGTGTTTTGGTTACAGCAGGACACACTGCATTAACCCTGATGTTGTATTTTGCATAATCAAGGGCAGCTTGTTTAGTCAAGCCTATAACCCCATGTTTGCTGGCATTATAGGCAGGGGATGCTCCTCCAACCAGCCCAGCTATAGAACTCATATTTACTATCGCGGCATTAAAGGTTTTATCTTTTGTTGACTCATATTGCTTGATCAGTTGCTGTAACTCGTATTTCATACAAAGAAATACTCCTGTTAAATTCAATGCAATAGTAGAGTCCCATACATTTTCTTCATAGGTGTGAGCGTCTAAACCTCTACCTTCATTTCCGGCGTTGTTACACGCAATATCCAACCTGCCGAAAGAATCAATGGTACAGTTCACCAACCCGATTACATGTGCCGGATCTGAAACATCTGCCGGAACGAAAACAGCTTCTCCTCCAAAAGAACGTATGTTACTGACGACTTCCGCTCCCCGTTGTCGGTTTGTTCCGTTTACCACTACTCGTACTCCCTGCCTAGCTAAATTAACAGCTACTGCTTCCCCTATCCCCGCAGTCGAGCCAGTGACTATAGCAACCTTACCATCTAAATCTCGATACAAACTCAATATTCCCTTTCGTTATGAAGAACTTACTTCGCAAAGATTGATTAACAGAAACAGTTAATTCGACCTTAACGCCTCTGTTGGAGACATGTTAGCAGCCCGCATTGCTGGATAAAAGCCTGCGACTCCTCCTATCAAAACCGAAGATCCTATACCAATATAAATCGCACTTTGGGGGATTACTATATACCAACCTTGCGTGCTGGCGTATACAGCCGTAACAATCATGCCTACTATTATTCCCATTGCTCCGCCGACACAAGCTAGTAAAAGAGATTCGGTTATAAATTGCACCCCTATATGGAGTTTAGTAGCACCAATTGCTCTACGCAAACCGATTTCACTCCTTCTTTCTATAACAGCAATAACCATGACATTAGCAATTCCGATACCGCCTACCAAAAGTGCGACAGCCCCTAATCCCATAAAAAGATTAGTAAATGTGGAATTAGCGACAGCCCGTGCCTCTAAAACGTCCGATGCGCGACTTACCTGAACTTCTTCTGGGTTTTCAGGATTTACTGTAGCTGGCATAACAGACCGAACATCTTCGACATGCTCTGGATAAGCTCTGACATATATGGTGTCTACTTGCCCATCATGACCAAAATACTCCTCGGCTGCGCCATATCCAATGATAGCTGCCCGATCCAAATCTGCTGCCAATGGCAAAGGGTTCATAATTCCGATTAGAGAAAACCATTCTTGCCCAATCCATAACAACTTTGAATCTGTTGTATCTTGTATGCCGAGCCTCTCGGCAGCAACCGAACCTAAAACCACTACAGGATATGTTGAGTTTAGTTCATTAAGGAAATAACCGTTTTGCATGCTACCACGCTGCGATTGTAGTAGATTTAAATCTGAAGCTATTATAGTGATCCCTTTAGTTCTACCATCTTCTATCAGATTATTTCTGAAAACCTGCCCGGAAATTCTAGTCACTGAAGAAACTTCATATACTGGAGTAATCCTCCGGAGCATCGCTGCTGCTCCATCAGGCAGCGATGCTTCCTCAGCACCAAAACCCTGGCCTGCTTCTATAGTTAGCAGGTTGGTACCAAGGGAATCTAACTCCCTTATCAGATCAGCATTGCCGGATGCTGACAATCCAAGAACACCGACTACTGCAGCTATTCCAATTGTTATCCCTAAAGCTGACAAGGCAGATCTTAATTTACGGGTCCTAAGTCCAGATACACTAACTTTAAAAATATCAATGAGTGTTAAATGGCTACTTGGTAAATTACCGTTATGCCTTGACGCCTTACGCACTTTTACCCGTCCAGCCTGTCATCAATTTCGCCATCTTTGAAACTTATTTTTCGTGAACTTTTATCCGCTACTTCCTGGTCATGAGTAATCATTATTACAGTTGTGCCATCTAAATTAAGTGCGATCAGTAATTCCAAAACTGCTGCGGTGTTTGTAGAATCCAAATTTCCGGTAGGTTCATCTGCTAAAACAAAAGCTGGCTGGTGCACTAATGCTCTAGCTACAGCTACCCTCTGCTGTTCGCCGCCTGACATCTCGTTCGGCAAATGATTAACTCTGTGAGACAAGCCTACTCGATCTAATATTTCCCTGGCACGTTCCTTTCTTTCTTTTGAAGGAAAGTCAGTATATAGTAATCCGTTTTCAACATTCTCCTGAGCAGTGAATCCAGGAAGAAGGAAAAAGTCTTGGAATATAAAACCCACATATCTAGAGCGAACGCCAGATAATTCTTGGTCTGTCAAATCTGAGGTCTCTAATCCATTTATAAAAACGGATCCACCGGTTGGTCGAGTTAAAGTTCCAATTACATGAAGCAAGGTTGACTTACCACTCCCTGATGCTCCAATTATCCCGATGAATTCACCTTCAGAGACAGACATTGAAATATTGGAAAGCGCTTTAACAGGTGGTGTGCCTGGGTAAGTCTTACTTACATCAACAAGCTCTACGGCTGGAATAGTATGGGCAGAAGGTTCTTTCATGACTATTATTACGGCACTATTACCTCGGTTCCTTCTTTTATCCCGTCTCCATCTATTTCCACGTATCCATCTGCATATAGACCTACAGACACAGGAACCAACTTTGTCAATCCATTTTCAATAATTTCTATTGCATAGCCTCCTCCCAGCACAGCTAACAAACTTGTTACCGGAGCCGCAAGAACGTCGGACGCTAACTTCTTCGTGACTGAAACTGTAACCGTAGCTCCTGTCCACTCCGGAAAACTTTCTACTTCATCGATTGCAATAACTATCTCTAGATAAGGCTCGCCTTGATTACCCAACGGTATTACCGCAATCTCACCTATGTCGGAAATTGTGCCTGCAATAATATTCTCATCAGGAAGTTCTATTGATACAGAGAGACCAACGCCTACAAGATCTTGGTTCGCGACTTCAATTGAACTGTTAACCTTCTGTAATGACTTAGTAACCTCTGGCTCTCCACTCTTTTCAATCACTTTTTCAATAGGAATCAGTCCTAACACAGGGTTAGTTGTAACAATCATTGCTCCTAATTCTGTATGTGAAGAAGAGTACTGGACGACAGAAGGTCCTGGTATAAAAAGTATGTCCTTGAAACTAAGCTTGCCAGTTACCGAGACTCCCATCAGAGACTGCATAGCTTCTACCGCTTTATGAGTATTCTCGTCAAATTCTCTATCGATCAGAATAGATTTATCTTTATCGTAACCTAAAGACACTAAATTTTGTTCTAATTGATATATATCATCACCTGCAGACATTCCTGTCTCAAATGAACGCCATGCGGGGTGCTCACCATACATGGCAACGGTCGCCATCATCATCCCAATCAGTTCGTCGCTGTTATGTTCTGCTAATCTTAAAGATGCCTTAGCTGATTCTAAAGCCTTATTTGCATTATTAAGATCCGCTACTGTGGCTGCCTCATCCAGTGCCAGCCTCTGTGCCTTAGCCGATTCCAAAGCCTTTGAAGAAGAAATCTGTGTCTCCAGGCCCTTTTTGTAATTTTCATATGCAATTAATAATTCGTTGCCAACAGTGACAAGTTGAGGCTCATCAAAAATACTGTTTAATAATAAACCAGCAGCTGTGACAGTCATTGCGTTTTCCGAATCAGGGCATACTGCTTTATACACCTGAGCAGTCCAGACTGATGAACCTAATTTACCAGACAAATCGCAGTATGATTGTCGAGCAATCCGGAAGGTCACCCATTGTGTATCTACAGAAGAATTAGAGGTCACTAATGTGGCTTCAGCCTGGGCTACCGCGCTATCTGCCGACGCTATTTGAGCGTCTGTAGCACCAGAAGTTAATGCCTCCAAAGCCGCTTCAGCCTGGGCTACCGCGCTATCTGCCGCCGCTATTTGATTCTCAGCCGTTAACATCTCTGTTTCGGTAACGGACTTGTAGTACTTAAATAATAAAGTACCCCTAAATATGTCTTCGCCCTCAGCGATAATATAAGTCAATACTCCATTGTTACTAGGCAAGACTTGGATCTCGGATCCATATTCGAGCACACCGTCTATTTTTTCAAAAGTTCTTAAATCCTTACGTTGTATTAAAGCAGTTGAAATCATTTGACGGTCATTTTCCTCTTCAGTGCCTGTTAAATTGAATATATCTTGGGTAGTTAGTAGCACAATCAGGATGATAATAACAACGACTACTAAGCCGGCTGCAATTATTGATATTCTCTTAGTCATTTTTGGTGATATGACCTGGGTATCCAATAGCTATATATTGAATCACTCATTATTCGCTTCTTGGACCTTGTCCAAATATGATTCCACTGCATGACTCCATCGCTTTCTCAACTTTAGGGGTCATAGTTACATCTTCAAACATTGATTGCATGATCAAACGAGGATCATCTGAGAACTCAGGATCAGGAACATCTATACCATTTCCCCTAATACACTCTGCGAACATTAAGAGATTGTCCTGAAGTTGTATTTGATCTTCCTGAGTAGGAGCTGCTGCAAAAGTTGCATCTTCCAATAAAGGCAGACAGTCCTCAAATACCTGTACAGTTTTCTCACTATTAATATCGAAATTCGGGTCAGTCATAATACTGTCTCTCAGTTGTTCCAAATCAACAGTGCCGTCGGCATTTAAGGTCGGGTCTGGAATATCGTAACCATAGTCTCTAAGGCATGTAGTAAATTCGGTAGTTATTTCCTCGTCCGTTTTGACGGTCTCATCTAGACTTTCCTGAGAAGTTTGGTCTTCAATTACTTCCGGAATGGGAGTATCAATAGTTATTACTCCTTCAGTTGAGTCGCCTGAGCTACCACATGCAATACTGATTAATAAGAAGCATAAAACCAAACCAATTAATATGAGAAATTTACTGAAGTTCATTTATCCCCCAAAGTCATACTACTAGTATAACGAATTGGAATAGTATTATGTTTATGTGGGCCCGGCAGGGATCGAACCTGCGACCAATCGGTTATGAGCCGACCGCTCTGACCACTGAGCTACGGGCCCCTGTGTTACAAACTGATAAGCTTGGAATAATAGACTACTATAATTCAGCTAGGGATTTATAGTATATCGGTTTTACTAGAGTGTTTTGTTACCATAATTAATCTGCTAACAAGTCCTCAAAGGCAACAGGCTCATCTCCATCAACACCAACTAACCTAAAAGATTCATAATAATCCATGCTATTCTTAAGCCATTCCGCAAACTCTTGGGCGTCTTCTTGGGATTTATATGTTCTTAATGCTTTAATTTTGACATTAATGTCGTCACGTGCCGGTACGTAAACGTTAGGTTTAATTTCTGGTCCATCTATATCGAGATCAAATTCTTTGGCTACTGATTCCGGTATTGCTATGTATAGTAAATTCACCTTTTTAGCGATGTCTAGCTTGTAAAAATTGAATGCGCTGAGCGACGCGTTATGTATAGCAATATGATCAGAATGCTTAGATATTCCCTGAGGACCAAAAGTAATTACCACATCAGGTTCAATACGTTTCATATAATTGAGCAGTGTGCCTGCTATGACTTCCGTTTCTTCATGTTGTACTTCTTGGTCTTTATAACCAAGCAGTATCGGGGGATTTGCTCCGAACAATGCTAATACCTGTCGCAGTTCATTTTCACGTACTCCTGGTAATTGCTCCCTACTAACTGATAGATCTCCTGTGCCTAATGTTCCAAGCTCACCTCTTGTAGCTGTGATAACAGTTACATTTGCTCCCATTCGAGCAAATTTTGTAAAAGTGCATCCAGCCCCAGAAGTTTCATCATCAGGATGAGCAAATATACCCAATATAGACTTATTAATATACGTATTTGTGTTGTTCATCTAAAGTGTTGATAGCGCAAAACCTAATACAATCATACAGTTCCGGGCTATATAGAAATAATCCTTTGATAATAAATGTTGTTTTTAACCTGATCTGGAAGATAATAGAATATCTCAATAAGTGGCAGGTAAACAGTGACTATATCTACAAAACTGAAAAAATCGATGGAACAAGGGTCATGGATCCGCAAGATGTTTGAAGAAGGCATCTTATTGAAAACTAAGATAGGCGCAGATAAAGTCTATGATCTTTCCTTAGGAAACCCCATCTATGAGCCTCCGCCCAAATTCATCGAACTACTGAGAAATTACATTGAAAACCCTGCCAGTGGGTTACATCGATATATGCCGAATGCGGGCCTGGCAGAAACCAGAGAAGCTGTGGCTAAAAACTTAACAAATGAAACAGGTTTAATATTTAGCAAAGAAGATATCGTGATGACCTGTGGAGCAGGAGGAGCTCTTAACATCATTATTAAAACGCTTTTAGACCCAGGTGATGAAATTGTTGTTTTTGCCCCATACTTTGCTGAATACTTCTTCTATGCAGATAACCATGGAGGTAAATGTGTAGTTTTGGATCACGACGACGATTTTATGCCTAAGCTGTCCATGCTTGAAGAAATTGTCAACGAGAAAACAAAAATGGTGATAGTGAATTCTCCAAACAACCCATCGGGCGTAGTTTACCCGAACAGTGTATTAAAGACACTAGGTCAGAGTATTAAGAAACTCGAACTTAAATATGGCAGAGACATTTTTATTGTTAGTGACGAACCATACCGAAAGATTATCTATGACGACATTAGTTACAACCATATTTTCTCGACACATTCAAACACTATTGTTGCTACTTCTCATTCTAAAGATCTAGGGTTGGCCGGTGAACGAATTGGTTATGTCGCGGTAAACCCAGACAACGAAAATAAGGACGAAATCATCGATGGCCTAACGTTCAGCAATCGGGTTCTTGGGTTTGTTAATGCGCCTGCCCTAATGCAACATCTGATTATTAATTTACAAAGCGAAACAGTAAACATAGATGACTATAGGCAAAGCAGAGATTTTCTTTGGACAAACCTTACTGATATCGGCTACGAAGTTATCAAGCCTCAAGGAGCGTTCTATATGTTTCCGAAGTCGCCGATTGAGGATGACGTTAAATACGTAAACGAGCTTAGGAAAAAAAATGTTTTAGTAGTTCCAGGATCTGGTTTTGGTTCACCCGGTTACTTTCGCATATCTTATTGCGTAGACGAGCACACATTACATAACTGCATCGATGGATTCAGGAAGGTTTTCTTGAATCACACTTAGAGTCAAGTCGAGGATTTTAAGCCACTACCGGTAATAGGAATCAAAACAGAATCGCCTGAGTCTATTGTTTTATTATTGACAAGAGCTTCGAGGCCAGCAAACGACACAGCAGAGGTCGGCTCCATGTATATTCCTTCATTCTCAGCTACAAGCCGATGGTGTTTTTGTATTGATTCCTCACTAACACCGATTGAATCACCTTTAGTTTTTATTATTGAATTTACAATTTGTTTCATTCTTGGGGGATTGAGAGATGCGATACCATCCGCACAAGTGTTTTGCTCTGGGTTAAAACTCCATCCAATATTGTGCAATCTACTAACGATCGGTTTGATTGATTCGGATTGTACTGCATAAAGTTTGGGTATCTTGGATATATTACCTGATACCCAACATTCTTTAAGGACCAAGTAAGTTGAGATTAACAATGACCCGTTTCCAACCGGTATTATGATGTGGTCAGGCAAGTTGGGCTCAAACTCAGTTACAACTTCTCTGGCGAATGACTTAGTCCCTTCCAAAAAGTAGGGATTAATATTATGCGACGCATATAAAAGTTTTTGTTCTGAAGCAAAATTCTTTGCCTGTATTTCTGCGTTATCTCGATGTCCAGGAATTTTATGAACATTTGCTCCGTAAACCAGTATTTGATCAACTTTTGCTTTAGGAGCGTTTTCAGGAACAAAGATATGAGCCGTGATTCCTGCAAGCGCAGCATAAGCAGCAATAGAAGCACCGGCGTTGCCTGATGAGTCCTCAACAATACTACTAATACCTGCGGATTTTATGGCACTAAGCATTGCAGAACTGCCTCTGTCTTTAAATGAGCCTGTTGGGTTGGAATTCTCGAGTTTAGCATAGATCTTTGACACCCCAAGTGAATTAGCGACTTTAGCCAAAGTAATCATTTTAGAGTGACCTTCACCCAAAGTTACTGCTTCGTTATTAGTTTGCATTTCTGGATCGCCATTATGTCTAATTGTTAATGGATACCCGCAATGAGTACATAGTGAGATGGAAATGTGTGCATCAACAGAAGTATTACAATTTATACATTCAAAATACATAAAATATGCTCTATTTTAAAATAGTATATAGAATTATAAATGTCAGGGCTGGTACAGAAAACCACCGCTAGCAGCTTAAGACTGCGGACAATTGTTTAAAACAAGAAAGGGCTCAAAGTGAAGAGGATATATAAATTTGACGATAACGATTCAGTGGTCTTTCGTGGAGATGGGGAACCGAGAACAGCAAAAACCCTTCTCAGTAGACTGAACGAGTTTACTGAGAATCATCAGCTGTTAGATGACGACTTTTCTTTGGGAGGACTTGTTGGACAGCTAGAAAATGAAATGGCCGCTATACTGGGCAAGCCGGCAGCGATATTTATGCCCACAGGGACATTAGCAAATCATTTAGCTATTAGAAGGCATGCTGGTACCGCAGGAAGAGCTGTGGTTCAAGAGCAAAGCCATATATTCAATGATACTGGTGACTCGATTCAGAGGCTGAGTGGGATTAATCTTGTACCATTGGCGCAAAACAGAGTTTACTTTGACACAAATGAATTAGATAAAGCGTATCGGACCTCAGTTACAGGTAGAGTATTAAATCCCATCTCCGTCGTTTCCATTGAAACCCCGGTACGAAGGCAATACGGTCAAGTTGTTCCATGGGAACACTTAGTAAAACTTACTGAGTTTTGCAAAACCAACGAAATCCAGTGTCACCTTGATGGAGCTAGAATATTTATGCAGTCAGCTGTTACAGGTAAATCTGTTAAGGAATATTCTTCACTTTTTGACTCTGTATATGTCTCGCTATACAAGTATTTGGGCACTCCTTTCGGTAGTATTTTGGCAGGCGAGATCGAGTTTATTGAGGGTATGTTTCATGAAAGAAGAATGTTCGGTGGCGGGCTTGCTAACGCGTCGCTTATAGCAGCTCTCGCTTTAAACGGACTCGACGGGTTCGAGCATAAATTTTCTGAGTCCATGCAAAAAGCCAGTCAACTTTTCCCAGCTTTAAATGAATTAGATCACATACAAATACATGAGTTCGATCATGGTTCAAACATATATAGACTAGCATTTTCGAGTTCCATCTTAGTTGAAGATCTAATAGCAGAACTCAAGAAATCTGGAATCTTTATTTACACAGAACCATCCGGTGAAATATACCTGCATATTAATGCGACAATACTTCAAAGACCCAATGAGGAAATTATATCTGCATTCTCTGATGCACAAGCCAAATCAATCAAAAATTAAACATTTGTCGCCATGCTTGTGTGCAATCAACTGTGATAATAGCGTAGTAGAATAAGTAAACAAGTTCACCAAACTCACTCAGATTTAATCGAATAATGCCTGACAACAAAAAGCCTAACAATATAACTGAATCCACTAGCATACCAATTTACAAAGACTGGATGTTATTTATGGCAACTATATTGATTGTGGGGTTCGACCAGTTAACAAAGTACCTAGTAAGAGATTTTATGAGCTATGGGGAGTCTATACCTGAGTCGGGATTTTTCAGGTTAACTTATTACACTAATTCAGGGACTATATTTGGTCTGTTCCCTAACATCCCAGTCATCCTAACAATTGCATCCGTTGTAGCGATAGCCTGTCTTATCTTTTTTTACAAGACGCAGAAAAATGTCGGGGGTTGGTTACGTCTGGCCATAGCATTACTTCTTGGTGGAGCTATAGGAAATTTTATAGACAGGGTTTCAATGGGCGAAGTCACGGATTTCATTGATGTTGGGATGTGGCCAGTATTCAATATAGCTGACTCAGCTATAACCTGTGGGATATTTTTATTGATATTAGTAACGGTCGTTTTCCCGGAGCTAAGCAAGCCTAAGCCTGACAAGGATATTTAAATACGTCTGATCAAAGCCGAGTACCATTTTGAGCAAAAACATCAAATTACATGTCTCTGAAACTGATCAAGGGGTTAGGTTAGATAAATATGTAACGGAGAAAATAGATGATCTCTCACGCGCTAAAGTTTTAAAGCTCATTCGCGACTCTTCTGTGCTGGTTAATCACAATAAAGTAAATCCTTCTTATCGAGTAAAATCTGGCGAAACCATAGAAATCACAATCCGAAACGATGCAATATCAAACCTAGATCCATGGCAATTAAAACTGGAAATAGTCTACGAAGACGAGTATATCTTAGTTATTAATAAACCTTCAGGAATTGCAGTTCATCCTGCTCCAGGACACCGTGATAAAACGATTGCCAACGCGCTAATTAACCATGACCCAAACATATCAGGTATAGGAACAAAGTCCAGGCCAGGTATAATCCATCGTTTGGACATGGAAACATCCGGACTGCTAGTCACAGCAAAAACAGAGTTAGCACATAGAAAAGTCAGTCAACAATTTGCTGACCGGAACGTACAAAAGACTTATTTAGCTGTGGTAAACGGAATACCGATAGAACTTCAGGCCGTTATTGACGCACCGATAGGTCGCAGCCCTTTTAATCGCCAACATATGGACATAGTATCCACTGGCAAAACCGCAGTTACACAATACGAGGTTATTGAGACATATACGGATCACAGCCTGTTAAAAGTGTTCCCAAAAACAGGTAGAACCCATCAGATTAGAGTGCATTTAAAATCAATCGGCCACAGTGTATTAGGGGATCAAACATATGGTAAGCCAGAAATTGAATTAGGTAGGCAATTCCTCCATGCATCGTCCCTAACATTTAACCATCCGATTAGCGAAAAGTTATTAACTTTTAATTTAGATCTTCCATTAGAGCTGAGTCAGTATCTAGAAAGCTTGAAATCTGCTGGCAATATGAAAGATACTGCATAGAAATGAAGACTACAAATCCGCGGACAAGATTTGCTCCTAGCCCTACAGGGGAACCTCACGTCGGTAATATTCGCACAGCAATATTCGCATGGTTATTTGCCCGAGCAAACAAAGGTTCATTCATAATCAGAGTGGAGGACACTGATCAAGCTCGATTGGTGGATGGAGCGGTTGATTCAATACTAGAGTCTCTTAGCTGGCTTGGACTTGAATGGGACGAAGGGCCTGATAAAGCAGGCAAATACGGCCCTTATATCCAATCAGAAAGACAGAAACTTGGCATATACTCTCAAGCTATCGATAAACTCATAACATCTAAAGACGCATATTATTGTTCTTGTACTCCTGAAAGGCTTAATGAATTACGCCAAAATCAAATGAAATCCGGCAAACCGCCTGGATATGACGGCCATTGCAGAGAGAAACAATTATCAAAAGGATCAGATAACTCTGCAAAACTAGTTGTCAGGTTTGCCATGCCTAATGCAGGCATAACTAAAGTATCGGATGTAATTCGAGGAGACATAGAATTCGAGAATTCACTTATGGATGATTTTGTTATTTTGAAGTCAGATGGATTCCCTACATATCACCTTGCAAATGTTATTGATGATCACGCCATGGAAATATCCCATGTAATTAGAGCCGAGGAATGGCTGCCTTCTTTGCCTAAACATATCAATTTATATAAGGCTCTTGAAGCAGATCCACCAATTTTCGCCCATGTGCCAATAATTCTGGCATCTGATCGAACTAAATTAAGCAAGCGTCATGGAGCAACATCGATAAAGGAATTTCGATCAAATGGGTATCTGCCTTCTGCTATGCTCAACTTCCTTTGCTTATTAGGATGGTCATTTGACGACAAAACAGAGATATTCACTGACAAAGAACTAATAGAATACTTTTCTATTGAGCGAGTATCAAAGTCATCGGCTATATTTGACAATCAAAAATTAGAATGGATGAATGGACATTATATTAGAGAATCGGACCAATCTAAACTGATCAACGAACTACAAAACTATTGGTCTTACTTGCCAGAAGACCCGTTTGAAATGGACCCCGAAACCAGCACGTTAGTATCGGTTCTCCCCCTAATTCAGGATCGAATAAAAACATTGCAAGAAGCTGCTCCTATGATCAAATTTTTGTTCTCGAAAGAAATTTCATATGATACAGATTTGTTGATTCAAAAAAAGATGGATTGTGAATCAACTATTTCTGCGCTTAATAAATCTTTGGACGTTATGAATCAAACGAGCCCTTTTAATGCTAATAACATTGAGACTTCATTACGAACATTGTCTGAAACATTGAATATAAAACCAGGCCAACTTTTTGGGACTCTTAGAATAGCAACAACGGGACAAAAAGTGTCCCCTCCTTTATTTGAAAGTCTGGAAATAATCGGTAGAGACACCACAATCAATGCTATAAACATGGCAATCCAAAAACTTAATTCTTACGGAGATCGAAATTGAAGACAGGAATAGTTATTTTCCCTGGCACATGGAGTGATAAAGACTGCATGCACGTGTTCCGAGACGTTTTAAAACAATCCACAGAATATATATGGCACCAGGAAACCAATCTTAGTGCGTACGATTGCATAGTAATCCCAGGAGGCTTTTCCTATGGAGATTATTTGAGAGCCGGCGCCATCGCAAGATTTGCTCCGGTGATGAAATCTGTTAATAATTTTGCTGACAAAGGTGGCCTAGTAATTGGAATCTGTAATGGATTCCAAGTTTTATGTGAAGCTGGCCTATTGCCCGGTGCGCTGATGCGAAACGACCACTTACAATTTCGATGCCAATGGGTAAATTTAAAAGTAGAAACTGTGTCCACGCCATTCACAAGCACCATTAATAAAGCGAACACCCTCCGTGTTCCGGTATCACACGGAGAAGGACAATATTATGCTAGTGATGACACCCTAAAAGAATTAGAGGCTGAAGATCGAATCGTATTTAAATATTGTGAACCTAATGGAGCTGTCACAACGGAATCCAACCCCAATGGCTCAATAAACAATATTGCAGGAATAGTTAATTCAAAAAGAAATGTACTAGGAATGATGCCCCACCCAGAAAAAGCGTGCGAGGACATTCTTGGATCATCAGACGGCCTCAGTATATTTCAATCAATCCTAAGCTCAACTTCTATAAAATAGGATTTTTTTTGAGCTACTTAGATGGAATAATCCTGGCAATAACATCAACTATCGGATTCGGTGCTACTGCAGTACTGGCCCAGTCGGGAATGCAGTATGTTAAACCAGCGAGCATTACGATAATTTCGCTTGTTGTTGGAAGTGTAATAGTTTTCATTGTAGCGCTTACTTTAGAACTTGAAGAACTCACTTCTATTTCAATTGTCGCTTTGCTATTCATATTATTAAATGCGTTACTCTCATACCCAATTGGACGTCTTTTCAACTTCATCGGAGTTAAATACGCTGGAGCATCTAGAGCATCAAGTGTAATTGGAATAGCTCCTTTAATTACAATTGGTCTCGCAGTGTGGTTAACAGATGAAAAACTAACTCTTATGATACTAGGAGGAACTATGCTGATTTTAATAGGAATCACATTAATCTTTAGCGACAAATCCAACAACCGTCCGCAAGTTGATTTCGATACATCTAACCCAACCGGAAAAGGACGATAGATGCAAAAGGTGAGAGATCATATATCTAGCATGCTTAACCACCACATATATAACCGTCTCGATCACCGATGGATTGGTGTCACAGCCGCTTTAATTTCAGCGCTAGGATATGGTTCAGGCGCCATAGCTAGTAAGCACGTTGTCACTCATCATACAGGGCCTATAACTGCTACAGCGTTCTCTTTGCTTTTTGGTGCCATCTTAGTTTTAGGATTGTTTTACAAGGATTTGATATCTGATTTTAAATCTAGTCCAACAAAAGCATGGATACCAGTAATTTTCACTGGCATATCAGCTTCAATAGGCGTAACATTCTGGTTTCTTTCAATGGTAAAGCTACCTTTGGTAGTATCTGCACCACTAGTCGGTGCATATCCGCTGGTATCAATAATACTTGCTTGGATTTTCATCAGGAGGTTAGACCGTATAACCTGGAAAACAATTTGTGGAGCGATACTGGTAGTAATCGGTATAACATTAGTTAGCAATGGTTAAAAATGAAAATCACAAATAAAGAATTAACTGAGCTTGCGATATCCAACTCAGAATACCGATTGATAGTAAAACGATTAGGCCGCGAACCGAATCATTTAGAGTTGGGCCTATTCGGTTCTCTCTGGTCGGAACACTGCGGATATAAACATTCGAAATTATTAATAAAAACTCTTCCTAATGAAAGCGACAAGTTACTAGTTGAGCCCGGAGTAGAGAACGCAGGAGTTATTGATTTAGACGAGATAGCAGTTGTTATGAAAGTAGAATCTCATAATCATCCCTCCGCTATTGAACCATATGAGGGAGCTGCGACTGGCGTCGGAGGCATAGTACGGGACATACTAGCTATGGGTGCCAGACCAATCGCCCTTTTGAACTCATTAAGGTTTGGCCCTTTAAGTGAACCATACAGTAAAAGAATATTCCAAGGAGTGGTATCTGGAATATCTGGTTATGGTAACTGTATAGGGGTACCGGACATAGGAGGAGAAATAGGCTTTTCTACAACATATGCCGGCAATCCGTTAGTAAACGCAATGTGTATTGGGCTTGTGGAGCCAAAATATATGGCTCGCGCTGTAACAGGAGATCCTGGCAACGTTTTATTGCTTGTCGGGGCTGATACTGGTAAAGACGGAATACATGGCGCATCCGGGCTAGCATCTCAGACGTTTGAAGAAGGGCGTGAAGAACTTAGGCCGACAGTTCAAGTCGGAAATCCTTTCCTCGAAAAAGTACTAATAGAAGCTTGTTTGGAATTAATACAATCCGGCGATTATGTTGGTTTGCAAGATTTAGGCGCAGCTGGCCTGACGAGTGCATCAGTTGAGTGTGCATCAAAAAGTAAAACGGGATTAGAAATAGATATAGACCAAGTTCCTCTAAGAGAATCCGGCCTTTCGCCTTATGAAATAATGCTTTCTGAATCAGAGGAAAGAATGCTAGTTATTGCCACTCCCGATCAAGTCATGAAGGTGCGTCAGATTTTTGGTAAATGGGGATTGGAAGCGACCAAAATCGGATTAGTTACTGATAACGGAAACGTAATTATTAAAAGCGGCGGGAAGGAACAAGCGAATATTCCTGTAGAGTTGCTAACTGACCCACCATTATATGAAGTAAATGGAACAAAACCCAGCTGGCTTACGTCATTACAATCCTTTGACCTGTCAAAGCTAAAGAAGCCAGAATCGGGAGCAATAGAAACATTACTTACAATTTTAGCTTCGAGTAATGTTAGTAGCAAAAAGTGGGTTTATGAACAATATGACCATCATGTACAAACCAACACAGTAATAGAGCCAGGAAAAGGCGATGCGGCCGTTTTAAGATTAAAGGGGTCACAAAAAGGAATATCCACATCAATTGATGGGAACGGACGTTTATGCTATCTGGACCCTGAGGTTGGAGGAGCTATCTCAGTTGCCGAGGCTTGTCGGAATATATCTTGTACAGGAGCTACTCCTATGGCATTAACCGATTGTCTAAATTTCGGAAATCCAGAAACGAATGACGTAGCTTTCCAATTAAACCGATGTGTCAAAGGCATTGGGGACGCTGCACGAAAGTTCAAGGTACCAATAGTGAGTGGTAACGTTAGTCTATATAACGAATCACACGGCCAAAGTATTTATCCAACCCCAATCATTGGAGCACTGGGAGTAATTGATGATATAGATAAGATCGCCGCATCAGGATTTGTATCGGACACAGACATAGTGTTTCTTTTAGGTATGGATAAATTTGATGACGATTTTTCAAGTCTGGCCGGTAGTGAATTTCTCGAAACGGTACATGGTTTAGTAGAAGGACAGCCGTCTATAGATTTAGATTTCGAATACAACTTGCAAGCTCTTTGCAGGCAACTAATTACAAAAGATCTAGTAAAATCGTCTCATGATATAAGTGAGGGAGGATTGTTATCTGCAATCGCAGAAAGCTGTATCATTGGTAACATTGGTTTTAAAATGATTGAATGCACCGATGAGCGATGGGATATCGCTTATTTTGGGGAAAAACAATCTCAAATTATTATTTCTATATCTCCAGAAAATAAAACTGAGACCATAGAATTGATTAATAAATCTGGAATCCCTTTTATGGAACTAGGTGTAGTGGGCGGAGCAAAACTTGAAATAGGTATTAAAGAGTCAATTTCAGTAACAACGTTAAGTAAATATTGGCATGCAAGCATTCCACCAAGTTAAAATAATGACAAGATAACAAATTGACAGTGCTTTTCGTAAAATGCTACATTCAATTGTGGATACTAAATTATTTAACCAAAATACAAGTTATATATTAATATTTCACCCTTAGATAATCGGAGAATTTCTTTGCCCAGATATGATTACATATGTAATAACTGTGAAGGCGGTTACACTTTCGAATTAAAACAAAGTTTTGATTCTGAACCTGTAGCTGACTGTCCTATTTGTGGGACTTTATCGAAAAGGCAATTTAGTTCAGTACCTATCGTGTTTAAAGGCTCTGGTTGGTATGTAAATGATTACGGCAAAAAAAGCTCAGCAACACCCAACAGTTCTTCTTCAGATTCCAAAGAAGGCTCGTCAAACAATGGATCCAAGGATTCTAAACAGTCTAAAACTCCAGAATCCAAACCTGCCAAAGCATCCGGTTCAAAAACCTCGAAGAGCAAATCAAGTTCTTCGGGAAAGTAAATCTTGAGAGCCTTACTTCAGCGAGTATCTGAATCTCGAGGTGATGTCGACAATCAAATCGTAGGTGACATAGGCAAGGGCTTATGCATATTTGTTGGAATTGCAGAAACTGATAATGATAAAGATGTTACTTATTTAGTAGATAAAATCCTGAATCTTAGAATTTTCCCAAACACTGATGGTAAATTCGATCTTTCCGCTCTAGATATAAATGCTGAATTGCTCATAATCAGCCAGTTCACATTGTATGCCAACACTAATAAAGGCCGACGACCCAGCTTCGTTAGATCCGCTCATCCTGAAAAAGCAAAGGGTATGTTTAACGAATTAGTAGATAGATTTAAAGAGTCAAACTTGAAAGTTGAATCGGGTAAGTTTCAACACCACATGCATGTATCTTTAATTAATGATGGTCCTGTAACAATCCTGATTGATTCTAGGGATCTAGAAATTTAGAGGCGGTTTCAAACTCAATAATTGATAATTTACAAAATAGTCAAACTCATATCTAGTGCGTTTACTGAATGAGTCAAAGCGCCAACCGATATCAAATCAACCCCAGTTTCGGCAATTGATTTAACATTATTGATTTTGACACCGCCTGATGCTTCCAAAATAGCTCTGCCCTCATTTATTTTCACAGCCATTTCCATCGTTTCAACATCCATATTATCCAAAAGTATGATGTCAGGTCTTACATCGATTACTTTCCTAAACTGATCCAAATCATCTACTTCTATTTCAATTTTTACTGACTTCCCCACTTTAGATCTGGCTTTATTAACAACATCAGATATTGATAAACCGTTAATTTCACTAAACTTGATATGGTTATCTTTGATCAATACACCATCTGCTAAGTTCATTCTGTGATTATGTCCACCACCCATTTTGACGGCATATTTTTGTATTTTGCGTAAACCTGGTATTGTTTTCCGAGTATCCATTATGACTGCATCAGTCGATTTAACAGACTCAACGAACTGGGCTGTTAAAGTTGAAATACCACTCAAATGCTGGAGTAAATTAAGCGCAATTCTTTCACCAGCTAAAATTGTATTAACGTTGCCTTTTAAATCAAGAACAACATCGCCTTCGAAAATTTCGGTTCCATCCTCAATAACCTTGCTGATAAGAATGGTCGAATCAATTTGCCTAAAAACCATCTCTGCAAAGTCAATACCACACAAAACACCATGGTCTCGAGATTCAATCACAGCATTACATTTAATATTATTATCAAAAACTGAAATACTTGTTATATCGTGATCGGCGGAATCTTCAGCGATAAGATCTGCGATAAATCGATCTATTTCGTCTACAGAAGGAATTTTAGACATCAGTATTTTTACAAAAATTTACTTCAGCTAACTCTTAACATTCTTTCAAGAGCTATCAGGGCGTTTTGCTGCGTTTCCAACCCTACTTTTATTTGATTAACAACAACGCCATCATTGAGAGCTTCTAGCACCCATAATAAATATGTAGGATGAATTCGATACATAGTTGAACACGGGCAAACTACTGGATCTAAACAAAAAACAGTTTTATCGGGATGCTCTTTAGCCAAACGATTGACCAAACTGATTTCGGTTCCAACTGCCCACTTCGATCCCGAATCTGCCTCCGATATAGTCTTTATGATTAATTCGGTCGAACCATTCATGTCAGCCTCAGCTAAGACATCCTGCGGGCACTCTGGATGGACGATTACATTAACTGAAGGATGCTCCTCACGAGCTGTATGAATTTGTTCAACTGTGAATCTAGTATGTACTGAACAATGACCTTCCCATAGCACGACTTTGGCTTTCTGTAATTGTTCTAACGAATTACCCCCGCTTCCTTTAAAAGGGCTCCAAACAACCATCTCATCTTCACCGATACCTAATTTTAATCCGGTATTTCTACCTAAATGTTGGTCAGGTAGAAAAAGGACTCTTTGGCCTCTCTCAAACGCCCATTCAAATACTTTAGTGGCATTTGATGAAGTGCACACAATGCCGCCATTTGAACCACAAAGCGACTTAATTGCTGCAGTCGAGTTCATGTATGTTATCGGTATTATCTTCTCGTCATCGTAGATTTCAGTGAGCTCATCCCAACATTCTTCCACATCGTCTATCTTAGCCATATCAGCCATAGAGCATCCAGCCATCAAGTTTGGAAGAATAACCGAAACATCCGAATCAGTCAGTATGTCAGCAGTTTCTGCCATAAAATGTACTCCACAGAAAATCACTGCCTCCAACCCTTTGGTCTCTGCAGCATACTTGCTTAAGTTGTATGAATCCCCTCTGAAATCAGCGAACTGTATCACTTCATCTCTTTGGTAATGGTGGCCTAAAACCATTACCCTTTCGCCCAACTTTGACCTTGCGGCTTGTATCCTTTCTACAACTTGATCACTTTCGAGGGTTCGATACTCCGCAGGCACAGTTTGCCACCTTACCCCTGCCTTTAATTCTTCAGCTAAAGTTTTCGACTTCAAGTTTGAAGAACTCCGACAAAATGCAGACTGTTCAATTTCTGTAATTGGTATTGTTCTTGGTCTATATTTCGTAGATGTCATTCATTTCCCTAGGATAGGTTATTTTTAACAAAACGTTTTAAGATTCAACCTGAGATAATACTTTAACCCGGCTAACGATGTTACCTTGTAGCGACCACGGACCCGTTTTCTCGATTTTAACTTCGACGATTTCTCCTACCATGCTCTCTACACCTTCGAAGTGTACTATCTTATCATTCCGGCTACGACCTTTTGCTCTATTATTTTTCACCTCTTCAACCAATACTTGCTCCACACGATTCAGATAGCCTTCATTTATCTCGGTGGAGATTTTCTTTTGAAGATTTTCCAATTCTACAAATCTGCTTTTTTTCACATCATCTGGAATATCGTTATCAAATTTACGTGACGCGATAGTTCCAGGCCTGTTTGAATAAACAGCGGCGTGAACCTTATCAAATCTCACACTTTTAATTATGTCTAATGTCTCATCAAAATCCTTATCCGACTCACCGCAAAACCCTACGATTACGTCAGTGCTAAGGGACACATTAGGTATAGTCTGACGAATTTGGTCTATTTTGTCTAAATACTGATCTCTAGTATAGCCACGACGCATATTGTAGAGAACGGAATCAGAACCTGCTTGAATAGGTAGATTGATATGCTCACATACTTTATCGAGCTCAGCAATTGAATCAATAATATGTTTACTCATATCATTTGGATGCGAAGTTAAAAACCTGATTCTTTTTAATCGTTCAACTGAATCAATGTCTCTAAAAAGATCTCCTAAATCAATGTCACCTTCTAAATCATGTCCATATGAATCTACATTCTGCCCCAGTAAAGTAATTTCTTTTACGCCTCTTTTCACAAGCATTTCGGCTTCTCTAACCAATTCACCCGGTGATCTACTTTTCTCTCTTCCCCTCCTATACGGAATAATACAAAATGTGCAGAATTTATCGCAGCCATGGATTATAGGCACATGAGTAGCTATCGCAGGTTTAGCCTCTAGAATGCCAATACATCCTTCTTTATCAATGTTTTTGCGTTCACTAATCAAATCAATTAACGGGTCAAACTCTTGTGGCCTCATAAACACGTCTACATAAGGAAAAGCTTTATGCAATTCATCTGTTTTAGGGCCAACCATACAGCCCATGAGTGCAAATACTCTATCTGGTTTTGATCTCTTCAAAGGAGCTAGGCGTGTGAGATTGCCGATCACTCGGTCTTCTGCACTTTGCCGCACAACACAGCTATTCAACACAACGACATCCGCGCTATCTGGTTTCTCGACATTTGTTAAGCCAAGCTGATTCATCGCGCTTTCAAGTCGCTCTGAATCGGCTTGATTCATTTGACATCCTACTGTCCAAATATAGTAACTATCCAAAATACCTACCTGCTATATATCTTTTTTTATTGGAGAGAATTCTACTCCTGTTTGCGAGCCTATCCAAATCTCTCCATCATCATAATATTCTTTTTTCCAAATCGGAACTATTTCTTTTATTCGATTAATCGCATATTCACAAGCTGAAAATGCTTCCTTTCGATGCTTCGAAGATACAGCGACAACTAATGATGTCTCCCCCAAAGAAACATGCCCAATACGATGCTGAATTGAAACCTTACTAATCTGCCACTTACTCAACATATCATTTGCTATCTCATATAATTTCATATCTGCCATCGTTTCGTATGCTTCATATTCAAGAAATTTCACAGTCCTGCCTAAATTGTTATCCCGTGTATTTCCTAAAAATGTGGATATTGCACCACTACTATTATTAGTTACAAACTTAATTGAATAATCTGCGCTTAACTTTTTGTCAGTGATACCTACATTTATTCTAGGATGATTATTTTTTTGATTCATTTTATTTTCCACCAGAAACCGGAGGTATCAAAGCTACTTCATCATCATCTCGCAAAACGTAGTTATGTTCTTGATATTCATAGTTAATCGCTACGACCATTATGCCCTCATAAGGTTTCAATTCAGGGAATTTTAATATTAAGTCGGCAAGTAAATCTGAAACTGATGAGCTCTTAGGGAGCTCCATTATTATCATATTTTTACTTATTATCTCTCTATATCTGGCAAAGGGTTTGACATGTACAGATATCATATATTTACACTTTTACTTAATAATCTGTGAATCTTTTAACGAATTGTAAATTTCAGCAAATATGTTTTTATTTAGTGCATCTAGGAGTGTGGGTCTATTTAGAACTATGGTAGAAACAACAGCTTCTTTCTCTAGAATAATCGATTTATAAACCATGTTTAACCTTAATTAATTTTTTAATAATCATATAAATCTAATTATAGAGTCAAACTGAGAAATAGTGTAAACAGAAATTAATATGAGTATTTCTCTAGATTTGTGTATAATCTCACCGAATTCAACCAATTAATAGAAATCAATTACGAGGTGTGTGGAATTGGCAAAAGACAAGGTAAAAGAATCAGAAATCGCAGTACACTGGCAAGAAGAGGGAATTATTCATCCTAAAAAGGAATTTGTTGATCAAGCCAACATGGCAGATCCAAACGTTTTAGATCGGTTTAAAGCTGAGAACTGGCCAGATTGTTACGAAGAGTACGCAGAGCTTCTTGATTGGGACAAGCGCTGGAGTAAAACAGTCGATACAAGCAATCCTCCGTTTTATAATTGGTGGGTTGGAGGCAAGCTAAATGCTTCCTACAATTGCGTTGACAGGCACCTTAAAGAACACAGAAACAAAGCAGCTTTAATATGGGTTCCTGAGCCTGAAGAGGAGGCTCATCAAGTAATCACATATCAAGAATTGTGGGTAAGAGTTAACGAATTTGCGGCGGTATTAAAGGATGAGTGCGGACTAAAAGCGGGTGACCGTGTAACTCTTCATATGCCTATGGTACCCGAACTACCAGTAACCATGTTAGCCTGCGCAAGATTGGGTGTAGTCCATTCCCAGGTTTTTGGTGGTTTTTCTGGAGAGGCATGCGGGGATCGTATTGTGGATTCTGAGAGCAGAATCCTTATAACGTCTGATACTTACTATCGAGCAGGTAAACTACTTAATCATCAAGAAAAAGCTGATATCGCAGTAAAACATGCAGAATCCCAAGGAAACAATGTAGACAAAGTTCTAATATGGAGAAGATACCCTGGAAAAGTTTCTTCAAACTCCAAAATGACTGATGGTAGAGATTTTTATGTAGATGACTTGCTTAAGAGGAAAAAGGGCGCACGGGTTGCGCCTGAGTCTATGGACGCAGATGCACCCCTATTTCTAATGTATACAAGTGGCACCACTGCTAGGCCGAAAGGCTGTCAACATTCTACTGGTGGGTACATGTCATACGTAGCTGGAACGACAAAGTACTACCAAGATGTTCATCCGGAAGACGTCTACTGGTGTTTTGCAGATATCGGGTGGATAACAGGACACTCATATATCGTTTATGGGCCATTAGCAAACGCTGCGACTGCTGTTGTATACGAAGGATCACCAGCATACCCTGATGCTGGCCGGCCATGGAGAATTGCGGAGCAGTTAGGAGTCAACATATTTCACACCGCTCCCACAACAATTAGAATGTTACGTAAACTTGGACCCGATGAGCCTGCAAAATATAACTTCCAATTCAAACATATGACCACAGTGGGTGAGCCCATTGAACCAGAGGTCTGGCGTTGGTACTACGAATATATCGGGAAAGGGGAAGCTGTTATTGTTGACACATACTGGCAGACAGAGACCGGCGGTTTTATAGGCACTACTCTACCCGCTTTACAGCCGATGAAACCAGGAAGCTGTGGACCAGGTGCGCTCGGCATGCAACCTGTTGTATTAAATGATGATGGTAATTCTGTTGAACCAGGAAGTGCGGGTAATTTATGCATGAAAAACCCTTGGCCCGGACGCATGCAAACCATTTATGGTGATCCAGACAGGTTTGTAGAAACCTATTTTGGTAAATTCGCAAAAAGAGATAGTAAGAAGTGGCAAGATTGGCCGTATGTAACGGGAGATGGAGGCACGCTATCAGAAGATGGATATATCAGGATTCTCGGAAGAGTTGATGATGTGATAAATGTGGCCGGCCATAGATTAGGAACTAAGGAACTAGAATCAGCTGCTCTCACTGTCGAAGCAGTGGGAGAAGCCGCCGCAGTACCGGCTTATGATGAACTCAAAGGCAGAGTCCCTGAACTATACATATCTCTGAAACCAGGATTTGATCCTTCAGGCGTCGATGTGCAAGTGAAAAACACAATCGAAAAAATGATAGGTCCCATTGCTAGACCGTCTCATATATGGGTGACTAGTGATCTACCAAAAACAAGCTCAGGCAAGATAATGCGAAGGGTAATTGCGGCGATATCTAATTTCATGGACCCTGGAGATACAACTACTTTATCAAACCCTGAAATTGTAGAGCCAATAACAAAGCAGGTACAAGCTGCTAAGAAAGCGATGGATGCAGTGCCTGAAGGCGAGCGTAAAAAACTGGAGTTAGAGGTTCAAAATTTCGGGGACGACTAGGCCACTGTCAAAATTAATAATTATTCCTACTAGTTAAATTCCTAGACATACTCTTCAGCGCTTTTGGGAAGATAAACATTCGATGTGCCTCTCTGTGCCGAAAGCTTAATCTGTTTGGATCTTTCTCTAGAACGACTTTTCTTGTCTTCTGTCATATTGTCATAACATTGAGGGCATGAGACATCTTCTTCATACTTTATAGATTCTTTATCAGATGGAGCTACTGGTTCGTTGCATCCATGACATAGATCATACTTGCCTGTTTTAAGATCTTTATTTAGAGAAACACGATTATCAAAAATAAAACATTCTCCATCCCATATGGAATCTTTATTGTCGACTTCTTCTAGGTATTTCAATATCCCTCCATCAAGTTGAAACAAGTTATGAAAGCCTATTTCTTTCATGTAATATGAAGCTTTTTCACACCTGATTCCACCTGTGCAATACATAGCAATCTTTTGATCTTTATTGGCCGATAATTGTTTGTCGACATACTCTTTAAACTCAACGAACGATTTCGTGTTTGGTGACACGGAATTTTTGAAGGATCCAATTTTCGTTTCATAATCATTTCTTACGTCGATAATAATTACGTCTTTTTGATTTACAAAATCATTCCAATCTTTAGGTGCAATGTGTTCAGCTCGATCTGCCTGGTCATCAACCGGATTATTCAGAAAGGTGACTATCTCTCTTTTTATCTTGATTTTACTTCTGTAAAAAGGCATATTTGGTGTTTGGGAAAATTTAATATTGAGATTATGAAAACCCATATCGCCTAGATATTCAAGGAATTCATCTATACCAGCAGGCAACCCCGCTATTGTTCCGTTAATACCCTCCGAGGCTATAATTACCGATCCACGCAATTTATGTTTTCCACATGCAACTTTTAACGACTTTAATAAGAAGCTTAAATGACTTACTTTTTTGAATTCATAAAAAGCAGCTATCTTGAATTGCTTCATTGAAAACTATCCTTAGACAAAAGATCAGTAAGTTCATCATGATACTGAGGCCAAGATATTAATACACAGTCATATATCTGATTAACTCTCCAGTCGATATCACTACCTGAGGCATCGGTAACTTCCAAACCTAATTGCTGGCATACAGCTGCTCCTGCAGCAATATGTTCGACGCCGGCATTAAAAAATAGCTGAGCACCTAAGTGACCACTAGCTAGATGAAATAAACTATATGGCGCTGAACCAAAGGAAATTATGCCTCCAGTTTCACCTGCCCAGACGAGACTATTGCCTATATTCCCCCATGAACCGCCAACAGACACCCCTATTAAGGTATTTTTTAATTCACTTTTAGGTCCTGTAGGTAACCAAGGCCTGCCATTGCGTGTCACACTTTTTGTAACGACTGTTGCTAAACGTTCCTTTATGGAAGGCATAGTTATAACACCTAGGACTAAAGTGCCATTTGGGCCAAGCAATGATATACAAATACCAAATGTTGCTAAACCCGATGCATAACAATTGGTACCGCACAATGGGTCAATCAACCATGAATATTCTCCGCCTCCATTTGCCATGAATCCTTCTTCAGAATATATATCTCCAGGGGCTTTTATACTGGTTAGTACAGATTTTATTGATTTATCAGACTCTAGGTCGGCCTCTGTAACTAATTCGCCGGGAGCCTTCTCCCAAGATGAGAGTCCCATTGCTTCCACAGCTGGGGTAACCGAGCTAAATTTACCCATCAAGGCCTCTGATGCTAAATCTGAAGCAATCAAGGCGCCTTTTAAATATTCCGCAATTAAATGCGGTATGGAGTGGTCACTATTTTCTGACATTCCTAATCTCGAATTGATGTTGCAATCAATTATAGTAATTTTAAAAGTGATTTAATATTTCAAAAAAGTAATATTTTTAGTTATCACCCTGTTATAGGATTTCTTAAATCATTTAACAATATATTATGGTAAATTATCTTACAGTATGAAATTACAATATTCACATGATTTGCCATTACCTAAAGAATCTGCTTTTGAAACTTTAATCGATCCACTAAATTTACAAAACTTACTTCCTGGTTGTGAATCTTTTGAATGCACCGGCAAGAATTCCTACGCATTCTCTAACAAAGTGATGTTTGGACCGATAGAAGAACTATATACAGCAACCCTAGAGCTTATTGATATTAATAGACCCGATGCTATTCGCGTTATTGTCATCGGAGACGGAACTGTAGGCGGAATTAGGGCTGAAGCGAAAGTGACTTTTAAAGGCATATCTAATGGAACAAAAGTAGTTGTAGTTGGGGAAGCAGAACTTAAAGGGTTTTTAGGGAGTTTAGGATCTGCATTCATAGAAGAAACTGCATCAAATTTATTAGAGAAATTATTTAGTTCACTAAAATATAAAACCAAGATATATGACAAATAAAAAACACTACATAAATACCAGCCTAAAAGAGGGAGTTTTAACGTTAATTTTAAATGACCCTCAAACGAAAAACGCAATGTGCGCTGAAATGGCCAATCAATTAATCAATATACTAAGTGATTTTTCAAAAGATAGCCAAAGCAAAGTTATTTTGATCACGGGCGATAATGATTCATTCTGTTCAGGTGCTGATGTCCGCATGATGAAAGCAAACGCAGATGTTTCGTCCAATAAATCAAAACTTGATCCTGACCCTTGGGCAGAACTAGAAAAATCGATTAAAAGCAATTTAACAGAACCGACATCTGATGAAATTGAAATCGTCCGAAATATAACAAAACATATTTACAACCTTAGGAAACCTTCTATTGCTGCAGTAAACGGACCGGCAATCGGTTTTGGCATGGGGCTAGCTCTCAGCTGCGATATTCGCCTAGCAAGCATAAATGCTATTTTTAGAGAAGCATTTGTAAACGTTGGATTGATCCCCGCAGATGGTTCCAGCTGGTACTTGCCTAGAATGATTGGACTAAGTAATACCCTGATGTATCAGTACACCGGAGAAGTTATTAACGCTAGCGAAGCTTATCGACTTGGTCTTGTTTCTAAAGTGACAGAGCCTGATAAATTAATGGAGGAAGCTAGTAATCTTTGTAGTAAACTGGCCCAGGGACCAGCATACTCTATAGCTATCATTAAACGGCTAACTCAACTATCTTCTGACATAAATTTTGAAGAAAGTATGGATATTTCTGGCATTGCTCAAGGTATTGCAAAAAAAACAAACGATCATAAAGAGGGAGTGTCTGCGTTTCTGCAGAAAAGAAAACCTTCGTTTAACGGTGATTAAATTAGCTGGAGTTATCTAGATACCATTCAATTACATCATTAAATTCGTCTGGCAATTCCTGATGTAGCCAATGGCCGGCATTTTCTAACTCCACAAGCCTAGATTTTGAAATCGTTTCTGCTAATTTTATTGCATCAGAATGATTAAGATCTTGACTTAGCCTGCCTCTTAAAATTAATGCCGGGCAATTAATGCCAGCCCAGTCGGCCCATAAATCTTCATCCATATAGACTGAGTAAGAGGAAGTGTCATGAACATATGCTCTACTTCCATCGAGGCCTCCACTGGTTAAATTTCTGGCCTGACGATTAATGCTATCTAGATCCACCCTTGGACGTTGCGATTGCAGAAATCTGATCGTGTCTTCGATAGATATCCATTTAGTAACATCAGAAATAGAATTTTGTTCTAGGTCATAAAGAATAAGATTAGACACCATTTGAGGGTTTTCAACCGACAACTTTGCTGCCAATCTTGATCCAGCTCCATGGCCAACTACTACTGCTTTATTTAAATTAAGAGAAACTGCTAAGCTCTTAATATCAGAATAGAAGTCATTGAATCTATAATTTGGATCGGAAGGTCTGTCACTATGTCCGTGGCCCCTTAGCTCAACTGAATAAATCCTATATTTTTCCCTAAATTTCGCTGAAATTAAATCCCAAGTACGAGACGAATCCCCTAAATCATGCAGAAGTAACATATGATGCTGGCTACTTCCTCCCCAATCGAGATAGTAGGTCCGCAGTCCAGCAGAATAATGGCTTCTACGAGTTGGTTTCTTTTTCATACACTAGGTTGGTGGAATTAAACTGATTATTAGTTACGGCCATACCAAATCTCCTGATTCATATATCTCATCCACAAACTCTGACCTGAAGGCATTTTTGTAATCAAATTCATTCTCAAGAGCATTGTATTCCATAAGATGATCATAAAGAGATTTCCATTGTGAATCTGTCATAGTACCAAGTCCGTTTGTATCAGTTAATTCACTTATCGCATCTGTTATCTCTGTTTTCAACATAAAACCTTGATGTTCTACTGTAGTCTCTGGAGCATACTGTAACACTATTTCTATTGCTGCATCAGGGTTATCTCTTGCAAACTGTATACCTTGCAAAGTCGCTTTCAGAAAACGTCTAACCACGTCAGGGTTTTCATTGGCATAGTCGTTAGTAGTGATATAGGTTAACCCTAAAGTTGGTACTCCATAATCGTACGGATCCCAAAGAGTTACTTCATATCCCAGAGATCTAATTGTGTCAGGCTCATTGGATTTGTACACCGCGAGAATATCAACCTTTCCTTCGGTCAATATCCTCGGATCAAACCCTACACTAACCTCTTTTATGTTTTCTCTTAATACTCCTTCTGACTCCATCATCGCCATATAGTCAGAGGGTATAGAAATTTTATATCCAAAAGTTTTACCCTCCCAGTCTGTTAGTGAGTCAATCTTAGAATCCTCTAATGCTATATATCCTTGTTGACCCCTTTGTCCAAGTAGAGCTACAGCCGTTAAAGGTGCTTCCGAATTGGATATTTGTTTTAATACTGAACCCGCATCAGATGTAGAAAACTGAATATCTCCTGACAATAACAATTTGACGTGTTCACCTGATGAAGCATGTTTGATATCCACATTTAGGCTTTGTTGTTCAAAATAGCCATTATTATCAGCAACATACACGCCCACAAACGGCAAATTTGCTTGAGGCTTATAACCGGCCATAAAAACTATCTCATCTACTGTTTTATTATTTTCAGCGCACCCAACAATGATCGAAACAGCAATGATAAGTGCCATTAAACTTAATCTTGAAACCATTTTTCTTCCTTTTCCCACAGCCAGAATTTTCACCAAATTTCATTTTCTACTTTTTGGCTATCATGCCAAAAAAGAACCCTCTTTTCTATATATATAACCAATGATGTTAATACGACGCCCATCAAAGCTAATACGAAAACTGCTCCGAATAATTGCGGCATATCCAAATTATTGTTAGCTCTTATAATCATACTCCCCAATCCTCTGTCTCCTGAAAACCACTCGGCCACTACTGCTCCTATCACTGCCAGTGGAATAGCAATTTTAAACGAGGCGAACAAGTAGGGATAAGAATTCGGGAAACTTGCTTTTATCATTATCTCAGATTTGGAAGCATTTAATGATTTAAGTAAGTCCGTTATATCGCTGCTAGTTGCCCTCATCCCAGACAGACAATTCACAAGTACCGGGAAAAAGGTGATTATCGCAGCGATTAATATTTTAGGAAGCAGGCCAAATCCGAACCAAATAACAAATAACGGTGCTATCGCAATAATTGGAGTCACCTTTATCAATATCGCGACAGGGAGTAAGCCACGTTCCAAAAACCGAGATTGGTACATAATTGATGCTCCAATTATTGCAAAGATAGATCCCAAAACAAACCCTCCAATCGCTTCTCCTATTGTGACTATAGTGTTGAAGGCATAATCCGAAATATTGGTTAAAACCTCCGTAATGATTGCAGAAGGAGCAGGCAATAAATAATCTTCAATCTCAGACAATCTAACCGAAATTTCCCACACAGCAAACACCAATAAAAAAACAATTACTGGGGGACCTATCCAGTAGTAAGCCTGTTTTATCATGCTGATCAATTGGGCTGACATTTGTATGAGTTTCTAACTTGATTGATAAGCTGAATAAAACTTGAAGTAAATTCTATCTTTTCTGACCTAGGACGATCTAGAGGCACATTTATGTTGGTAATAACACCATCACTTGTTTTAGGCATAACAACAACTCGATCAGATAAGAGGACGGCTTCCGTTGAATTATGGGTAACAAATAATACTGTTGGTTTAGTTTTATTCCATAAGTTAAGCAGTTCGTAACGCATCGCTTCTCTTGTTATTTCATCTAAAGCACCGAATGGTTCGTCCATCAACAACACTTTAGGATTAATTGATAGAGCCCTTGCCAATGAAACTCTCTGCCGCATTCCCCCGGATAACTGGTATGGGTAATGAGACTCGAATCCATCTAAGCCCACTAACGAAACAAGTTCTTCAACAGTTCTATAATTTTCATTAGTAAAGGCTTTATTAACTTCAGCCGGCAATCTTACGTTCTCATAAACCGTGCGCCATGGAATCAAAGCAGGATCCTGAGACATGTATCCAATACTTTTATCTCTACGAGAATTTGCTGGCGAGCTACCTTCAATTTTAACCTCACCTGAGTCTGGGGCGATTAAACCAGATATGATTTTCAACAAAGTAGTCTTACCACATCCACTAGGCCCCAGCAATGATACAAATTCTGATCGAGCAATTTCGAAATTAACAGAGTTAAGCACCTTACTCACAACTCCATTACTAGATAAGTAGCTTTTACTAATGTTCGAAATCTCAATTCGATTATTCAGGATCTCATCTCCAGTAGATTTGTCATTAGTTTTTATATCGAAATCCTGCATATTGCTTAATAAACACCAATGAAATAATTTATTCTAATTGATGTCAAATTGGCGTTTAATATCTTTATGAAGCTTGTTTTTTATCTAATTCAATTTCCAATTGGGATACTACTACCCTGTATTCATCTCGCACGGTATCACTCGTCAAAACTGTTGGTTTGGTTTCATCTCGATAATCTGAACTTAATCCTAATTTACCAAGAAATGGCAAATCCAGTTCATTACATATCTCTTCGCCAGCGCCGCTGCCAAATATTTCTCCCGAAAAATTTTCTACTACACCTAACACATCAACTTTTAATGTTTTAATCATATTTATAGATCTTTTAGCATCCATCATAGCTAACTCTTGTGGAGCGGTTACAATAACAAATCCGTCCAAATCTAAAGTTTGCATTACAGTCAATGGACCATCTGAAGTACCTGGCGGAAGATCGACTATCAGGAAATCTAGTTCACCCCATACTGTCGATTGCAATAATTGATTTATCGCATTATGAACCATCGGCCCTCGCCATATTATTGCCTCGTCTTCTTTTTGTTGAAAAAAGCCCATCGACATCACAGATACACCAAACCGGCTGGGAGGTATCAATCTCTTGTCCTCGGCCATTTCTGGAGGTTCAAATATCTTCATCGCTCTAACAACATTTGGACAATCTATGTCTACATCTAAAATACCTACAGAATTCCCTGCTTCAGCCAGGCTAACAGCCAGGTTTACTGAGACAGTTGTTTTGCCTACTCCACCTTTACCACTATAAACCCCTATTTTATTTTTAACGGTTTCTAAAGCCGAACTAATTGCCCTACGTTGTTCAAACTGACGCTTCATAGATTCAATTTTTGCGCGAGCTTGGGCATTCTGTGCTGGGTTATTCGGTTTTTGCGTCATTATTTCCCTCTAAATTTAGTACTTTTCAAGACATGAATAATTCTAATGTAATACAAAAAGGGGCCTCTATGACCCCTTTTTAGGTTTTAACAGTCAATATGAACTTAATCGATCCCTAACTCTGATCTACCTTCTTCTGAAATTAAGTCAGGTGTCCATGGAGGATCATAAACTAGTTCAACATTAACATCATCAACTCCATCTAGTTCAGCTATTCTCCATTCTGCTTGTTGCGCGATATAAGGTCCCATACCACAGCCTGCAAAAGTAAGAGTCATCTTGATGTCAACATTTCCTTCATCTACCGCACAGTCATAAATCAAACCTAAATCTACTACGTTTATTGGTATTTCGGGGTCATAAACATCGCGAAGCGCTTCCATTACAATGTCTTTGTTTAAGACTGTTGTTTCGCTGGTCATAAGTTAATCTCCATAGGTTTTTATATTTCGGGTTTAATGACAGTTAAACGGTTATGCATTACGTATCTTTAAAATTGTATTGTTACAGAAGAAGCTATGTCAACGGAATTTGATATTCCTAATGGTTTTTTAATCTATTAATACTTTTCTAAGATCTACAATTTGGTCCCGTAATAAGGCAGCTTTTTCAAATTCGAGCTTTTTAGCTGCATCCTTCATCTGTAACTGTAAATCATTTATCAATTTTACCAGTTCATCTTTAGGCAGATTGCCTTGAGAGTTTATAAACTCGTCTTTTTGAACAGTTTCCCGAACACGTTCTGTAATGTCATGAATTGTTTTCCTTATGCCTTGAGGGGTTATCCCATACTCCAAGTTGTACGATTCTTGTATCACTCTTCGACGATTAGTTTCATCAATTGCTTTATTCATTGACTTGGTAACTTTGTCTGCATACATAACAACATACCCATCAACATGCCTTGCAGCGCGTCCAATTGTTTGAATCAAAGCTGTTTGAGACCTCAAATAACCCTCTTTATCTGCATCTAGTATCGCAACTAAGCTAACTTCAGGAAGATCAATACCTTCGCGAAGCAAATTTATCCCAACTACCACATCATAAATGCCTAGCCTCAAATCTCTTAATATCTCACTCCGTTCTAATGTGTCTATCTCGGAATGCATGTGGTGTGTCTTGATGCCAACTTCTCGTAAATAATCTGATAATTCTTCTGCCATTCTCTTTGTTAAGGTAGTTATCAAACATCGCTGATTTTCAGCGACCCGGTTTCTAATCATCTCAAGCAGGTCATCAATTTGTCCTCGAGTCGGTTTTACTTCAATAATTGGATCGATTAATCCAGTAGGCCTGATTACTTGCTCTACTACATTTTTACTATGCTCCATCTCATATGGGCCCGGAGTTGCAGAAACATATACTATTTGATTCACATGATCTTCAAACTCTGGAAAACTGAGCGGGCGATTATCTAAGGCCGAAGGCAATCTAAAGCCATGTTCAACCAAAACCTCTTTCCTAGACCTGTCTCCTCCGTACATCGCCCGAATTTGAGGCAATGTCATGTGAGATTCATCAACAACAATTACGAAGTCATCAGGAAAGTAATCGATAAGCGTATAAGGAACGCTACCGGGTGTGCGGCCAGATAAATGACGTGCATAATTTTCCACACCTGCACAATAACCTGTCTCTCGTAACATCTCGATATCGTATAACGTCCTTGATTCTAGACGTTGCGCTTCTACTAACTTATCTTGTTCACGTAAACTTTTTAGAGCCCAGCTTAGCTCTTCTTGGATATCATTAATCGCGTTTTTGAGTTTATCTTCAGAGGTTACAAAGTGCTTAGCTGGATAAATTTCAATGTCTTCTAACTCAGATAATATTTCTCCAGTCAACGGTTCAAGTGACACAATTCTATCAATCTGGTCGCCCCAAAATTCAATTCTCACACCCAAGGCTTCTTCGTAAGCAGGCATCAATTCCAAAGTATCTCCTCGCACGCGAAATCGACCTCTCGACAAATCGAAATCATTTCGCTCGTATTGCATATCAACCAATTTACGTATTAGTTTTTTTCGGGAATGGTTTTCACCTTTACGTACATAAGCAACGAAAGATTCATACTCTTCAGGAGACCCTAATCCAAAGATGCATGAGACTGATGCCACAATTAGTACGTCCTTTCTGGTCAACAAAGCTCTGGTCGCAGAATGTCTCAGTTTGTCTAACTGTTCATTAACATCGGCATCCTTCTCGATGTAAGTGTCAGTCCGAGGTATGTAAGCTTCAGGCTGATAGTAGTCATAGTAACTAACAAAATATTCGACAGCATTATTTGGTAGAAATTCCTTGAACTCGGTCGCTAACTGAGCTGCCAACGTCTTATTATGCGCTATTACTAATGTGGGACGCTGTATTTCAGCAACCATATTTGCAATGGTAAATGTTTTACCACTACCAGTGACGCCTAATAAGGTTTGATGTTTTACGCCCTGTCCAACGCCAATACTTAGTTTCTTGATGGCTTCAGGTTGATCTCCAGTAGCTTTAAAGTCGGATACAACAGAAAAGGATTGTTCCATTATTTATCCAGAAAGATGTTCTAATGCAGCTCGAACTCGTTCTTCCATCGGTAAATCGGCATCCGTTTCGCTAAGCTTCACTGCCTCTCGAGCTTCGTTAATCGAATAACCTAATGCAGTTAATGCTTCCAGCACTTCTGTATGTGACTCACCTGTATCTACCGCTGATAAACCTTTAGCTAACTGTCCTTTTAATTCCAGAATGATTCTTCCGGCTGTCTTCTTGCCTACACCAGGGACTTTACTAAATGCTAGTTGGTCCTCTGTATTTACAGCTTGTGTCAAGTCACTAACCGAAAACATAGACATAATAGCAAGTCCTAACCTCGGACCTACTCCATTAATAGAGATGAGAGATTCAAAACTCGATCTGGATTCGTCTGATTCGAAACCATATAAAGTCATACTATCTTCTCTAACTTGCATGCTCGTAAAAAGAATGACAGTATCTCCACTTTTGCCTAAAGAATAAATTGATGAACTTGGAACATTAATTCTTAGCGCTATTGGCCCCAGATCTATATCCACCCAATCTATGCCAATTTTTAGAATTTTACCTTTAACATTAGTAATCATTTTTCAACACCATTTATATTTCCATGATATCTCTATATCGAATTGCATTGTAGTGACACAGTGCGACAGCAAGAGAATCAGATGAGTCCATGCTCATGTTATCGTCATCAAGGTCTAAAATAGCAGTCACCATAGACCTTACCTGATCTTTGGAACTCCCTCCATAGTCAGTAACAGATTTTTTTATTTCAGTAGGACTGTATAGAGATAATTCGATATCCTTTTCTGCAGCAACAATCATTGCTAAAGCTTGAGCCTGTCCTATCGCTAAAGCAGACTTAACATTTTTCCCAACAAATGGATGCTCTATAGCAATAGTATCTGGTTCCCATTGTCCAACTAATTCTCTCAACGAATACAACAGAGACGACAATCGTTTAGGCAAATCATGCGACTTAGGAGATTTTAATGTCGATGAGTATAAATGAATCAACTGATCATCAATGACTTCCACAAGTCCAACTCCCATATTAATTGTGCCTGGATCAACGCCAAGGATCCGCATTAGAGATTAATTACCATACTGATCTATTGCTTCCTGCGGAAAATTTCCATTCGAATAAACTCTTTGGACATCGTCTAGGTCTTCCAATTTCTCTAATAGCCTCAATGTAGGCTTAGCGTTTTTCAAATCAAGTTCAACAGTATTAACAGGGATCATTGATACAGCGGATGAAGCTATCTCGGTATCATGAGTGTTCAACGCCTTCCTAACAGAATCAAATTGTTCCACGGGAGAATATATTTCCATCAATGAATCATCGATATCAAAATCAACCGCTCCCGCGTCAATAGCGACCATAGCAATATCTTCAGAAATACTTGAGTCACATTTAACTATAAACAAAGCTTTCTGTTCAAATTGCCAGGCAACGGAGCCAACTTCTGCTAAGCTGCCACCGCCTTTGGAGAATGTTGAACGCACATCAGAGGCAGTACGATTTCTATTATCAGTTAAAGCTTCAAGTAATATAGCTGTTCCTCCTGGGCCATAGCCTTCGTATCTCATCTCAGTCAATTGAGCTCCTTCAGTTAACTGCCCTGTACCTCTTTGAATTGCACGTTCAATCGTATCTGAAGGCATATTAGCGTCTTTAGCGTGTTGAACCGCCATTCGCAATTTAAAGTTTGATTCCGTATCGCCGCCCCCAGCCCGAGCGGCAACAATAATTTCTTTAGACAACTTAGTAAACATCTTGCCACGGCGTGCATCTGTAACCGCTTTAGCATGCTTGATTGTCGACCATTTAGAGTGACCTGACATTTATTTCCTTCCCAGTTATATATATAACTGTTAAATTATATCTTGTGGTTCTACTATCAAAACCTGAGTTTCTATATTCACCTCTTTTATCACATCCCGTATTGCGGGAAATAGTAATTCATCGCCATCACTAGAAGTAACGACATATACATCGTTTGCTCCAGTCTCGATGATTTTGTCTAGTGTCCCAATATGTTCCCCATTATTGGATAATACTTTTAAGCCTATTAGCTCATAATGATAATAGTTCCAATCTGGTAAATCTTCCAATATAGATGACGATGTTTTTAATTCTATGCCGGTTAGTGCTGACGCCATAGATACGTTGTCAATTGATTTAAACTTAACAACCAACATATCATTGTTTTGTGAAGTTTTTGCCCGGACATAAATAACGATTAAATCACCATCAGTGTGAGTTAGGACTGAACCTGGTGTGAATACACCGTTTGAGCTACCGAATCTTTTGACTTTAACATGGCCGTTAATGCCCCAAGTGCCCACAACGCGGCCTACAACTACTTCTTGGTTTGATGAGTCAGGTTTTTGTGAGCCGACCACTGAAATCTACAACTAATTGCTAAAGCTGCAGTTCTATCCTAGAGTATTTCTAGAACAGCCCTAGTGCCATTTTTGATTGATGCGACTCTTAATAAAGTCCTTATTGACTGAGCCACACGACCTTGACGACCGATCACTTTACCCTTGTCATTAGGTGAAACCTCAAGCTGAAGTAAAACTTTATTACCGTTATCTTCTCTGCTCTCAGTAACTTTCACCTCATCAGGATTAGAAGCAATTGATCTGACAATGAATTCCAACAATTCCTTCATTTTTATCCCCCTATAAGAACCTTATACGTCTTTTTGTTTGGACTGATTTTCATGAGTGTTTAAAATTCTAGACACAGAGTCAGTGGCTTGCGCACCTTTAGATATCCACTCCTGTGTCTTTATCGTGTCGATAACTATTGTAGGAGGATCCGTTTTAGGATCATATAATCCCAATTGTTCAATGAACGCACCATCACGAGCTTCTCGCGAATCAGCTAAAACTATTCTGTAAGAAGGCTGTTTTTTGCCCCCTACTCTTCTAAGTCGAATCTTAAGCACAAAATCTCCAATACAAATCTCTGTTTGTAACCTATAATTTAGTCTAGTATTAGCTATAACTAGCTGTCAACGAGGTATGGGGCCGGTATCAGACGAATATGTTGAATTGTTTTTATTAACGCCTGCTTCCATATCGAAAGCTTGTGTTAGCGACTGATATCACAGTATAGTTGTAACATTATCAGGCATTATTTTTGCAGACTTAATGTACTGAATTCTTAATTTACAAAAATTTAGTATATCGCGATTGATATTTCGTATGAGTCAAGATGTACATATAGGATTTACAAATGAAAGTGGTTTTTCTTGAAGACGTAGAAGGCGTAGCTAACGGAGGAGAGGTTAAAGATGTCAAGCCTGGGTTTGCTAGAAATTATTTAATACCTAAAAACCTTGCTGTAATTGCAACTCATGATTCTCTTCAAAGGTTGGATAAGCTTAGCAATCAAGCTGAAAAAGATAGAATCAAAAAGTTGAATGACATGACATTGCTTGGAGACAAGTTAACAGGAATAAGGCTGGACCTGGAAATGAGGTCGGGGCCTGGTGGCCGTCTTTATGGTTCAGTAACTAATGCAATTGTAGCGGCAAAACTTTCGGAGCTGCTCGAAACTACTATAGACAGAAGAATTATCGCGATTTCTGACTCAATAAGAAACGTCGGTTTATTTACGGCTAAAATACGATTACATCAAGAAGTAGATGTGGAAGTGGAACTATTAGTACATCCTACCGATACAGACCCAGAAACTTTTATACAACAATTAGCTGATCAGGATTCCAACCCCGATGAAACTGAGTTAGTTGAAGATGATAATGATACAGATACAATTAATACAGAATCTTCAAATGAACCAGACAAGTCAAATGACGAATCAGGTTCAGAAGAACAGACTGAAACAGAAGATGCAGATATAGTAGAAGCTGAATTAGACTCGGACACTGACGGTAAAGTGGACGAGAAAAAATCCTGAGGATAGTTTTTAGAATTGTACGCGGAGAGATTGCTGCCACATGACGCGGATGCCGAGGAAGCTGTAATAGGAGCTGTCCTTATTGATCCGACTGCTCTAACCCAAATATCCTCTTTTCTAAGACCAGATGATTTCTACTTATCCAGGACCCGGTCATGTTATGAATCCTTCATGACTCTTTTTGACAGAGGAGAGGCAATAAACCAGGTGACAGTAGCTCATGAATTATCGCTGAAAGAATTGCTAGACGATGTAGGAGGCTCTAATTATCTTGGGCAAATAGTAAGAACAGTTCCCACTTCAGTTCATATAGAACATTATGCAAGGATAGTACAAACATCTGCAGTAATGCGTCAATTAATCTCTGTTGCCGGCGATATAGCCACTATTGGATATGAAGGATCTTCTGATAGTGATGTTTCACTACGAGATGCTGAAACGTTGCTTTACGGGATTCGAACTAATAGAGCAACAGGTGATTTCCAGCATATTCGTACTATTCTTGACGAATACATGGAACAAACCGCAAGCATCGATTTTGATGATGCAAACCTTACTCCAATACAAACAGGTTTCCCTGACCTGGATAAAATACTCGGTAATGGCCTTGCAAGATCTGACTTGATAGTTTTAGCCGCTCGGCCTAGTTTAGGCAAAAGCAGTCTGGCTTTTAACATTGCGAGGAATGCTGCTGAAAAACAAATACGAACAGGTATATTTAGCCTGGAAATGAGTGCTGAGCAAATTGGAAACAGATTACTTTCGGCAGAAGCCGGTGTCGATAGCCACAGGCTACGTTTGGGTGTTTTAAGCGAATCTGAGGAAAGGCGTGTGCTAGACGGCATTGGAGTCCTATCTGAACTACCAATATACATGGACGATACGCCTATACAGGGTACAGTCGAAATTCGAGGTAAAGCCAGACGTCTACAAGCTGAAAGAGGATTAGATTTAGTCATAGTGGACTACATGCAATTAATGGGCGATTCAAACCGCAGATCTGACAATCGAACAACAGAATTGGGCGACATATCGAGATCATTAAAGGCATTAGCTAGAGATCTAAATGTGCCAGTTTTGGCTCTATCTCAGTTAAGCCGTGCGCCGGAGCATCGTCCTTCACATAGACCAATACTGTCAGACCTACGTGAAAGTGGAAGCATTGAACAGGATGCAGATGTGGTAGCTTTTATTTATAGAGAAGATCACTATACAACTAAAGAGGACTGGGAGCGAAAAGAGCCCTCAAGACCATATCCTGAAAACATTGCAGAAATAATTGTGGCAAAACATAGAAACGGTCCTACAGGTGCTGTACCACTGTACTTCCGCAAAGAATTAGTTAAATTTGAGAGTTTAGAAAGAAGATCCAGATCTAGAGAATTGGTATAGAAAGATACCAGATTACTTTATCTGACAGCACAAATGAAAGCAGAGTCTATGCATAGTAAAAATTACGGGGCAGGGTTTCCTAAAGGAGTGCATTTTACTCCAGTTCCCAGTCCTTTACTCGGCCCAATGCTAGAACAAATCCGGGATTACAATGACCTTGTGTGTATTTTGAGGTTCCTTAACTTAATTCATATAAGAAAAGGGAGTCCTAAGTGGGTAGAGGAAAATTTGTTAGTTTCTGACCAGGTGCTGCAAACAGTAATCGGATCCAAGGAAAAAATTCAGGATTCGATAGATAAATGCATCAACAATGGGTTAATACGACGTGCTTATTTAAAAACAGATCGAGAAGCTCGAATACTAGTACTAAACACTTTCGATGCAAAATCTAATATTGACCGCATAATCAATGAAGACCATGACAGTAAGTTAGATGTAATTGAAAACAACAATCCTACCGAGAATATTTTTAGTCTATACGAAAATAATATTGGCACACTTAACCCTCTAATAACAGAAGAGTTAAAATACGCGCAGCAACGTTATCCTGATGATTGGATTAATGAGGCTTTTCGCGAGGCAGTTAAGAATAACGCTAGGTCATGGCGGTATATTGAAAGCATACTAGAAAATTGGCAGGTAAATGGGCGATCCCAGACTAATAACCCTGACAGGAGGAAAAGTGGACGAAATCGGCGACATATTAAAGAAATTGGACAAAGCACCAGCAAAAGATACTAAATCAGAGATCCAGCCTCAAAAGGAAGATGATGTTGAAATCGATTGCGATCGATGTAGTGATCTAGGTTGGTTTACAGAAGATGTTGCAATTGACCACCCAGACTTCGGTAGATTTGTAATTTGCTCATGCCAGCAAGATAATTTACTTGAACAGAACAATTCTCAATTAATTCGGTACAGTAATTTAGGTTATTTAGTAAGGTTTGATTTCGAATCTTTTGTCCCTGAATTTTCTAGTGTCCCAGATATACAATCGCTGATTAAAACTGCGAAAGATGCAGCTGTAGAATACACAATGTCTCCGCGTGGCTGGTTAGTATTAGTTGGTCCACATGGTTCCGGAAAAACCCATTTATCTGCTGCAATTGCAAACCAATGCATACAGAACGGGCATATTGCAATTTATATAGATGTACCAGATTTGATGGATCACTTAAGAAGTAGCTTCGCACCTGACACACCATATTCTTACAGTGAGCTGTTCGATCGGGTTCGAAATACTCCCTTGCTGATTCTCGATGACTTAGGTAGCGCATACCCTACTCCTTGGGCATTAGAGAAATTGCAGCAAATACTCAATCATAGATTTAATGCAGAATTGCCAACAGTTATAGCAACTTCACAAGAACTTAGTTCATTGGATTCTTACATTCGATCTAGATTAAAAACTGAGCACCTCTCAAAAATTATTAGGTTAAAGCCTTCAGATATTGGATTTGGTTTAGGTAGCATCCCTAAAGACCTGCAAGACCGGATGACTCTAGATTCATATAAAACAACCACTACAGGTATAAATTCCAAAGAAAAAGCAAGCTTGAAACTAGCATTGGAAGTAAGTAAAACATATGCTTCATATCCTGATGGATGGCTGACCTTATCCGGTTCCACCGGAGTTGGTAAAACTCATCTAGCAGTTGCCATTGGCAGTCAACGGATTAGGGAAGGTGATGATGTTTTCTTTGCTTTCGTTCCTGACCTACTAGATTACCTAAGAAGTAGCTACACACCAAATAGTGCAATTAGATATGATGAGATTTTCGAAAGAATCAGAAATGCTGGCGTCCTAATTCTTGATGACCTTGGTCAAGAAAGAGGAGGCCCTTGGGCAGAAGAGAAATTATATCAATTGTTAGTTCATAGACATAATCTGAAGTTGCCCACCATAATAACAACACTAGATGACTTTACTGGAGAACTCGGACCAATACGTTCTCGGGCAGCCGACAAGGCAGTTGGATATGTCCTAACCATAGTATCAAAAGACTTTCGGCGCCGATAAAGTCAACAATAAAACACTTCATATAGTTGAAGTTTGATCAAATTAAAAACTTAACTTAATAAATTAACCCATCATATGAAAGACACAATTTGCATACTTTGCGAAGTAGCGCATGGGCGTTCTCCTGGTAAAATCCATTATCAAGACACCGAAATATCTGTGTTTGATAATGTACTAGATTGGGCACCCGTTATGATTTTGTTCGTGCCTAAAGCACACATATCTCAAAGCCAGTTGTGGCAGGACAAAAAACTTTTCAATAAAATTTCGGCATTGGCGGTAGACATAGGTAGAGAGATGTGTCCAAATGGATATCGATTATTATCCAATTTTGGAAATGACGGGCTACAAACCCAAGAACATGGTCACTTGCACCTGATAGGAGGAAAGCGCCTAGGTTTTTATGTGGATTTTTAAAATTGATTTTTATTTCAGGTGAAAAACGGTATGACCTCATCACCCAATAGTCGAATTGTTTTTTCAACAACTCGATAATCCATTTGCCCTGTATTCACCTTTAACATTAGATTATTTACACCTGCCTGGCGAAGGTCATTAATTTGATCCTTAACTTTACCAACTGATCCAAAAATAAACCCATCCTCAAGTGTTTCGTGTTTAAGATGACCCTGTCCTTCTTTTGAATTAACCCATTCAGATGAATTCAATTTTATTCTTGCGTCGCTAATAAATTTCTGTTCTATTTCTAAATGTTCTCTAGCTATTTTCTCAGCTTCGTTGGTAGAGTCAGCTACTAATATATCTGAGGTAAACCATATATCGTTTACGGCTGACTGAATCTCTGAATCGGTATAGCCAGACTTTGTAGCATGTTCTTTATACAAGGTCAGTTTTCTAATTATGTCTGCTGGTTTGCCTCCCGCAGTAAGAAAAGGACGACACAAACTCGCTAAATTACTTATACTGCGTTCGCTGATAGCAGATCGCATTATCGGAGGATGGGGTACTGAATATGTGACCGGACGTATTGCAGGAAACTTGGTGTTCCAATACTTTCCTGAATGAGTTACGTCTTTTTCTGTCCAACACTTTATTAATAATTCTTCTGCCTCCTCCAAAGCTCCAGCACCCATATCCATAGACACATCAAATCCATCATACTCATAGTGATTTGCGATAGAGCCTCTTCCCAGTCCGACAATCAACCTACCTTTAGTAAGATGATCTATAAGAGAACACTGTGCTGCAAGTCTAACTGGATTGTGTAATGCTATTTCAAGGACAGCAAAACCAATCTTTATATTTTTTGTGCACATGGCAACCGCTGCGGAAAAAGTTACAGGATCTGCAAAGGCTGATGTTCCATCAAAATGGTGCTCGTTCAACCAAACTGAGTGAAAACCATTCTCTTCACACAATTTTATTTCACATAAAACCTCATGTATTAATTTGCCGTCATAATCCTCAGCTAGGCTGATAGGGAAAATCCAGTTACCAAATTTCACTATATTCCACCGATATTGTTAAGATTAATTTTGTTTTCTATCAATCGAAAGTTAGAACGCTTCTTGCAACTTTACCTTCACCAAGAACTTGGAAGGCTGTATTCACATCATCAATATTGAAACTACGAGTAATTAATTCATCCAACTTCAATTGACCGGACTGATACAGCGATATTAGCCGTCCAAAATCGATGTGTGGACGCGCACTGCCGTACATTGATCCAATAACTTTTTTCTCCCACATAATATCTCTTGCATCGATTGTGACGGGAGTTTCAAGAGGAGCGTGGCCGACCCATACCGCTAAACCTCTGTTTCTAACTGCATGTATTGATTGAACGAATGGTTCCGGCACTAAGCCAATTGCTTCGAAAGAGTAATGAACTCCTAGCCCCCCTGTAAGATCTTTTATTGCTTCAACAGGATCTGTATCTTTAGAATTTACGGTGTGAGTCGCACCAAATTGTTTTGCTAATTCTAATTTATTATCTAAAAGATCTACTGAGATAATAGTTGTTGCTCCGGCAATTGCTGCGCCTTGTATCACATTAAGACCTACACCTCCTGCACCAAATACAGCAACACTAGATCCAGGATGTACTTTTGCTGTGTTTATAGCTGCTCCAACGCCTGTCATAACGCCACATCCAACTAGAGATGCCTGGGGAAATGGCATCGTTTTATCAATCGAAACCGCCGCTTCTTCAGTTACTATGGCATGAGTAGACATGGTACCCAATCCTGAAAGAAAGGATATATCTTTATTCGTTGAAGTCGTGCGCGCCGTTCTAGTACTCGCAGGGGGCCTGTAACATACATTTGGTCGTCCAATCTGGCATGCTTCGCATAAACCACAACTCGGCATCCATGAGAGTATAACGTGATCTCCCGGTTTTAGTTTTGTAACACCCGGTCCAATCTCTTCTACGACCCCCGCTCCTTCGTGCCCAAGAATGACAGGTGTTGGAATATTTGACCACTCCCCTTTTACTACATGCCAGTCAGAATGGCACACTCCGCTAGCCATCATCTTCACCAAAACCTCCCCATTTTGGGGGGCACCTAAGTCCATATCTTCTACTACAACTGGCTGATTGTATTCATACAATACAGCTCCCTTAATTCTATTCATTTCAGTCTCCCTCAGTTTGATTTATTTTTCATATTGGTTTCTAAATCACCAAATTAGACCGTATCAGTTGAAGGAGTGTAGCAGCGCAGATGTTTCAATACAATATCAAAGGCTCATTTCATTGGTATTCGGGTATTATGTGAATTCCCTCACGATGTTGACATGGTATATCGCTTGTGAGACAGTTCCCAACCAACAACAGTTATCGTAGAAGTTATTATATTTAGTAACGAGTATAGATTGATTTGCAGATAGATTTCACGATTAATGTTGTAAAACTTTATAGTAGAACAATCAAGGTAAAAGGAGGTCTATATGCTTAGTAGATTAACCTTGTTAGTAGTGTTGATCTGTGCATTGTCCTTATCGATAGTAGCTTGTAGTGAAGATGAAGAAGCTGCTACTTCAGATGCGGTAACAACGACAGAAAGCACTGAGGTAAGTGAATCCACTGCTGACACAACTGAACCAGTAAGTGATTCGACGCTAAAAACTCTTGGAGACATGAAATCAGGAGAAAAATTCGGCGGAACCCTTAAGGTGGCGGCCCAAGCTAGCCTGGAGACACTAGATACCTCATTCTCAGGAGCTTATGTTGTTACAACAATCTCTGCTCACGTTTGGGAAAGACTATTTGAACGAGATGCCGGTTTCAATGCAAAGCCACAAATGGTTTCTGGCTGGGAAGTTGATGACGCTGGCACCACATATACTTTCACACTCAGAGATGGTATGACATTCCATGATGGCTCATCTGTAACGTCAGGTGACGTTATCCCTTCTCTAAAGAGAATGTGGGAAACTACTGCCGCGGGTGACATGTTAAAAGGTCAGATGGTAGAAGATGGCTGGAAAGAAATCGATGACCATACTTTTTCTTTGACTTTCAAACAGCCAATGGGTGTAGTAATTTCAGGAATGGCAGCGCCATGGCCTCTCTCTAACATATGGCCAGAAAGTGTTGCAAACACCCCTGCACAGGAAGATTATGGAGAAGAAAACGCTATTGGCTCAGGACCATATAAAGTTTCTGAGTGGGTACGTGGAGACAAATTAGTTGTAGAACGATTTGATGCATACGTCCCTAGAACAGACGAGGCTGGCAGTTATCTGGCCGGTTCGAAAATTGCGTATATCGATACAATCGAATGGTTAGAAATTCCATCCGAAGAAAGTAAGAAAGCTGCATTGCAAACAGGCGAAATTGATGTGTGGGACGGTGCTGGATTGGATTTCTTCACAGAAATGGTTGATGATCCAAATATCGATGTAGCTAAGTATGACAAGCACTTCTGGACCTATGACTTCTATGTCAGTTCTACAGGGCCAGCTAGCAATAAAATGATCAGACAAGCTTTGCAGGCGGCTACAGACATTGAAGCGTTAGCAGCATCAATGGGACCGAGTGATCTATGGTCACTGTGCCCATCAAGGTACAGGTGTGGAACTCCACTCGCCAGCACTGTTGGTGAAGAGTACTACAACGAAAAAGACGTTGAAAAAGCAAAGAAAATGATTGCTGACTCTGGTTATGCTGGAGAAACATTCTTGCTTATGAATCCAAATGACTATGCAACTATTACTCCAATGGGACAGGTGTTAAAGCCTCTGTTCGAAGAAGTTGGATTAACAGTTGAAATGCCATCAATGGACTGGGCGACTTTGCTATCAAGACTGCCTGATCCAGATTGGGATGCTATTACAGACTGGTGGGTTCAGTGGGCTTCTCCAGATCCTGTGGCTGATCCTATGCTTTCAGGAACACTGTATTTTGGTAACTTCGGAGATGATCCGGAAGTAGAAAGGACAAAAGCATTGCGACTTCAATATGCTTTTGAGCCTGATGCATCAAAACAGATGGAACTTATCGGAGAGATGCAGCTCGCACTTTACGATTCTGCACCTCAAGTAATGCTCGCTCAATGGGCATCTATTTACCCATATAGCAAGGTCGTTAAAGACTTTGACGTACCGGTATTTCCAGTTTATATAAATGCTTGGTTAGATAGATAAATCGAAACTAAACAGGCGGAAATATAAGTTAAGAGCAGACAAGCTCTTTGAGTTAACGCTCAAAGAGCTTGTTTGTTAGTTCAATTTAACAGTTGAATTAATAAACATAAACGCGACTAATTCGGTCGGATAAATATCAGGAGACAAAACTAGGTTTTAATGAGTGGATATATACTCAGAAGATTGTTAGCAATGATACCGGTTCTACTTGTTGTAGCCTTGGTAGTATTTGCTTTAATCCATATAGCTCCTGGAGACCCTGCTGCTTTAATCGTAGGCACACATGCAACAGAAGAAAAATACGAATTAATTAGAGAGAGTCTAGGTCTTAATAAGCCAATGTATGTTCAATTAGGAATCTGGTTTGGCAACCTTTTCCAAGGAGACCTCGGAGAATCACTATTTGGAAAAACATCCGTTACAAAAATGATCGGACAGCGTATAGTTCCAACATTTTCTGTAGCAGCATTTACCCTCATATTTTCCATGGCTATAGCAATACCATTAGGCATAATTGCAGCATGGAAGGCTAACAGTTGGATAGACAGGTCAGTAATGATCTTTACGACTTTAGGATACTCGGTACCTTTATTTTGGCTTGGTTTCATATTGATGTGGGCATTTGCGGTAAAGCTGAATTGGTTTCCAGCAATCGGTTACACTGCCCCTACTGAAAATGTAGGTAAGTATTTTTATCATATGGTGCTACCAGTACTAGCTACCGGTTTAGTAGTAATGGCTCTTATAGGAAGAATGACTCGAGCAACAATGCTAGAAGTGCTTTCGGAAGATTACATCAGAACCGCACGTTCTAAAGGCCTAGCAGAAACTCGTGTTTTACTAGCACATGCATTACGAAATGCAATGCTGCCAATTATAACTGTATGTGGAATCAGCTTAGCTTTACTGTTAGGTGGAGTCGTGGTTACAGAAAATGTTTTTGCGATACCTGGAATGGGTAGACTTTTGGTCAATGCTTTAAGCCATAGAGATTACCCCGTCATTCAAGGAACGGTTTTAGTTTTCGCAGCTATAGTTGCATTTATAAATCTATTAATAGATCTGTCTTACGGTCTACTGGATCCTAGGATTAGATATAAATAACGAATGAATAAGAATCAAACCTCAACTTCAGCATGGATAAAGCCTCCTGACTTAACTATAAAAGACAGAGTCAAAGGCTTACTATCGTTATTGAAAAGACATCCGAATATGGCTGTAGGAATTTCAATATTTTTGTTTGCCGTGGTAATAGCTATTTTTGCCCCACTTCTCTGGACATCCGATCCATCTATGCCTGCTCCTCTAGATAGATTCACCGGACCTTGGACAGCAGGCCATTGGTTTGGCACGGACAACATAGGTAGGGACATTTGGTCACGAGCATTATATGGCAGTCGCATTTCATTAACAGTTGGAGTATCCGTTGCTATAATAGCAATTAGTGCTGGAACCATCATTGGAGTAGCCGCTGGATATTCTCAAAAGTTTGACATGGTAGTCATGCGATTCATGGACGGCCTAATGTCAATCCCTTCAATAATATTAGCGATTGCGCTGATGGCGTTGTTAGGTGGAAGTGTACAGAATGTTATCATCGCATTAAGTGTTACCGAGATCCCTATAGCCACACGAGTAGTCAGATCAGCTGTTTTGAGCTTAAGAGAACGAACCTACATTGAAGCTTCTCGATCAATTGGAGCTACAACACCTCGTATTATGATTAGACACATTTTGCCTAATATCGTGGCTCCATTGATTGTACATGCCACATATGTAGCGTCAGCAGCAGTATTATTAGAAGCATACCTCAGCTTCCTTGGCGCGGGTCCACCAGAGGAAATACCGAGTTGGGGTAATATGGTAGCAGGAGCTAAAGACTATCTCAGCAGAGCACCATACATGATAATTTTTCCTGGTCTATTCTTAACATTTACAGTTCTAGGAATGAGCCTCTCAGGAGATGGTCTGAGGGACATACTAGACCCAAAGATCAAACGCAGATCATAGAGTTAGATTCAATCACTAACCCCAAACGCCATATACTGCCTTTGATACTTTTCCAATCAATCTTGATCCCTCATGAGGGCATAAAAGTAGACTTTCGTCCTTACTGTATGAAGCAAACACCGTGATAACATAATCACTGTTTTCTGACTTAATAAGACCCGTGTCGCATCTGGCATGTAAATACGCTCCAAGTTTGTTATACATTTTGACTTTAGGTACGACTCCAGATTCAGCAGGAAATTGATCCAATGGAAGATACCTGCCAAGCCACTCAATATGCTGGCATCGGCCCATAATATCAAGCATTGCATCAGATGAGTCTTTTGATACCAATTCGCCCTTAGCCATCAAGGTAACAAGAGTAGTAAAGTCCCTGGCAGAGCACTCTGAATATGCATCGACATCCTTTCCCTGCATATCATCAAACGCGGTCGGACCCAGATCATGATTCAGTGAAAATTCATTCATATCCAGCGACCTCATTCTTTCGTTTATATTATCTATTCCCAGCATAGAACTAAGCTTCCATGTACAAGTGTTATCACTTACTACAATCATCATCATACAGATGTCTTTTAATGTGACTTCAAAAGGAGTTTCCATTTCTCTAAAAACTCCTGTGCCTCCTCTAAGATCGAGACCATTTATCTTTACTCGATCGAGTAAATTGTATTTTCCTTCCTCGATCTGAAAAAAAAGTTCCGCCATAATGCCTATTTTGATAGCGCTGAGTGCAGGAAGCACTTGTTTTTCATTAATACACAGTACATCTCCCGTTGTTAAATTATTGGCACAAACACTCGCGGTGCCAGAGAATTCATTAAATAGCCCTAAAACATTGGACCTTAGATCATTTAGATCACTCATATTCATCTCCTTTATACTAATTAATTATGTTATGTGCTTAAACTAATATCAAAAGAATTATCAATGCGACAATAATTAAAAAACCTAAACCTAGTATGATGTATGCTAACAGCTGTTTATTCACACAAACCAACCTGAGAATTCTGCTACTTTGGCTTGATCAATTTTGCCGTCCATATAATCGTTAAATGCCTGATCTAATATGCTTGTGCCTTCATCAATCTCATCAGCAGTTAATACTAATGGAGGGGTTATTTCCAATACGTTTCCAGAATTCCCAACATAATAAAGTAATAACCCTAATTCCCAACATCTGTACACTATACTGGATGCTGCTTGCCTATTAGGCAATTTTGAAATCTTATCCTGAACCAAATCTATGCCCTGTATTAAAGCGCGACCTCTGATGTCTCCAACTATTTCATAATCTCCTAGAGTAGAAGCTAATTTATCTCCTAGGTATTTTCCTGCAATTGCTGAATGTTCAACCAGGTTTAGTCGCTCTATTTCATTCAAAGTCTCAAACCCAGCTATACAGCAGGCTGCATTACCAGATGTAGTGAATCCAGCAAACCCACTATCCAACACATCAGCTCTCCCTACAACTGCACTTAATGGCAAGCCTCCTCCCAATGATTTTCCAAGTAAAATGAGGTCAGCTTCAATACCATAATGTTCATATGAGAACATTCGACCTGTCCTACCCAATCCAATCTTGATGTCATCAATTACTAATAAAATATTATGTTCATCACATAATTTCCTAAGAAGAGGCATAAAATTATCAGGTGGTACTACATCCCCGCTATCACTTTGTACAGTTTCAACAAATACTGCTGCAATGTCGCTGGGCGGACAAATAGTTTTAAAAAGATAGTCTTCGATAAAGGAAGTACAACGATCCGCCAATCCTAAACTATCTCCAGGAAAAGGAGATCTGTATGGATCTGGAAACGGAGCTTTTATTACATGTGATCCATATTTCACACCTCCTGCACCAGGCAGGCCAGATAATCCCATACCAGTATCATTTGTTCCATGCATAGCGCCAACAAATGACAGAATACGACTCTTACCTGAACTTGCTAAAACCATTCTTTGTGCTGCTTCCGCTGCATCTGATCCTGATAAACCAAACCAAGCCTTTTTATGAAAATCACCTGGCATTAACTGCACAAGCTTTTCTGCTAATAGCAGAGCTGGCTCATTGATGCTGGAGACTATACCTGCGTAACTTGTGTTTTCTAACTGCTTTTGAATCGCAGCTTGTACATTTTTATTATCATATCCTAAGTTCGCCAGAGCCCAATTGCCGCCAAAATCGAGATAACTACGTCCTTTATCATCCTTTAAACGTGATCCAGATCCAGATTGAATCACCATAGGGTTATACCTAACTTTAGTTGAGTTGGCAATCAACATATTATCTTTATGTAATAGATCACGATTTTGTTGCATTTAATTCCCCAATTTGTTGAAAGCTATTTAGATCCCAATAATATTGTATAAGTGACGTTTCAGTCCATTAGTATCAAAAATAGGATTTATGATTAGATTGCCGTCATGCCACCATCCACTATTAATTCGCTGCCGGTCATATATGAAGAATCATCTGATGCCAAGAATAATACTGTCTTAGCAATTTCATAAGGTTCTGCCAACCTGCCAAGTGGCACATTTTCGGTAACAGTTTTCTTTATATCAGGGCTAGAGTTCCATATCACCTCAACCATCGACGTATCTGTTGTCGCAGGATGCACAGAATTTATCCTTATATTATCTTTGGCGGCGTGAAGAGCTGCAGACTTAGTAAATAATCTAACCGCTCCCTTAGAAGCAGTATAAGCTCCTTCAAAAGGACTGCCGGTAATACCCGATGTCGATGAGATATTAATGATTGAACCGGAACCTGTAGGTCTCATCAGCGGTAAAGCCAATTTGGTTCCAATAAAAACTCCGGTCGCATTAACATTCATCACGTTTTGCCAGTCAGACAAAGAAGTTTCTTCAATGTCTTTCAACAGATATATCCCGGCATTGTTTACAAGAATATCTAGTCTTCTGAAATCGGTATCGACATATTTATAAAGACTCTGCCAAGATTCTTCATCAGCTACATCTAGTCTAAAATAAGTGACTTTATCTCCTTCAGGATTTATTTCGTTAATTGCGGTCATTGCTGAAGATTCTGATAAGTCTGCCATGATTACTTTTGCTCCCTCTCCTATTAGGCATCTGCAAATTTCTTTACCTATGCCTCCAGCCCCTCCAGTCACGATCGCAACTCTGTTATCTAATTTATTGATGCCTCTCATTATATGAACCTCTCTAAAATTCGCTTGATCTTATTGTTATTGAGGATTTGATTAAAATACGGCAACAGGGTTGACTGGGGAACCGGTCCCTCCATTAACGATAAGTGGGTTTATTGTCACCATAAATTCATAAGTGTTATTCTCAGCACAAAACTTAGCCAAATTATCTAATCTAGCTCCGTCAACAATTGCTAATCCGTAAGCATGGATAGCTCCATGAATTGTCCAAGCTAGATTATATTCATTGGGATGAGCATCTTCCATATCCCATAACAAAACCGATATATCATTGTCTCTGATATATGGAAGACATGATGCATGTAACCCTGGATAACCATTTTCCATATCACCACCATAGGGTCCGTTTTCAGCTTCATACGCTTCTTTACCGGAATATACGAGTAGAGCGTCTCCAGAAGTTAATTCAACATTTTGGGCAGCAGCTATCTCTTCCAGCTCCCATCCATGTACTGGTTGATCTATGTCAACATAATCAGTGCCTCTATGTTTCGGTACGTCAAGCAATACACCTCTTGTTAAAATACCCCTCTGCCAGGCCTCTATACCTCCAAACCTCGCTCCATCAAATGTCAGAATTTCATCCGGGTTCATGCCTTCCCACATACCATGCCGGTCCCACACATGGCATAAGGCATCAAGATGCGTGACGGTTAATCCGTGTTGAAAGAGGCCAATATAATCCAAAACCCCTCCACCCTGATCAATCCAATCTAATTTTTTTAAATAGAAATCTACAGGTCTACTATTGGCAGGAGATGACTCTACCGGCAAAGGATTTGATAATGAGATTGACTCACCTGTTTTAACCAAACGAGACGCATCAACTATTTTCTTTGAAGTTATAAGATTAATAGTACCCGCTGATGGGTTTTCCTTCCATCTACCCCAATTTCTTCTATCTGCCAGGTAACATTCCACCTCTTTACGGGTAGGAAGTTCTCGCTGCATTTGTCGCCCCCTTTTAAACATGCATGTATATATGTAACCGGTATACTATACACAATAAAGTGGTACCGCGTACGGGATTCGAACCCGTGATCTCCGCCTTGAGAGGGCGGTGTCCTTGGCCACTAGACGAACGCGGCGTGGTGTTCACAATGCGATTTGGCTGGGGATCGAGGATTCGAACCTCGACTTACAGATTCAGAGTCTGTTGTCCTACCATTAGACGAATCCCCATAAGAGATAGTTATTCTAACAAACTTTTTAAACTTAATTTATATATTGATTTAATTTTTAAAATTAAATCGTTTCTTAGTCAAAGATGCTAATTCTATGGCGGCCCATGCTGCTTCACTGCCAAGATTTCCTTTATCTCCACCAGATCTGGACTTTGCTTGATCGAAATTTTCCGTAGTTAGAACTCCAAATGTTATAGGAATACCGTGATTTAAAGATACTTGATTAATTCCTTCAGCCGCTTGTGTCGAAACTATATCGTAATGAGAAGTTTCTCCCCTTACAACACAACCAATTGCGATCAATGCATCAAAATTATCCGATTTGGCCAACAGTTGCGCAGCGTACGGAATCTCAAGAGCACCAGGCACATCAATAATCTCTATATCGCTACCCTGCACTCCAGAAGCAAGCAAAGTTGTTTTTGCACCTTGCAGCAAATCAGATGTAATTGAACTGTTAAACCTAGAAAAAACAATGCCGATTTTTAACCCAACACCGTTCAATTCTGATTTGATTTTGGGCAGTTCGTTTGGTTGAGTTCTGGTCATTTATTCCTCTTAGCCTTATTATCAGGCTCGATCAAGTGGCCCATCTTTAACCTTTTGGTCTCTAGATATTCACGATTCTGATCATTGGGTTCAACATTAATAGGAACTCGTTCAGTTAACTCAAGCCCATAACTTTCTAAACCAACAACCTTTTTAGGATTATTAGTCATCAGTTTCAATTTCCTTACTCCGAGTTCAACTAAAATTTGTGCTCCAACCCCATAATGTCTTAAATCTGGAGGGAAGCCCAATGACAAATTTGCATCGACGGTATCTAATCCATTGTCCTGTAAGTTGTAAGCTTTCAATTTATTGTGTAGCCCAATACCTCGACCCTCTTGTCTCATGTATAAAAAGACGCCTGATCCTTCTTTATTAATAGCCTGAAGTGCCAGTGCTGCTTGTTGACCACAGTCGCATCTAACACTTCCGAAAACGTCACCAGTTAAACATTCCGAATGAACGCGCACCAATATAGGCTTCTCTGGGTCAGGCTGTCCTTTAATTAAAGCAACGTGTTCATCAGAGTCCACCTTGCTTTTGTACGATATAGCTGTGAAGTCACCGTAAGCGGTTGGCAAACGTGCCTCTGCCACTCGATCTACGAGTTTTTCATTAATTCTTCTATAAGCAATGATGTCAGCTACCGAGACGAGGTTGAGTTTATGTGTCTTTGCAAATTCTTTTAACTTAGGCATACGTGCCATACTTCCATCAGAATCTATGATTTCACAGATTATGCCAGCTGGCTTTAAATTGGCCAACTTAGTTAAATCGACAATAGCTTCTGTTTGACCTGCTCTTACCAACACCCCGCCTTCCATATATTGCAATGGAAATACATGTCCGGGTCGCGCTAAATCCTCAGGTTTGGTTTTATCAGATACCAATGCTTGAATTGTTGCAGATCTATCATGAGCTGATATACCCGTAGTCGCTCCATCTAATACATCTACAGAAACAGTAAAAGCAGTCTCATGCCTGGCCGTATTATCTTGCACCATCATAGGCAATCTTAATTCTTTTAATCGAGACTCAGTTAAAGGAGTACATATCAAACCCCTACCTTCGACACTCATGAAATTAATGGCCTCAGGAGTTACAAGCTCAGCTGCCATTGCAAGATCACCTTCATTTTCTCTATCTTCATCATCAACTATAACCACCATCTTGCCGTTTTTAATATCTTCAATAGCGGTTTCAACAGGTGATATAAATGTATGGTTTTGATTCATAAGTAAATACTACTAGAAATATCTAATGTTTTTAACTGTTTAAAAACTTTTCAGCATATTTGGCAAATAGATCTAATTCTAAATTAATGGAATCGCCTACTATCAATTCACCTAAAGTGGTAAATTTTGAAGTATGAGGTATTAATGCTATTGAAAACGATTCTGCATGACAATCTACAATCGTCAAACTCACACCATCTAATGCTACGAATCCCTTTTTTACCAAATATTTTGCATCTAAAGGATCTGTCTTAAAGGTTATTATTTGTGAATCCGATTCCTCTAAGATTGACATTACCTGGACCGTGTTGTCAATATGACCTTGGACAATATGCCCATCAAAAGAACCGGTTACCGGAACTGGTAATTCCAAATTAACGTTAGAGTTAATTTTTAAATCTCCCAAGTTTGTTTTCCTTCGAGTCTCATCAACAACATCAACAGTAAATTGTCCATTTTCAAATGAGGTAATAGTTAGGCATGCGCCTTTTACACTGACACTACCTCCAATGGATAATCTATGTGAAAATTTCTCAGCTTCTATAGAGATAGTATTTCCATCTATCGAATTAACGACTCCAATAGTTTCTACGATTCCTGTAAACATTGTCTTTTAAGGATATCCGATAATAGCAATATCATCACCATATTTTTGTAAATGAGCACTTTTAAACTTCAGAGCGTCAGAGATATTATCTATCCCAAATCCTGCTATAGGCCCAATGGAGTCACAGCCCCCTATAACTATTGGAGCTATAAAAACTACGAATTTGTCAATAATGCGAAGGTCCACGAGATTTCCCGCAATTCGACTACCACCTTCGATCAGAATTGTGAGTATTCCTCTGGAACGTAACACCTCTATAACCGCCCGTAAATCTATACCATTTTCGTGCTTAGCAACTTTCTCTACGCTTACACCTAGAGACTCTAAACGGTTTTGTTTATTCGATTCCATTTCTGCGCATACAATTAATGTGGCTCCACCATCAGTTACAAGTTTTGAATCCAAAGGGATTCGCCCACGTGTATCAATTACTACACGCAAAGGTTGATTGTCTAAATTTACTCCATTGAGATCTCTGGCAGTCAACTTGGGATCATCTGATATAACTGTTTCAATACCCACTAAGACAGCATCCGATGTATACCTCATTCGGTGCACTTCTTGTCTTGAGTCCTGCCCTGAAATCCACTTCGATTTGCCAGTTGAAGTCGCAATTTTCCCATCAATACTCATGGCATACTTTAGTGTAATAAACGGATCACCGGTAACAATATTTTTTGCATAACTCTCAACGAGTTGCTGGGCTTGAAAAACAAGTTCTTCTGCTTCCCACATCGAAACTTCAATACCAGCTGCTTTTAATTTATTTATTCCATGACCATTTTCGTTAGGGTTAGGGTCTAAAATAGCAATATTTAATCTAGAGATTCCCGAGGAAATGATTGCATCTACGCATGGCGGTGTCCTCCCAAACATGCTGCATGGCTCCAAAGTAACATACATTTCTGCACCAATTAAATCATTGCCAGCTTGTTTAATCGCCACAATTTCGGCGTGGTCTTGCCCCGGCGTTTGAGTTGCTCCCAACCCAACTACTGTACCTTCATAAACTATGACCGCCCCTACAGGTGGATTGGGTTTGGTTTTACCATCAACTGAACGAGCAGCAAGAATTGCATGCTGCATGTAATCAATTTCTAAGCCCACGATCGATCATTCCTGAAAGTTTCTATGCATACGGCTTGCTGTAGGCTCTGTTTGGCCTAAATATTTACTATTAAGCGCATTAGAACCATAAACGTTTTCGGCAGCGGTGCTAAGTCTTAGAAAAGACAACTGACCGATAGGCATACCGAAGTACAGAGTTATCGGTAAGCTAGCTACATTACTCAATTCAAGAGTCAGGTGTCCTTTCCATCCAGGGTCAACATATCCTGCTGTGGAATGAATTAAAAGACCTATCCTGCCTAATGAGCTTTTACCTTCAAGTCGGGCAACTATATCTGCAGGTATCTCAATATGTTCTAAAGTAGATGCCAATACAAATTCACCGGGATGCAAAATAAATGGTTGATCCTCTGAGATCTCTTCCGCTTCAGTTAGGTCACTAACATCTTTACGCACATCTATGTATGGCAATCTAGAGTTTCTAAAAACTAAAACCCTTCTGTCTAGCCTAACATCTACACTAGCAGGCTGAATATTAATTGGGTCCAGTGGGTCAATAACTATATTCCCTGCTTCGATTTCTTCTTTAATTGTCCGATCACTTAAAACCATAATTTTTCACCTTATTTGCATTCTAGCAACGGTATTTTAAACTGGGCAATAATCTATCACTAATTAACTAGTAATTGATACGATTTCTTACTCAAGAACTAATAACTGGCCATTACTAAATAGTGAATTATACGTTTTACAAAAGTATAATTTGTTATGTAAGTAAAACTTTGCCATGCCAGACACACAGAAAACATCCAATCTTAAGAGCTTTATCAAAGAAATTTTTCAAACCATTATTTTGGGTGTAGCTATATTCGCCATTCTACAAGTCAGTCTTCAGCCATATAAGGTTGAGGGCAGTAGTATGGACCCAACTATGAAATCAGGTGATTTCGTAATTGTTAACAAAATAACATACTGGAAAATGCCCTTTGTTGAAACTATTGATCATAAATATCTTTTCCATGGTCCTATGAGAGGTGACTTAGTTATTTTTGACTATCCTTATGATCAAAGTCGGAAATTTGTTAAACGCGTAATAGCCATCCCAGGAGATACACTCGAAATTAAGGCTGGGACAGTAATTGTTAATAGTAAAGTTATTAGTGAACCTTATGTATACCATCCGACTAATGAGAATGTGCGTCCGATAACCATACCTAGAGGTTCGTATTATGTTCTAGGTGACAACAGGCAAAATAGCCAAGACTCTCGGTCATTCGGTTTAATTTCCTCTGAAAACATTTCTGGCAAGGCATTAATAAGTTATTGGCCTATTTCTAATTTAGTTGATGATCTAAGATAATTAATAATCATGTAAAAATGTATTTCAAAAAATGCATCAAAGGTGTTGAATAGAATAAGGTAAATTGTTTAACAGATTTTGAGCATTCTCTAGGGCCTGTAGCTCAGTTGGTCAGAGCACCGGACTTTTAATCCGGGTGTCCAGGGTTCGAATCCCTGCGGGCCCACACCGTTCTATAAGATGTTAATTTTATTGTCTATTTAGATCACTTGTATATAAGTATGATCCATGCCAAACTTACGATGCTTGATTTCACTTGACATGAGTTTTTAAATTGGGATATCTAAAATGAAAATGCCATCTTTAAGTAAACAACAATTAAAGTCAAAAATCGATTCCTTGCCTAGAGTAAATATTGCTTTGCTCCCTACGCCGCTTCAAGAGGCTCCTCGTTTATCTAAAGAGCTCGGTGTACGAATCTTGATAAAAAGAGATGACCTCACCGGTTTAGCAATGGGAGGTAACAAGGTAAGACACATGGATTTTTGTATGGCAGATGCCATAGAGAAAGGGGCTGAAGTATCTTTAAATATCAATCCATGGATGTCTAATAATGCACGCATTATCGGAGCTGCTTCTAAAATCGTCGGACTTGATTATATTAATGTTGCTCCTGCAAGCAAGTTGAGACCAATACAAGGTAACTTGTTGATTCAGGATATTCTTGGAACAGATCTGCACTTATTAGATACATCTGATCATAAGAAGGTTCACGAATATGTTGATAAATTAGAAACCAAATTAATTGAGCAGGGTAAATCTGTGTACAACCATGTTAAAGAGCATATGTCTCGATCATCAGCAACAATCTCGTACATGGAAGCGACATTAGAAATTGATCAACAACTAGAAAATCATGAGTTTGTTGAAAATTTAGAGGTTTTTATAGCCAGCGGGGGTGCACAGGGCGGATTGATGTTGGCTTCACAGGCCTTAAACTTGCCCTGGAATATTCATGGAGTGATTGTAGGCAAGCCTGAAGAATCATACGCAGATGTTGTGACATGGTCGAATAATGCGTTGAATCATTTGGGTTTTTCAGAACGCTTAGACTGGAGTGAAGTCGAGCAGCTCGATAAGTATATCGGACCTGGATACGCAATTCCTGGGGAAGATTGCATCGAAGCTATAAGAATGGTTGCCGAATTAGAAGGGATTTTACTCGACCCTGTTTACACCGGAAAAGTAATGGCAGCTGTTATTGATTACGCAAGAAACGGTAAATTTAATGAACAGGATACCGTGTTATTTATACATACCGGAGGCCTACCTGAACTATTTGATTTTGCAGAAGAGTTAAAACGACGCGACTACACATAACATTTATTGATAACATGTCAGTTCTGAACTAATTTACCAATATAAACGGAGGATTTATATGAGCGTAACAATGAACCACACTGGAGTTGTGGTAACCGATATAGAAAAAGCACTGCAGTTTTACTGCGAAGGCATAGGACTTGAGCTTAGGTTTCAAGTTGAAGCAGGTGGGGCTGAGCTATCTCAACTGCTTGGATATGATGACGTGCAGGTAAAAGCAGCATTCGTTGGTGGAATTGATGGACACTCAGTCGAGATAATTGAATATCTGTCGCCAAAAACAGAAGTTAGAGATGCATCAGAACAGCATAAGCGAAACGCGACCGGCGCTGCACACATCTCATTTAACGTAACTGATATGGACGCAATCATTGAAAGATTAGTACCTATGGGAGCAGTTCTGAATAATCAGCCTGTTGCTTTGATGGACGGGTATAGAAGCGTTTACTTACAGGATCCTTGGGGTAACTGGATTGAGCTTGATGAAGATGCGGTTCATAATGAGCAGCAATTTACTATCCATCAAAGAACTTCCGTAAACCCTTCCCCAGGTGATGTGCGGCTCTAGCTGAAGATGAACATCGGTTGGATAGGTGCAGGAAACATTGGCCTACCTATGGCCCGCAATGTAGCTCAGGCGGGCCATAGTCTCACAGTGTACGACTTGGTAAAAGACAATGCTCGTCCACTATTAGAAATGGGTGCACATTGGGCTGATTCTCCTGAAAAAGCATCAACGTCGAATGACTTAGTTATGATGTCACTTCCGATGCCTGATGACGTAGAAAAAGTTTGCTTTGGTGATAATGGCATAATTAATGGACTCAAACCAGGAAGCATAGTCATCGATATGTCCACAAATTCGCTGGAAATGGTCCGTGCGATCGAAAACAAATTTCAAAACAATGGTATTGAATTTCTCGACTCTCCTGTAAGTGGTGGTGTAGAAGGTGCAAATTCCAGAGATTTAGTTGTTCTTGTCGGAGGATCTCAAAATACATTTAGTCGAGTTGAGAGTGTATTAAAATTAATCGGTAAAAATGTCAACTTTTGCGGCCCTATAGGTGCTGGAACTATTTGTAAATTGAGTCACCAATTACTAGCTATGGCTATATTGCAAATTGGTGGTGAAATATTAACTTTGGGAGTTAAAGCAGGCGTTGACCTGGAGATTTTGGCAGATTCAATATCTAAGGGGGTTATGGGTAAAGTTCCTCCGCTAGGTAGATTCTACCAGGACGTGTTTACAGGAAATCTGAAAGGGACTGAGACAAGCTTTTACCTCGGACTTGCAGCTAAAGATATAAAACTCGCAAATGAAATGGCTAGGAAAATAGATGTGCCTCTAACTTTAGGTAATGCCGTCGAAGAAATATTAATTGAAGCTATGAACAGAGGTTGGCAAAAGAAAAACTTCCCGGCCATTGTTGAGATACAGGAAGAAAGAACGGGAATTAAGCTTCGCACTACTAAACATGAATAAATAAACTAGGCCAGGTATTTATTTAGCTTCATTTCTCTTAATAGATAGCGTGACAGAGTCAATAGGCTCAGTTCTGTCAATATTTTCAAGTGTAATCGAGTATCCAAATAAAGAGTTGGATGCTATACCTAGCGTCAATTCCGTTGGGAAAGGCATCAATCCAGGACCCGATATACCAATCATTATTTTACCTTCGCCGCGCACGGCACATAACTTTCCTTTACCACATTGGTTCCCATCAAAAACTTCGATGAACTGTATTTTGATTTCACTATCAGGTAAAACAATTATTGGAGAATCCTCTGTTACAACATATTGCTCTTTTTGATCAATTTGGTTATCGATCATTTCAGTACAGCCAAGGCTTAGAAATATTATTACAAAAAAAGCTAATACACTCATAGTCCAAAGTATAAATTGTTGATATTTGATGGCTACTAATTTCACTCTGCTATCAATGTCTGTAAGGTTTTCTGGTTGAGTTCAAGACCAAGCCCTGGTTCGTCCGGCAGTTCAACATGACCCCCGGAGATTTTATATGGCTGTTTAAAAAGTTCGCTTGCTTGTCCCGAAAATTCTGTAGAGTACTCATGAGGCCTTACAGTAGTTAAATAAGTTGAATAGAGCTGTAAACTAGCCGCGCTAGCAATACCTGCCGAGGGGCAATGAGGCATGACCAGCTTCCCATAAGTACCCGCCAAATCATATATACGCCTAGATTCTGTTACACCTCCAGCGAGCACTATATCTGGTTGTAAAATGTCTGGATTACCTAACTCTATCAAATCTCTAAACTGCCAGCGCGTGTGTTGTTGCTCTCCAAAAGACACCGGTATATCTAGGGCTCTTGCACACTCTTTTAAACCTTGCAGATCGTGTTGAGCTACGGGCTCTTCGAAATGTGCCGCTCCCATGTCCTCTAATACCCTGCCCTGCATTATTGCAACGGAACTAGAGTATCCGTTATTTGCATCGAAACTTAATGGAATATCTTCAGGGAGAAAATTTCTGCAAACCTCAAAACGCAACATGTCTTTTTTCGGATCTCTGTCGAGACGATGTGAATCCCAATCCATGCGAATCTTGAAAGCCCGATAACCGTCCTCAAGTGCTTTTTCCATTTCAGATCTCATTTCTAATGGCTCTTTTAATCTACCCATCCCTTGACTAATATATAGTTGTATATTGGTTTTGGCAGCTCCGCCGAGGAATTTATATAGAGGCAATCCAACAGCTCTACTGGCGATATCCCACAAAGCGATATCTAACGCTCCAATGGCAGATGTCTGTAAACCCATCGGTCCGAAACGGGTCGTACTATAAAACATTTCATCCCATAGAGAAACAACATTTGTGGGGTCTTTACCTTTGATTAGTGGAGTCAATTTCTGATCAATAAAAGTTTTTGTGACAATTGGATCAACGATATAACATTCACCTAAACCTTTTATTCCCTCATCTGTTTCAATTTCGACGATTAAAGCACCTGTTTTCAGAGGTGTGGTTTTAACATTAGTAATAATCATTCAGTTTAATCCTGTTATATTTATTGATGTGCCTGACTGAGCCGACTTATAGGCAGCATCTATTATTTTGTAAACTTTTAAAGCATCCATGGTTCCTATGGGTACCTTCGTTCCATTGATGATTGAATCTACCCAATCTCTCATTTGTATCGTATACATTTCCATGTAGTCTGGAGAATCCGGAACGATTCTTTGTGCGTTGTGGTATTCGGACAAGATACTACTTTGAACCTCTATAATCTCAGATGGCCACTCTGACCTTATCCTACCGTTCGTACCATACACATCTAAAACATCAAAAATCTGTTGAGTCCTAGAACTAACTGTTACGGATGCACTAATACCATTATCAAACATAATATTGAATGCAGAGTCTTGATCTGATCCTAGTTGTGCATCCCAGCGTGTTTCACAATACACGTTAGACGGCATAACATCACCCATAATCCATAAAATCTGATCAACGATATGAACACCATGCCATCTAAGTTGGCCTCCTCCATGTTCCATACGAGCATTCCAAGAATCTAGTTGGCTACCAGATTTATGTCCATGAATCTGGATTATTCCCCCTACAGATTCTTTGTTCAATAACCCTTTCAAGTGTTGGCGCGCGGGGTTATATCTCATACAGTACCCGACCATCACGCTTTTGTTTGCTTTATTTTCCGTTTCTATAATTTCTATTATTTCATTGGAATTAACACCAGCAGGTTTTTCGACAAACACTTCCACTCCAGCTTGTAGACTAGATATTGTGGCTGACTTTAGCAGATCATGAGGTAATGCAATTACAACAGCGTCGAGATCCTCTTTTTCGAGCATATTTATATAATTGTCATATGCCTTTAAATATCCATCCTCCGATGCCGTCGCTTTAGCAGAAGACATGTCAGTATCTGAACATGCAACGAGAATTAATAGATCTTCCATGTTACGCAGTATCTTTGAAAGTCTCTGTCGCCCATGTCCCCCACATCCTATTAAACCAATCTTTATACCCATTGTTTTCCTTTAATAATGCACGAGTTTAAATAACATTTATAGCAGGCAATTTACACGACTAAACCCAGTTTTTCCAATACAACGTGAGCAGAGTTGTGCCCAGGAGCACCGGTTACTTCTCCTCCTAGGTGAGTACCTGATCCACAAAGATACAATCCCTTTACAGGGGTTTGGTAGTCTGACCATCCTGATAGAGGTCGTTTAGACATCATTTGTTGTGGCACCATGTCAAGGTGCCTTATGTTACCATCTGTAAGCCCTATCCGGTCTTCAATGTCTTCAGGAGTTAACACGGTCCAGTCTATGATTGCATCCCTGAAATTAGGAGCATACTTACATACCTCTGTAATAAGCCATTCCCCAAACTCTTGTTTAACATCAGCCCAAGAACCATCTTTAACGTGTGAAGGAACAAAGTAAACCCACATCGATAATACGTGATGACCTTCAGGAGCCACAGTTTTGTCATATACGGATGGAATTTGCACCTGGATTATGGGGGTATTACTTACGATGCCGTTCTTGGAATCAATCCAACTTTTCTGGGAATGTTCTAATGAGGGACAAATACAGACCATAGCTAAATTTTTAGGATCGTATTCCAAACCGAGATATGCTGAGAAATCAGGCAATTCCTTCATAGAGCAAAGGAATTTAGCTGAAGCCGAATCCGTTTTCAACGATTTGATGTCACCGAGAAAATTGGATCCTACGTCTTTACGATCTAGCAACTTAAGGAAGGTCCGTTTTGGGTCAGCATTCGACATAACGATATCGGCCTCAAACACCTCGCCGTTTACAAGTTCAACTCCGGTAACCTCGTGGTTATCTGTTAAAATAAGTTTCACTTCAGCATCCGTTTTTATAGACGCTCCATGAGCTTGTGCAGATTTTGCCATAGATTGAGTAATTCCACCCATGCCTCCACGAACTATTCCGTAATTTTCAGTGTCTTCTCGGTATGCACTGTATCTGTAAAGCGCAGTGATATAGGCACTGCCTGGAGCACTTATGTCTCCCATATCGAACGCACCAGTACTTACAATGGCTTTGACTTCGTCGGATTCAAAATAATGATTAATAATATATTTAAGAGGAACGGTCAGAAGCGTTTCCAGAAGCTCCTCTTCATTTTCTGCTCGAAATCTTTCGGTGAGTTGTTCCATAGAGGGTGGAGGCGTCAAGTAATAGTCGCTGAGTATACGCACTGCTCGGTGCCAAAAATCTGCCCAGTCTAGCCATGCGTCAGCATCGTGTGATGATATGAGACGTATATTCTCCGATGTCCTTTCATCATCATGCCATAATTTAATGATTTTCCCATTTGGAAAAGGGTGGATCCGCCCGGGATCAATAGGGTAAACATGGAAGCCGTACTTACGCAACTGTAAATCGTCGATGACTTTTTTCTGCAAAATGTGGCAAACATATGAACATGTCGAGATCTTGTATCCAGGAAACCATTCCTCAGTTACCGCTGCGCCACCAATTACGTTACGTCTTTCCAGCACTTTGACATTTAATCCAGCTCTGGCAAGATAGCCGGCAGCCACTAAACCGTTATGACCTGCACCTACAATTACAACTCGTGTTTTACTACTCATGCCTGCCCTTTAGTCGGTATCTCTCCTTTAACGAAAATATGCGATACAGTTAATTCATTACATCGACATAATATGTCATGGTTCTATTATTTTGTGTAACTTGTTTATTGCTAAGTTTTTCATTATTTGAATTGTCCCATTCGGCCAGTATACAACGAGCTCGTTAACTAATTCAGCTTTACCAATTCCAAACTCTAAATCTATGCTATCCATAGATATATAACTCGATCCCGCTCTAACTTCTTGGACTTGAATCAATTCTTCACCTTCTATTATCGTTCGGATATACACCCTAGCTCCAATTCCATCGGCATTACTACCCGTACCATCGATGGCCATCCTCCCACGTAATAATAGCTTTATCCAATTGTTATCGCCTCCTCCGTTAAGCCAAACGAATACAGGACCAGGGCTCTCCATAATTGAACTTTCTGTGCCCTCCCAAATTGGGCCACTACTGTTGGTACCTATTAAATCAACATATCCATCGTTATTAATATCTCCATGAGCTAATCCTTTACCGTTTTCATGAAACCTAGAAGATATTTTTCTGGCTTTCATTGAATATATTGAGTCTGGGTCGTCTAGGTCTCTGTAATTCACTCCTATAATATCCAAAACCTGAGCTCGAACCGTAACGTCCTCAAAATTACCAGCACCGTCACCCATTAAAAGCCTACCTGCCCCTTGGAATGCCTCTCCTCCAGGTCCCTGTCCAGAGGCAACTGTTGACCCAAGCCAATATAAATCCTGGTCTCCGTCATTATCCATATCAAAAAAAGTTGACCCAAAGCCGAAATCATAAGATTGTAAACCAGTGGGAACGTTTTGCAACGAGTTAATTTTTGCAATTTCCAAGGAATCGGGTGGCATATAAGGGCTTGGTACAACTACTGTAGAAGCAGCAACATCTTTAAACAGACCAACAGTGCCAACTCCTTCAATTTCCATGGTGCCATCATTTCTAAGTAAATAGTGGAGACAAGTACCCCAAATGAACCTCTGATGATATTCACATGAACCACTTGGTCCTCTCATCGGTGGACGGGTATTGGGATGGTATCCAATGTTAGTTACAAACACGTCAAGATCTGCATCTGAATCAATGTCTCCTATAGCAAACCCCATCCAAGCACCAACTTTATCTAAACCTAACGCTCTAGACACCTCGGTGAATTTAACACCCTCAGAATCTGTGTCATTTCGGTAGATGCGAAATATATCTCCATCACTAGCAATAAATAGGTCAGGATCAGAATCATCATCGTAATCAAAAAACATCGAACTATGTGTTTGATAAGTTGGCTCCCCTATTTGGTTGCCCTGATCATCAGTCCATGTAGGATCCCAGCCTTCATACCAATTGTTATTAGACGGATCTTCGAACAAGATAGGCTTGCTGTTGAAGTCACGCATAACGATCTCAGACCCTCTCACACCCGCAGACTCCGCAATTTCTGTGAAAGTCAAATCTTGGTTATTTATATATAAAACGTCATAGTGACCCGGATGATTGGCACCTGAAAAAGTTCGGAACTCTTGGGCCATAAGATTACCAACAAAGATATCTAAATAACCGTCTAAATTTACGTCTGCGCACGAAATAGAAGTAGCCGATCTAATATTTACATAATCCCCAAAAGCGTTTTCAGTGACATTTGTAAAAGTACCGTCCTTATCATTTATAAACAAAGAATCCGCGCTTCCTTTGATCCCATCGGCTGAACGAAAATCTAATTCATCCATTGGATCTCCCCAGGCCCCAACATACAAATCTTGAAACCCGTCATTATTGACATCACATGCCATGGCACCAGTGCTATGACTATTAATTAAGCTGACTCCCGCATACTCGGTTACATCTGTAAAAGTATTGTTCCCGTCATTTCTAAGCAGTATGTTGGGTTTCTGTGCTTGTGATGTGAAATAGAGGTCATGATCATCATCACGATCAAAGTCAAAAACAACAATACCAGGTCTATCATTCCATAATCTCCAATCAGAACCTAAAACCTTTTCCGCTATGTTAGAAAATGGAATTATTACTTCTTTTTCGTTCTGTCCTAAATCTGAAGGAGACTGTCTTGCAGCTTCTCCGCGAATAACGACGTTTCTTATGGATTCTCCCCAAGATTCGACAAGCGTAGAATCAATACGATCGTTCATTTCCCCTTCAATCATCTCGCCAGTCACACTATCAATACATACTCCTTGAACGCAGACAATTTGCGGGGTAATACTGATCTCAACTTGCGACCCTATCTCAGATTTTTCATCTATGCTTAACTCTTCGGTACAACCATATGCTCCTATTAAGACAAGGATAACTAAGATAATAGTATTAAGTGAAATATACTTCACATGCTTTAAATTGTTTAGAATACTAATCATTAACCATCTATACTGTTGCTAACTTTGCTAAAAAAAAATAGGCCCGAGCACATTGCTCAGGCCTATTAATTTATCAGATTATATGCTCTAAGTTCCTGATCGAGACAATTTCGGATCTAATATATCCCTTAAGTTGTCTCCAATCATATTGATACCAAGGACCGTGAGAGTTAAGAAACCACCTGGTATACCAACAACCCACATTGCCTGAGAGATGGTCCTTCTACCGTCAGCCATCATTGAGCCCCAAGCTGGTGTTTCAGGATCAATTCCCGCTCCAAGGAAGCTAAGAATAGCTTCGGTTAGAATTGAACCGGCTATGATCAATGTTCCGGTCACCATCAACGGTGCTATAGTACCAGGCAATACATGAAACCATAAAATTCGAGGCGTTTTTGCTCCAATAGCTCTAGCAGCTTCAACATAGACCTCTTCACGCAAACTTAGTACCGATGATCTCACCACCCTAACTGCCCTTGGGAAAGTTACGAACCATATAGCGAAGATTACTATAGGAACGCTCCCTCCAACCATCGACACCAACGCGATAGCTAATAAGATATGAGGTATGGACATAATTGCATCCATAATTCTCATTATTATTAGGTCGAAAGTATTAAAGTATCCTGCTAAAAGCCCAAAAAACGCAGCAGTCACAGCGGACAATGCTCCAACTGCAAATCCTACTGCTAATGAAACTCTTGTTCCATAAATAGTTCTTGACCAAACATCGCGTCCGACAAAGTCAGTTCCAAACCACCAGTCTGAACCTGGCTCTTTAAGTCTATTAGGTGGATCAACTGCTGTTGGATCCATCGTCCATAAATATGGAGCGAATATAGCCAAAAGTGCCATTAAAATTAGAATCCCTATTCCCACCAACAACATTGGGTGTCTACGTTTTGTCCATTCTAATTTTACTAAGAATGGTCCCCATTGTTTCTTAACCTGATCAATTACAGGTTGGACTACACTTAATGTATTTTTCATTTGTTCTTGCATTAGTATTTAATCCTTGGGTCAAAGAGTGCATATGACATGTCAGTCAACAGGTTCACAATGACCTGTAGGACTGCGATAGTCAACATACAACCCTGAATTACTGGGTAATCTCTACGAACAATCGAGTCAACAATTAATCTACCCATGCCTGGAATGGCAAATACCTGTTCAGTAACAACGATTCCAGCAAACAACTCAGCTATACCCCAACCTATAACTGTTGCTATTGGTAGCGCAGCGTTTTTCAACGCATGAGTGATTAAAACTCCGCCTTCAGCTAAGCCTTTAGCCCGAGCCGTACGAATATAATCCTCTCGCAAAACTTCAATCATTGTTGCTCTAGTCATTCGAACTAAAAACGCCCAGAACAGGATTGCTGTACATAAACTCGGCAGTATTATTCGATGCAGGAATTTGCCAAAATGTTCTTCCGGAGGCACGTATCCTGCCGCTGGGAACCAAGGCAACTCCAAGGCAAAAGCCTTTATCAAAAGGAATCCTAGGAAAAATATCGGAATAGAAAATCCCAAGGTGCTAAATATTAATATGCTCCTATCAACCCATGTGTTTGCTTTCCACGCGGCTAGAACTCCCAAAGGAATGGATATAGGTAGCGTCAATATCTCTGTCATAATTGCCAAAGACAAAGTAGGAACAATTCGTTCCTTTATTAAAGTTACGACTGGCTTTTTGGAGTTAATAGATTCTCCGAGATCACCTTGGAGGACATCTCCTAAGTAAACTCCTAACTGAAAATATACCGGCTTATTCAATCCTAAGTCATTACGAATAGCTTCAATCTGCCACTGCGGAGCATCCTTGCCTGCAATTATTGCGGCAGGATCACCACCAGAAACTCTTAACACTGCGAACACTATGACCGCTAAAATGAAAAGAACAGGTATAGAAGATAGAATGCGCTGTACTAAGTACCTCTGCACGTCAACCTCCAAAAATACATAAGACTACCAACAGCACCTTTAAATTTCGTTAAACAACCAAAACGGTGTCACCGGCGTGCAGGTAATTTACATACCCTTTTAATGGGTGTCAACCCCCATGTATACCTAATTAGGTTTAAATGAAATTACTAACTTATACCCGGCTAGCACAAATATCATAGTCTATTGACCACAATAGACGATTTAATTAGATTAATTTTACCTTCGAGTGATAACGACAAGAGATCACCTGATTAAATAATATGGATACCCATTTAATAATTCTGTCTTATCTTTACATGTTAATTTGGACCATTCGCTTGATTGCTTTTATTTTATTTCTGTTCGGACATATTGCAGCGCGGCATCGGCGGGTGTACTATAGCGCAAACTTGAATCCAGTGGGCTTATCTGGGATAGTGAACAGGCCTTTACACTAACTTTGGAGGTGTTTAACAAATGGAGGATTTATTAAACAAGCTAGATGCTACTGACATGGCATCAAAGGTAGCAAACAAAGAAATTTCTCCTGTTGAACTAATACAATCTCACCTGGATCAAATTGATCGATTAAACCCTTCCTTAAATTCTATAGTTGAATTCGCAGCTGATGCGATCGATAGAGCCAAGGAAGCAGAAAATGCTTTATATAACAGTGGATGTGAAATTGGTCCACTTCATGGGGTGCCATACACGATCAAAGACAGTATAAATGTTGAAGGTTACAGGACTTCAAGTGGTTCTTTACTTACATCAAAATTAAAGGCCACAGAAAATGCCCCAGTTGCAGAAAGATTAAAAAACGCTGGTGGGATACTACTCGGTAAAACAAACACACCAGAATTCACACTTTGGTGGGAAACTGATAATAGAGTATTCGGAAGAACCAACAACCCATGGGAT
>JAKUTS010000007.1:0-13012 GCA_022447925.1 SAR202 cluster bacterium | reverse complement strand
GGAGGATCTAGCGGGGGCGAATCAGCAGCATTTGCAGCACTACTTTCTCCAATAGGAATAGGAAGTGATTCAGGAGGTTCAATTAGAGTTCCCGCATCATATTGTGGAATTTTCGGTCTTAAGCCTACTCATGGGAGGGTTCCCATTACTGGGCATATTCCATACACCTTAACTGAACACACCCATATCGGGCCAATGGCAAGATCCACTAAAGATATATCACTGGCATTGAATATTATTGAAGGGCCTGACCATTCTGACCATTACGCAGTAAACATGCCTCCAACCAACGCTGAAAGTCTTGACAATTCAATTAGCAATTTAAAATTGGCCTGGTATACAGATGGGCCATTTCAACCAATATCTGAATCCGTAAAATCAGTTGTTGAAAACGCTATCAATATGTTTAAAGACATGAGATGTAATATTGTAGAAGCAAATCTTGGTTTTCTAACTTCATTAGATCCAATGGGAACATCCGGAAAGATAGCATCCATTGAGGGTGGAAGAGATTTAGGGCCATTATTTGCAGGCAAAGAGGATTTGCTGGGAGTTTCGATGCAAAGCAGATTATCACTCCCAAAGCCTTCCCACGAAGAGTATCTGCAAGCTCTTTTGAATCGACAAAAAATACGACAAGGATTCATGGAGTTCTTTAAGGATGTAGACATACTTATATGCCCCACATCTCCCGTCTCTGCCCCAAAACATAACGAACTAGAGAAAGATCTACTACTAGATGTGGACGGAGTATTAACTCCCGGTAGAACTGCACTAATGTCAACATTGGTTTACGATCTAACCGGAGCGCCAGCAATTTCGATACCATTTGGTAAAGATATAAACGGCATGCCGATTGGCATACAAATAGTAGGTCGACATTTCGAAGAATCCACCGTTCTAAATGTTGCCTACAAGTTAGAACAAATATCTAATATTCGAAACATTACCTACTGCGGCAAAGACTAAAATTAAACAATAATAATGACATTTAACTAAGTGAGGCAAAAATGACCACATCAAAATCCACTAAAAATAATAAGGAATCATTGAAACAACGAATGCAAGAGGATGGAGTTGAGCTAATATTAACTCAGTTTGTTGATATACATGGATCAGCAAAAGTGAAAATGGTGCCAGTTGAACATTTCGATGATGTTGCCGATGACGGGGCTGGATTTGCTGGAGGTTCATTAGATGGAATGGGGCAAGGTCCAAACGCTCATGACATGGCAGCTAAAATTGATTTGAATACTTATACCCCTCTACCATGGAGAAGATCTACCGCTAGGTTTGCCGCTGATTTATTTGTAGACGGAGAACCTCATCCTTACTGTCCAAGGCAAAATCTAAAGCGAATTCTAAAAAACCTAAATCAGCAGGGTTATGTATTTAACGTTGGAATTGAACCGGAACACTTCTTAGTTACAAAAACAGCAGAAGGTGAACTACAAGTATTTGATCCTAATTCCATAGATACGCTGGATAAGCCTTGTTACGACTTTAAAGGTATATCAAACGTCTTCGACTACTTAAGCGACCTTATGCAAGCAGTAAGATCATTAGGTTGGGATGCATATCAAGCAGATCATGAAGATGCAAACGGGCAATACGAACTTAACTTTCATTATGACGATTGTTTGATTACTGCTGACCGATATACCTTTTTCAAAATGATGACTAGCCAATACGCCCAAAAATATGGTGCTATTGCAACCCATATGGCTAAACCATTTGCCGATAGGACTGGCAACGGAGGCCACATACATTTTCATCTCGCGGACGCAAAAACCGGAGTCAATGTTTTTGAAGGCAATGATGACTCTGCTGGGCTCGGACTATCTAAAATCGCCTTATATTTCATTGGAGGAATTTTAAAACATGCAAAAGCCCTTTGTGCGGTTACTTCTCCGACAGTTAACTGCTATAAACGTCTTCAAGCTGGAACGGCAGTATCTGGATCACGGTCTGGATTCACTTGGACACCGGCATTTATAAGTTACGGAGACAACAATCGAACTCAAATGATTAGGACAGCAGGCCCTGGTCATTTAGAAGATAGAACAGTTTCTTCAGGTTGCAACCCATACCTGGCTTTTGCTGCTTATATAGCTGCAGGTATGGATGGTATTAAAAATAAAATTGACCCAGGTAAACCTAATTTGACTAACATGTATGAACTTACACCTGCCCAAACAAAAAAACTTGGTATAGAAATACTGCCTCAATCACTGTATGAAGCCTTGTGCGAACTTGATAACGATAAAGTTATAAAAGAAAGTCTAGGTCCAATTTATGATGAATTCTATGATGTTAAAAAGAAAGAATGGAGCCAGTATCATTCCCAGGTATCTAATTGGGAAATAGATAAATATCTAACATTATTCTAAATGTCTTTTTACATTACTTGCCCTACTTGTGGCATCAGACAAGTGGAAGAATTTCAATACGGCTCCGAACAAGAATCAAGACCAAGTCAAGATTCTGGTGACATTGAATGGAATATGTATTTGTATACCAAAAGAAATGCGCATGGTAACGCGTCTGAGTGGTGGTATCACCAGTATGGATGCAAGCGCTGGCTACTTTTAAATCGAGACACTAAAACCAATAACGTTAACTCGAGCATCGATCCGTATATGGAGGCTCAATAGGGTGTCAAAAACAATGCGAACAGATCGATTTCCATCCGGCGAATTAATCAATCGGTTAAAGCCGATTGAATTCACCTTTGATGGAAAACAGATAGACGCATTTGAAGGAGATACACTAGGTTCGGCGCTAGCCGCAAAGAATATTAAAGTTTTATCACGTAGTTTTAAATATCACCGCCCCCGTGGATTGCTGTGCGTATCGGGCCAATGCCCAAATTGTCTCGTTGAGGTAAATGGATCACCTAACATTAGAGCTTGTACAACTAAAGTCGAAAACAAAATGGATGTTAAAAGCCAGAATAGATGGCCGACTCTTAGATTTGATCTTTTATCAATTCTAGATAAATTGGATTGGCTTCTACCTGTCGGGTTTTATTACAAATCGTTTTATAGACCAAGCTTTTTATGGAATTTGGTTAGACCTTTGTTTAGAAAGGCTGGAGGACTCGGCCGGATTAACGCCAAGGCAGAACAAATGTCATTAAAAGCTCATAGAACAATGTTTTTTGATGTGGCTGTTGTAGGCTCTGGATTATCTGGGTTATCAGCCGCACTGGCTGCTGCAGAACATGGCTCCATGGTTTCTATAATAGAAAAGCATGATTACCTGGGCGGAAATAATAAAGGTGCCGAAGAAAACAAACTTATAACAAAAGTCCTGGCGAATAAATCGATATCAGTCATGACCGGCACTCCAGCATTTGGCTTCTACCCTCCCGACATAATTACTTTAGACACTCCGGGAGAAATGATCAAATTGCATTCTCAAAAGATAATCTTAGCAACAGGATGTCACGAGGTGCCCATTATTTTCGAGAACAATGATCTGCCAGGGGTAATGTCCGCAAGTGGAGCTATCAAGCTGCTCAAATTATATGGGGCAATACCAGGAAATAATGTTGTGATTATAACTGAGACTAATTCTGGTTACAGTCAAGCTCTAGAACTACAGGGTTATGGATTGAATATCATTGCAGTACTAGATTCAAGAGATGAAACAGATACTAAAACTATAGAACTTCTTAATCAAGCAAGTATACCTTTATTTGCAGGTGTTAAATCAATCAAAGCTGTAGGGTCAAAATTTATCAGAAATATAAAATTCGAGTACTGTGGCGAATGGTATTATCTAGATTGTGACCTAACATGTTATTCCGGCAGACTTCAGCCAGCCCTGCAGCTTGCATTGCAGGCCGGTTGCTCAACCGAATTTGATACCAATTTAAACACACTAATTCCAACTAGTCCCCCCAACAGAATTTCCTTGACAGGCGGATTAATGGGCATAACCGATAAAGATCAGTCAATGAAACACGGTCGATCAGTTGGGATTGCGGTAGCTAAAAATGACGCCGATATCAAGCTCTCGCTCAAACAAGATAAGGTCAAAAAGATTGAGTTTGACAGCTTGAGTAGCCGCAAAGGATTTATATGCTATTGTGAGGACGTCACATCAAAAGATTTATCACAAGCTGTCAAAGAAGGTTTCACGGACATACAGATCCTTAAAAGGTACAGCACAATTACTATGGGTCCTTGTCAAGGGAAAATGTGCTTAACAAATTTCCTGCGAGAGTCTAGTGTTATGACTGGATCCACTCAGGCTGAATTAGGCGTAACTACACTTAGGCCTCCCGTAGAGCCAATAACTCTAGGTTCATTAGCTGGACCTGGATTTATCCCTGTCAAAAGAACACCTCTACATAACAAGCACGTAGAGCTTAAAGCAAAAATGGTTGAGGTGGGCGGTTGGATAAGGCCATATTCTTATACGGATCCTTACACAGAAGTATCGACTGTTAGAAACAATGTTGGTGTCATTGATGTAAGCACACTAGGCAAACTAGATATAAGAGGCCCAGATGCATCTAAGCTGCTGGATTTTATATATGTTAATAAGATATCAAACCTCAAATTAAGTAGGGTTAGATATGGAGTTATGTGTTTGGAAAATGGAACTGTATTAGATGACGGCACAGTAGCGAAATTATCAGAAAATCGTTTTTTTGTTACTACGACAACCAGTAATATTGAGATGATTGAAAGCTGGTTCAAGTGGTGGCTAGCTTCAAATATAAATTTAGATGTCAAGATCGCTAATATTACCTCAGAACTCGCTGCAATAAATATTGCCGGACCAAATGCAAGGAAGATTTTACAGGATTTAACAACCACTAATATTAATGCGGATGAATTCCCATACATGAGCGCCAAACAAGCTGTAATTTCAGGGGTACGGTCCATAATTATGCGTATTGGTTTTGTCGGAGAGGTTGGTTGGGAAATTCACTTTCCATCCATGTATGCTGAATACTTATGGGAAAAGCTTTATAGTAATAACGTTCATGCATTTGGTGTTGAAGCACAGCGTATTCTAAGGTTGGAGAAAGGGCATATAATTGTGAATCAGGATACCGATTCGTTAACTAGTCCTTTAGAAATAGGATTGAATCACATTGTCCGAAGCACCAAACTTGATTACGTAGGCAAAAATCAAATCCATCAACATTATAGTCGTGGTGTGAAACGCAGATTAGTTGGTTTCAAAATACATGGCAAAACTCCAACTCCAAAAGATGGTTCTGCAATAGTTCATCAAGGAATTCCAATTGGAAGAGTCACTAGTTCTAGAAGAAGTTCTATCAATCAAAACTCAATTGGCTTAGCGATTCTGCCTGAAGATTTATGTGTTCAAGACCAAGAGGTTTTGATATTAATTAATGAGGAGCTATATCCAGCTACAGTTTCATTAGAACCGGCATATGACCCGAAAGGTATCAGGTTAAGAGAATGAAAATACAGCCTGTTAAACAAAGTGCACTTCATTTTAGCCTGATAGAGAACGGCGCTAATATGATTAACAAAAATAGTTGGAATATGGTCTCATATTTTGATCAAACGGAAAATGAGCTAAACGCAGTGAAAGACTCCTTGGCCATAGCAGACATGAGTCACTTGAGTAAATTTAAAATACAAACGCCCCACTTAGACGATTTTTTAGCAAGTAAAGACCTCAAAATTCAAATAGGTCAGGTTGTGAACGAAAATGTGATCAATGATCCAGGTAAACATATTCATACTACTACTCGTATTTCAATAGATGAATTGTGGGTTAATTCAACATCTTGCGATAGTTCGAATGAAATAGAGGCTTTCTATGAAAATGACATTGCAGGTGTTGAATTATTTGATATGACTTCAGCCTTTACAGGAATTCGCATATTGGGCCCCAATGCTCCGCTTTTTTTATCCGAATTGACAGATCTCAACATAGGACTTGATGAATTAAGAAACCTAAGATCTGCACAATCGATGTTCCTTCAAATATACGGCCTAATTATAAGAAATGACCTAATCAATTTACCTACGTACGAATTGTTTGTAGATCGGTCTTATGCCTTATATGCATTTGAGTCCATAATGAAACTAGCAGCCCGTCATAATGGTAAATTAGTAGGCATCAAATGCATGAGTAAGTTGGGGGCAGTCACATGAAAGGTTTTACCCCTCTTTACCAATACAAATTCTTTAATGAGCCTGATATTAAAGATAGTTATGATGTGGTGATAATAGGTGGTGGAGTGCATGGGTTATCATTGGCTCACTATTTAGCAAAGTCAGGCATTACAGACGTTTTGGTATTAGACCAAGGGTATATAGGAGGCGGCGGGAGTGCGAGAACAACTGCAATATTAAGATCTAATTATTACACCGCAGAAGCTATACCTTTTTTCAGAGAGTCCTTAAAGTTATATGAGAATCTGTCGTCAGACTTGGATCTTAATTTACTGTTCGACCAAATAGGCAGATTAGATATAGGACACTCAGAATCAGCAATATATGGATTACAAACCAGAGCAGATTTCAATCGTCTTTTAAATGTCGAAAGTTATATGGTAGGTCCAAAGGAAATTTCTGATTTAGTTCCTTCCATGGATCTGCGTGCAAACAAACTTTATCCTGTTATGGCTGCTTTATATCATCCTCCAGCGGGAGTAATAAGGCATGATGCAGTCGTCTGGGGATATGCCAGAAGTGCAAAGAACATGGGTGTACATGTAGTGCCTTTCACCAAAGTGATGGATTTAATTATTAATCAAAATTCTATTAAAGGTGTTAAAACTACAGATAAAAAAGTGGCGGCAAAACTAGTAGTAAATGCTACCGCAGGCTGGGCATCAACAATTGCTGAAATGGCCAGAATACGTCTCCCAATTTCCACCCACCCACTTCAAGTTGCAGTAACTGAACCACTTAAGCCGTTTCTTGATACTACCGTTTCATCTGCTAACCTCCATGTATATGCATATCAAACTGATCGGGGCGAAGTAGTAATAGGAGGAGGAGTTGATGCATATCCATCATATAATGTGAGCTCTGGGTTAGATTCGATCCATCATTTAGTGTCAAATACTCTTAAAATGTTTCCAGCACTTAGGGACGTACGTTTATTGAGACAATGGAGTGGGTTATGTGATATGACACCAGATTATGCTCCGATAATAGGGCACGTTAATGGTATTGATGGTTTCATATTAACGTGCGGATGGGGTAGTTGGGGATTCAAAGCAGCGCCTATGGCTGGCAAATGCGTTGCCGAACTGATTCTCACTGGCAAAACACCAGAATTAATAAAACCTTTTAAACTTTCAAGATTTAATAATGGGGAAATGTTAAACGAGAGAGCTTCTGCACCGGCTGCTGCAGTACATTAGTAAATTAAGGAGTTTGACTTAACTCAATAAGCTCGTTACTTAGTTCGTTAATGTCGACATCGTTATCGATTAACTTTTGGAGATTTTCATTAACTTTTTCCTCAATCCCTAGCATCGTGTATGCCCTGGCTAAATGAGCAAATACATCAACTCTTTCAGAATCAAGCATCAACACTTGATCATAATCTTCTACTGCTGAGGAATATTGGGTTAACTGAAAGAGGGAAATCCCTCGGTTTAAATATGCGCTAATATACGTTTCATCCAAATTAACAGCCTTGCCTAGATCAGAAACTGCTTTTTCGTAATCCTTGATACGCATAAATGCAGCGCCTCTATCTCCATAAGCTATGGCCATATTTGGATCTATCAGGATAGCATCAGTAAGATCATTAATAGCAGATTGTATATCTCCTAAATTAATGTGTGCTAGAGATCGACTATGTAGAGCTTCAGATCTCATTGGCTGAAGGATAAGCACTGTACTTAAGTCTTTTATAGCTTCATCATAATTTGCTAAGTTCCCGTGAGCCCCACCGCGATTGTAGTAAGCATCCGCATAGATAGGATCCTGTATTATTGCTAAGCTGTAATCATCTATTGCTTTTTCCCATTGTTCCATTAATCCATAAGTAACACCTCGATTGAAATAGCTTGAGGCGTTCCTTGGAGCCATCTGAATAGCTTTCGAGTAGTCCGCCAATGCACTTTCATAATCATTTAAACCTCTGTAAGCATTACCTCTATTGTTATAAGAAGGCGCATATGATGGATCCAGTTCTAAAGCTATATCGTAATCATCTATTGCGAAATAAAAATTTGCCAATGCCTGCCAAGCATTACCTTTGTTATCATAAGCAATTACGAAGTTGGGATCTACTGAGATTGCCATCTCGAAATCTTCGATCGCTTTGTTGTATTGACCTAATTTCACATGCGCTAAGCCTCGATCGTTAAAAGCAACTGCTAATTGTGGGTCGATATCAATAGCAGAATTGAAGTCCTCAATTGCATCATGCCACATATCCAATTCATAGTATGCTAGGCCACGGTTACGATACATCGCAGCATCTGGACCGCCAAGTTCAATTACTTTGTCGAAGTCAGGAATTGCATCATTAAATCGACCTAAGTTAGCATGTGAAACGCCTCTTCTCAGGTAGGCATCTACAAAACCAGGATCTAAATCTATAGCACGACTATAATCTCCGATCGATTCTTCTAATAGCCCAAGCTTTCGTTTTACATTAGCTCTCTTGTAATACGCATCAATGTTATCTGGAGACATTACAATCAGGCGACTAAGAACCTCCACAGCATTATCCAAATCTCCTTGATCAATAAAATTCTGTGCGGATATAGTTAATCGATTAATCATTGCAGGATCATCAAGATTAGATTCCTCTTCCACATACTCGTAAATATTTTCTTGAGAGGCGTCAGAACTTTCTCCACATCCAATAAAAATTACACAGGATATTGAGATCAAAATTTTAATTAATGTGATACTTGATAATTTCATAAAATCTTTTACAGCTTATTAAAGTTGTATATTCTATACAATCTAACTAGATTCAGGTTCGATTATTTCCAAAATTTGATCGACAGGAACGTTTTTTATAATTTGCTCAGTCCCACTAGGCCAGCGTATGCTGATTTCTTCTACCATATTAGCCGAACCAATACCAAACTCAAGCCAAATACTATCCTGAGACAGATAACTTCCTCCTGCATAAACTTCTTTTACTTGGGTGCGCAGATCAGAATCGCGAAAATATTTATAGCTAACATGTACCCTTGCACCTATTCCATCAGCGTTAGACCCTGTTCCATCTATAGCCATTCTCCCCTTAAGTTTTAGCGTTATCCAATGAGCATCCCCTCCACCATTAAGCCATATAAAGACAGGTCCTGGAGCGGCAACTAGGTTTTCAGAATCGCCCGTCCAGATATTGCCACTACTGTTTGTCCCGACAATATCGACATATCCATCTCCATTAAGGTCTCCATGAGCAACGCCTTTACCATTTTCATGAAACCTAGGACTGATCCGCTGAGATATCGGATTAAAGTCTTTACTTGAAACATCTAATACAGAATAGTCTACATTCGCGATATCCAATATATGAGCCTCAACGGTTATATCTTCAAAGTCCCCTGACCCAGTATTTCTCAGCAACCTTCCTACCCCTGGATAAACATCCCCACCAGGACCCGCTCCCATATTTTTATTTGAACCAAGCCAATAGAGGTCTAAATCACCATCATTTTCGAGATCAAAAAACGTCGTACCAAAGCCGAATTCGTATGCTGCAATACCAGTCGGAATTGGTAAGGAACGATAAATTTTCTCTGGTTTTAAGGCTTCTGGAGCAAGTATCTTGTTTGGAGCTATTTGTATAGTCGAACCAACTTCAACAAATATTCCAGACTGGCCTATCCCATTCAAATTACCTACACCGTCATTCCTTAACATGAAATTCGCACAAGTACCCCACGCAAATCTCTGGTGGTATTCGCATGAACCTGTCGGATTATCTTGCGGCTTTCTTAACATGGCGTGTGAACCAATATTTGTTACGAAAACGTCTAGGTCAAGATCGCCGTCATAATCTCCTAGAGCAAAGCCCATCCAAGCACCTGAATAATCGATACCCAGAGCTTCGCCAACTTCTATAAAGCGCATTTCCTTTTTTGTGGAATCATTTTTGTATATTTTTAAAGTGTCCCCATCGTCGGCCATGAATAAGTCAACATCCAGATCGTCATCAAAATCAAAAAACAGTGTTGAGTGAGTCTGGGGCACAGGCTCACCTACTTGATTACCCAATCTATCAACTCTCATTGGATCCCAACCCTCAAATTTTTCACCTGTTTTAGGGTCCTCAAATAATATTGGTTCACCTGAGGTTGATTTCATTCTTATCTGACTTCCCGCAAGTCCTACTTCACCTGCTATTTCTGTGAATGTTAAATCATGATTGTTAAGATATAAAAAGTTAACATGGCCTGGGTGGCTTGGACTGTTAAATGTTCTAAAGTCATGAGCCCCTACGTTAGCAACATATAAGTCTAACCATCCATCATTATTTAAATCCGTACAAGAGATAGATGTTGCGGACCTGATATTACGGCTTTGACCAAAAGCTTGCTCTGAAATATCTAGGAATTTACCTTCACCCTGATTTAAAAATAAAGTGTCTGCATTCCCTTGAATATCCGAGGGTGACCTAAAATCTAGTTGGTCTTCTGGGTCTCCCCATGCACCAACATATAGATCCGGCAACCCATCATTATTAATATCGCATGTCATCACACCTGTACTATGACTGGAGATTAACTCAACACCAGCTGACTTCGCTATATCAGTAAAAATCCCTTTTCCGTTGTTCTGGTATAACCGATTACTGTGGTTCGCTTTCTGAGTGATATATAAATCCAAATCATTGTCATTATCGAAATCGAATATGGCTACACCAGGCCTATCATTCCAATTCTCATTCCCTTCACTCAAAATTTCCGATGAAGATTCAATAAAAGGTGTTACAGGTGCTAAATTAATTTCATCATTGGTGTCGCTCGCCGTGCCGTCAAGTTCATGGCCCGATTGCTTCGCATCATCTTCTGAGCCAGCAGTAAAGGTTGGTTGTATGTAAACATCTTTAATATCATCTTTTTGACAGGAGATATTTGACCAAAGCAAAAGGAAAAATAACGCGCTGGAAATTAAACTGAATCGGATTGAAAACAATATACTTTAAATCTTTCTAGCGGGGTTCCTATATAAGATTAGACCGACAGCAATTGTAACCACAAAGAAAATCCCACCAAGTATGCCACCTAATATGGACAATGTAACACTACCCGCTTTTTTAAGCTTTTTACTAGAGCTACTCGGGTCAATAATTGTGTTATTAGAGCCTTCAGGTAGTATCTGAAGGGTTTTTATAAACTCGACTACAGCAGCTTGGTCATACTCAGAAAGATTTTCAAATGATATTCGTTGTTCCTCCGCTTCTCCTCCATGGAGTAAAATGGCCTCAGAAATAAGAGTTGCTCTGCCATGATGTAAAAATGGCGGTTCAGATGCTACTCCCCAAAGCTTTCTAGTCAACCATTCTTCAGTTGCAATGCCAAGTTGGTCGCCACCTGGAATCTGTCGCTTTTGTCTAATTTCGTCGGTATCTAGAGCAGGACCCATATCATGCCGTTTTAAATCAGTAAAAACTGGTACGCGCACTCAACCAGTATAGTCTCGCTTTAAAAATGGTCCCGGACCTTCTTTTGTTAAATCTATAGCAAACGGAGCAGAAACATCAGACAACTTTAGTTTTCCTGGAGGATTAAATGGATTTGGCTCGGTAAAGATTGGATTATCTAGCCTTAAATATGGCTTATGACAGGTATTACAACCTATTTCGTTAAAAATAGCCTCTCCGTTGATAGAAGCGGTCCTCACATAAGGATCGCTAGAGATGACACTACCGGGCACAGGCAGTGTAGCCATAAAGACTACCAAAGCAGTAATGTCTCCACGAGTCAACTCATCTGCCATACCATCTCCATCAGCATCAATTCCATCTCTAAACCTTTCTGATGCTTGCATTCCATGGTGATTATTAGTCGCTTTAACAGCAAATTCTCTCAGTGAAACAATCACACCTTTCTGCTGAAATGGTTTGATAATCAGATCATCGTCTATGCCATCAATAAAAGATGTTTCGATGGTGCCATCCGCTCGCGCAATAATCTTACCAAAATCCACATCTTTAGTTATAAGTTTAACTTCAATATCTGATCCTGAACTTCTAGCTTTGTTAATCGCATCATCACGAAGTTTGTGTAGGTCAAATGTCATCTCGCGAGCTAACATTTCAATAAAACCCGCCCCAAATAAGCCAACAGAATTCCTTTCAACACCAACAGTTTTCAAAGTTAAAGTCTCATCAAATCCGTCACCTTCTCCACCATCAAAATTTACGAATGGATGAACTTCAGAATCTACAAAAACATTGGTTACGTTGTCTCCTCCTCCTCCTACTATAGGAACGTTGTGGCATGCTACACATGCATTAGCATCGGGACCAGAAATGCGATTAAAGTTATCCGGCATAACCCGTGGACTACGAAAAGGACTATCGCCAACACCCGTAGTTTCTGGCCTTCCGGCTCCATCCAACGAATTAAATTGGGCACTAAAAAGCAATGATCCGTGTTCTATTAACCGATCGAGTTCCACATTTCCACTATCTATCGCAATTTGACTTACATGTTTATCAAGTGTCGGTTGATCGCCAATAGGAGAGTTTTCCAGATTTTGTATCCCATCGACATTAGAAGCACAACTTATAGTTAGTATTGTTAGTAATAAAACAGCAAAAATCATCGTTACGCTTAAATTACTTAAGTAATTAGAGCCATGGATTTTCTGACAAAATTTGTGATTGCTGAAAAGTGTAAGCATAAAAACACATTGAATTTAACTTCAGTTTATAAATCAATTTTATCACGAGAATAAGGTATCAAATGTATATCTGAGACAAAAAGTTCGTAAATTCAATATATTAATAATAAAAAATAGGGCCCACGGAGTTAAACCCGTGGGCCCTATTTATTTAACTAGTTGACTAAGACTAGCGCTCT
>JAKUTS010000006.1 GCA_022447925.1 SAR202 cluster bacterium | reverse complement strand
CCACACGATCTACATCGGTAAAGTAGCCGACATAACAATTGCAGATGGTAAGCCCCTGCTGTTTTACGAGTCAATGTTTAATGAACTTGCACATGATGGCCAAGTGCCAAATTGGAGTTAGCCCTTAACTCGATATATAGTGACTTTAGGACCAAAGTAAATAGGCTGAAGTAAACCACCTAAGTTGGACTGGAATTTAACTAATCCTTTTTGTGGATAGTACGAATTTTCTAGTTGGCCGACGTAGACATAATCGATTCTATATTTTTCAATTATGCTTATTGCTGTGTGCATTTCAGTGGTTGAATAAAATACATCCACATCTCTAATTCGTTCAGTCACTTCTTCGCGATAATCCCAGCGCTGTTGCTCTTGATGCCACTTCCAACCTATAACTGTGGGCATGCCTGTGTAGATAGAGATTCGATTGCCCCAACGGTATGTAGGAGTGTGCCCCTCCATTATTACTGGTGATCCAGTAATATTTTGTTGAAGCCATATAATTGCTTCATAGTCATGATTTAGTATGAAAGAGCCTACTTCATCAGTAAACTCAGCATATTTCATGTAATTCATTCCATCCAAGCTTAAAGTCATGTCGGATGAATTGAACCGATCATTTATTCTGTCTCGGGTGCCAAGTATTGGATATATAAATGAAGATGTGAATAGAGCAGTTAATATGAAAAACCAGACAATCATCAAAGGATTAAATCTAATTTTTGACGTAATAGAAGATGACTTAAAGATATCTTTATAATTATTTAATAATTGCCATAATGCATAAGAGGATGCTAATGCAAAAAGAACCCAGATATGGAGATACATTTTAAAAACGGAATTCATCCTATCGATGTCACCTTCTACTCGGAAAAAATCCAGTCCGATTGCAAACAGTAAAGCAACCATTACGATAATGGAAACGAACACGCGTGGACGATTAGTATCTTTTTTACTTATGATCTTATTTATTCCAACCATAAATACGATTATTGTGATACCAATTAAAAATGGGACCGTGCTTCCTGCCTGAACCACTAATCCGTAAAATGCTGACCCAATAATCAACATTAATAATGGCATCCATAAATATTTCATAAATTTCAGATTGTTTTTTGAATTTGAGAAATAACTTAGGTAAGTCCGGTAATGGAATATATTACTTAAATTGAAAGAAACAATATTCCTAAGTTCATTCAAATAAAACGAACCTAGTATGAATATAAAAAGACCATTAATAGATAAGAATTGCCATAAAACTGTGGTATTAGTTGTTGTTTCGATAGATGAGAAGAATGATTGAAAATTGGAATGGAAAGGAATGAATACGATATACCCGATTAAAAAGACTATGCAGCAATGAGATATTGATCTTAGAAGCATCGAGGAACTTAATGTGGAATATCTGAAATAGTTTGAAGCAAACACAGCCGTAGTTCCAATTATCATATATGTTGGATAATCCCAAGTATTAATTACCCTTAGAGCACCTGTTGATACTCCCAACATAGTAAGGAGGATTAAGGTTTGTATCGATTCACCAGCCAAAATATTAAGCCTTGAATTGTCGTATTGGTTTTTATTTAGCACTAGTGCCAGCGCCAAAACTAAAACCAATAGTGTGAAGGGTAAAGCAATCAAATGTGCGTGAAGGTCGGCAAAAAGAAATGTAAAAAAGGGAAATTCTGTTATTTCAAATCCTGGTGGATCGGGTGGCATCATTCGGCTTGATTGCCAGAAATCAAAGGGTTTGTACGATAGACCTTTTGCAGCATTAATAATGGAAGAAGTTAACTGTATTATGCCATCCATATTTCCTATAACAGCAACTGAAACAGCAGCTGTAAATCCACAGAAATACGGGTTAAAGAATTTTGAGCCACCTGAAATAGCTGCTTGAAATTTATTCCTGTTTGAGGCTGCATATGCAGCTAAGTTGTACCCAATGCTAAAAGCACCAACAAAAGTTAAAGCAAAAAATAGTGGAATTGCTAAATTATAAGCAGTTCTAACTTCAATAGCGGTTGCTTTGATAAACATTGCAACTATAAATTGCCCAAAGTAATAATAGTTTAAAAACCCACCAGCAAACCAAGGGTCATATGGAGGCATAATAGTTGATTTAACGATAGCATTTAAGTACGCTAAATCCATAGGTTTTTCTCCACCTCTATATGGGTGCCATAAGTCCGGATTTGCCAATCTTATTGATAGGAAAATGAAGAATGCTAAAAGAAACAAGCATTCTGCAATTAACAAAAACCTCCACCGATCTTTTATAAACTGACATATTTCATTTTTGTTTAAGATAAAAACAATAAGCGAGGTTAATCCGAGAATAACTAATGCTAGCGAGATAGTAAGGTGGTTGAAATGTAACGCTTTACTACTTGCCATAAGCCAAACAATTATTGAAATCAGCAAAATACCAATCGCTCTGGAAAACATGAAACCTTTGTCTGGCAATGATCTCATTATGAAAAAGGTTAGTGGAAAAGCCAGTAACATTAAGCCTTCTATGAGTATGACCCATGTAATAATAGGGTATTTACTAGTCCAAACATCCTTAGGGAATATCTCGGTATAAGATCCACCCTTTAATTGTGTACTAAGATCACTATTAGTATAGGAAGGAAAAAGAGGAGTTTTATTGTTTGAATTAGTATTTTCGGAATTAGCATCAATCAGCTGTCGGATAGTATTAGAATCGTATTTTTGAGAATTAATGAAGATTAATATTGTGGGATGGTCATATACAGAAAAACTCTCATCTGAGTGACCTAAGTTCACTGAAATCCCAGAATTATTAAATCCTTCAAAACTTTTTGGGACAGCAAGCCCAGGCCTAGAAAAACTGTCATGTATAAGTGTGATTCCTGCTAAATTCGGGTATGCAGTTTCCTGGGTAGCTAGTTGATAACCTAATTGTCCTGAAAATAAAAGTTGGTAATAGCTTGAACTGTGGGGATATCTCTCCGGTATTCTCGGTATAGTCCCATATAATCTATCAGAATATAAAATTAATGCATCTGCCTTAGCCAAGTTATTCGAAATACTATTTATTTTCGAGTTAACATCTGGATCATACATGGGCAACTCTTCAATCTGATAACCCTGTAAATTTGGCAAGCCTTCCTCCCAATGTTCTTTAAGAAGAACGCTGCCTTTTGGTAGATTTGTCTGAATCCATTCTGAAGCGCGAACAGCTGGATGAGGATTAGAGTATATTGCAAGATACGAAAACGAATAAAAAACAGTAAATAGAGTTAAGATTACTCCCGACAAAATCAAAAAGAGCTTTAGGTGTTTATAGATATCAATTCCATACTTAATTTGTCTAAAATAATTTAACGATGTATGCCATAAGCTCGCCAACATTTGTGATCCGAACAAGATCAAAAATGGAGTTACTGGAATCATGTAGCGCATAAATTTCACTTCGAGCGATCCAGTAATAATTAAATATGGCAATACCCAGGACAATACGACTACGTCTAATCGATTTTTGATCGGACGGAATGGTAAAGTTAATAACAAAGATATTATTACGAGTGCTGAAGCGACTACAACGGCTTTAATGTCGTTTGACCAGATTAAAATTCCAGCTGGCAGAACAATACCCATCAAAATATATAAAATAGCCCTGCGAATTTCTAATCCGCGAATTGCTACGAATATTAGACCCGACCAGGCTATTATTCCTAATGGGATACCAAGTCCCCACACAATATGCTGCTGAATAAAGTAAAGATAGGGTTGAGTATTAATATACTGCCTGGTGTAAGGGTAATCGCGTATTCGTCTTACCATTTCCGATTGTTCTGTAAAATCTGAATAAAATTGTTTCCAATCTAGAAAAGCATATGGCTGAGCTAAAAAGAACGCGCCGACTGCAGCCAATAATCCAGCTGATGTGTTTATGAACACTTCCTTAATTCTGTCTTGAAAGAATTGTGTTGTGTTTTCGTTTTTGCCAGATAAGTTAAATAACCACACCAAATGAGCTACTGCAAAAGCTAATAAAATTGGCAGCTGGCTGGCTTTTGTTGCTAAACCTAATCCCATAAATAAACCAGCGAGAATAGAGTTTGATAGTCCACCGAATTTCGCCACTCGATACAAAAAGAATATAGTTATCACAGCAAACATAGCTTGCAATGTATCTACAGCAAAAAAGTGACTTAATTGGATATGCAAAACAGCTAGTGCGATAAATCCACAAGCAATAAGAGCCACTTTTCGGCTATATAGCCTAGAGCCAAGTATGTATATAGCTAATATGGTGACTATGTCAGCGATCGTGGAAACTAACCGACCGGTTATTCGTAGATCTTCTATTCCTGGACTTGATATTGTCTCTGATATTAATTCTATTCCCTTGATTAGATATATCGGTAAAGAGCCATAGGCAAACCAACGTGGATTCCATGAGCTTTCATCAGCATTAAATAAAGAGGAAAATTCATTTGCTTTGACGGGGGATATTTCGGCAACTTTGAATAGTATTGCCCGCTCATCGGGATGAGGCGTAAAAGCAATACCGTTGTCCCAATTAACTCCATATAACCTCACAGACAAAGCTAAAGCTATTATTGCAAAAAGAGCGATTGTATAAAAATATTTATGGAAGAAGCTTAATATGTAACCTTGATTTTCTGGAGATTTTAGCATTTGTTTATTTCATTCGAATCATTTGTTGTTTTTAATATTAAATCCAAAATTAAATACTTCAGATAGAACGACTTAAGATTATTATATGTATACACTTTGATACAGTAAGTTTTATTAATTAGTAATCGAGGATTTACATGCTAACATTTGTACCTGAGGAGATTGAGGATTATTCAATACAACATACATCGAAGTTACCAGATTATTTAAATGATTTAATGGAATTAACGAGGGCTACACGGGATGATTCGATGATGTTGTCTGGACCGATTGAAGGCACCCTGCTTCAATTATTAGTGATTTGTACAAGGGCAAAAAGAATTCTAGAGATTGGAACATTTACGGGATTTTCGGCACAAATGATGGCTGCAGCGTTACCTGAGAATGGTCAAATTATTACATGTGATATCGATCAAGAAACTTCAGAAATTGCAAATGAGTATTTTTTGAAATCTGAACATGGGAAAAAGGTAGAGCAAAAATTGGGCCCGGCATTGGAGACTATGTCAGGACTCGAAGTTGGGTTCGACATCATTTTTATAGACGCAGATAAAGAGAATTATAGTGCTTATTACGAAAGATCACTCGAGCTATTATCAGACAGGGGATTGATAGTTATAGATAACGTACTTTGGGGCGGTCGAGTTTTAAACCCGCAGGATGAAACTGATAAAGCAATAGCTTCACTTAATGATCATATCAGTACGGATTCTCGTGTAAAGCATGTTATGTTGCCTATTAGAGACGGAGTAATGTTAGTAACCCGTGCCCTTAACTAAATTATGTTTAATCCTACAATTATAAAAAAATTATATTTAGTCATAATTCTCAGCTGTTTTGCTATTGCTATAACTGGATGTTCTGGAGCTAACTCGACGATAGATGAAGTTGGAAAATGGGAAATTGTTGATGCAGGGCTGCCAGCAGCATTGATCTCAATTTGGGGATCTAGTGTCGATGACATATGGGTAGTTGGAGCGGACAGTGGTGACGGTATTGGCCCTATGGTCTTACATCGTGAAAAAGGAAGATGGTCAAGGATAAATACAGGAAGAACGGGTGATCTTTGGTGGGTTTTTGGGTTCGATGAGGGTCCTATATTTATGGGAGGGGAAAATGGCATGATTTTGCGCAAAGACGGGGATGTAATGAAGCTGATGGAAACTCCAGGACGTGCTACTGTTTACGGAATTTGGGGTACAAGTCCTAATGATTTGTGGGCAGTTGGGGGTAATGTCATAGACGGCGGATTTGTATGGAGGTATACGGGAGATAAATGGTTTGAATTGTCTCAATTGTCTGAAAATATCAAAACTAATCATTCAATGTTTAAAGTTTGGGGCAAGGAAATTAATGACGTATGGATTATCGGAACTGGTGGAGTAATACTTAATTACAAAAATGGTACTTTATCGGATCAATCTGGTATTACAAACAGAACCCTGTTTACAGTACATGGAAATAAAGATATCGCAATCACCGTAGGCGGTTCGGGAGAAGAAGGAAAAATATTGGAATATCAGGGAAGCGCGTGGAAAGAGATTGCACTTAAAGAGACACCTCATATCATAGGAATTCGTGTGCAAGGTGAAACTGGTTATGCTGTTGGAATTCGTGGAACTGTACTTGAGCGCAATAATAATGAATGGCGTAAAGTAAATACAGGAATCAATTTATCTGAAGCGTTTCATTCGGTATGGATCGATTCTGAAGGTGGTGTATGGGCAGTGGGAGGCAAAGTGTTAGCCCCCCCTTTGGTTGATGGTGTGATGATATATCGTGCACCATAGTTTGACATGATCTCTAGTAAAGTGGAGCTGGAATCAATCTTAAATATTTATAAAATTGTTACGAATTCACATTTACTATACGGCTAAATTGCTCAATAATGTTCATCAAATTATCGGACACTTTTTAATCAATAGATCAAAATAAGTTGAGGTTTATAAATGAATTCTAGACTTTTACCAAGTGCTCTTATGTCGGCAGGCGTAATACTTATGGTTATTATGTGGTGGTTTGTTTTCCCATCTGCTGGAAGCGATGCCACTTTAAGTGAAGATTTAGCCGAGATATTAGATAACACCGGACGGGCAGCCACAGCAGGCGTCATCGGCACGCTAGGATTTGTCTCTCTACTAATCGGCTGGAGTTTCCTGGCCAGATTTATGGCTGATGCAACAGAGGGAATATTATCTCAAGTAGCAGAACTTGGACGAATCCTTTTTCTTTTGTGTGCCGCTGTATTAGTAGTTAGTAGTGGATTGTTTACAGTAGTAATGGATTCAAGTACGGAATTAGCCCGTGCCGAGGCGATTTTTAGTGTTGCTGATGCTATGGGCAAAGCCACTTCGATGTTCTGGGGTCTGGCTCTATTTTTTGTTGGCTCAGTAGCGCTATATGCAGAAATTAATGGAGAAAAGGACAAAATAGCTACTGTGGTTAGAGCTGGCGTTGCAGTTGGAGGCGTACTAATGTTTCTTGAGTACTTCCTACCAGGTAGTGGCGGTAGTAACGTTTTTAGTGGTATTGCTTGGATGTGGGTCGCTATTGTTACTCTATTGACTGGAATAGGTTTTTATATTAGAGGAAGAGAGCAATCCAAGTCTTAATCAAATTATTAAATTAATCATTTTTTAAAAGAGGCCATGTTATTTGTGACATGGCCTCTTTTAATTATTTTACAAATATTTATTAATCCACACTCTCTTCAATAGCATCCCAAAGGGGTCCATATGTGCGTTCAGCGGCGCGATATTCAGCTGCAGTAGTAGTTGGACGGAACCCCCAATCCAATGAAGGTACATTTAGTGCTATAAGTAATACAATCAAGCCTCCAATAAAGCCAAAAATCCAAGTAATAGAGACAAAACTTACTAGAGCCCGTCGGCCGAGAATACGTGAAAGCCCCCAGAAAGTAACAGGACCCCCGGCAGCAGCTGTGAACAGCAATGCGGCGGCAGGAGCCACCTCCATCCCTAATAGTAATAATAAAGCGACAAGGGGTATTTCAAACATTAATGGAACATTAATCAGAATTCCTAGAGTTGAAGCTATCGCGACGCCTGTAACATGATTTCCAAAATATGTGTCTATAATTTCTGGGCTTATCCACTGAATCACAAGTCCGCTACCAAATCCCGCAATAGCCATTATTGGGCCTAGTTTAATTAAATAAATACAACTCGCCTTGGCCCAATCCCTAAAAGCTTCCGTCAAAGCATCTTTCCATGATTGTGAATCAGTAATGGTTATGAAATTTGTTTCTAGTTCCTCATCATCTTTACTTGTATTTGATCTACCCAAACGATCAATTAAATAAACAGCAGGCCCTATTAAAAGAGTGCTTAGAATACTAATAATTATTCTGCTGGTGCCAAGTAGTGGGGCAAACACAAGAGATGCCATTAATAGGGCAGGAACACTCATGGTTGAAGATCCTTGTACAAGAGCTATTGTTCCTTCTATACCAGCTCCTCGTTCCTTGATAGAGGTTGAAACAGGTACTATGCACGCAGAGCAAAGGTTCATTACTGGGCCCAGCAATGCACCTTTAAGGGTTCGACCTAATGGTCCTCCACCTGACCAAGGCCTAGAGCCTGGTGGCAATAAAAATGATTGGACAAGGGATGCAACAAGGAAAGCAAAAGTCATACCAATAGTCACTAATCTTAAATATGTAACAGAGAAATCAACCCATCTAGATACAAAGGATGTATCAGGATCTGACTCTATGCAAAAACCTTGGAAACATTCGATAACTGGACCGGTTATCGATTCCAAATCCCCCTCTACAATATCCAGTTTAGGGAATCTGTTAAAGACAAAAAATAGAGTTAAAATAATCGCAAAAATCACGATTCCAGCAAGACGTTTCTTAGCCAGACCAGAACTTAAGTCAAAGGACATACCAGATTTAAGCTTTTCAGCAATTTGGTTATTCATTCTTGTCGCCTTTAAAGAACATGCGGATTTTTGACCCTATGTCTGACTCTCCAGGCCGAGATGGTAATACTACCCAAATAATAAAAAGTACGGTAAATGTGATGCCAGGCAACATGGCCTCTAGCCACCATTCAGGCATTATGAACTCCTATCATATAACCTCACGTTACTCCAAATGAAAGAACTTAACTTGAACCGCAAAATGTTTTTAAGCGCTAAGACAGATTTATTTACAGTTATGCAATACAATGCGTAACTAAATGTATTCTAAATTAAGATTGAATTATAAAGTATTATCAATTGAAATATAGCCTTATATATCCAAACAAAAAAGGGTTCTGTGACCCTGACATAGCATCTAAATTAGCTATTAAAGCCGAGGAAGCTGGATTTTCCACTTTTTTGATATGGGATCATTATGGAATGCCAGACGGCCCTGACACTGTGGATGCGTGGTGTATGTTGTCTTATGTGGCGGCAAGGACCTCGAAGATTCAAATTGGAACTTGTGTGACACCAATACCTTTCAGGCCGCCTGCACAGTTAGCTAAAATCGTTTCAACAGTTGATATTTTGTCTAAAGGAAGAGCAATCCTAGGAGTGGGAGCAGGGTGGCATCAGCCAGAATTTGACGCGTATTCGTCTTGGGATACTACATCTGTAAGAGTCGATAAGACTATTGAGGGCATCGAATTAATTGATAAATTGTGGACCAGTGAAAAGGTTGAGCATCGAGGCAAATATTTTGCGTCTAAACAAGCTGAATTAGAGCCGAAGCCAGTTACTCAGCCACGTCCGCCAATGTGGTTTGGAGTGAAAGGCCCTAGAATGCTGAGGTTGGCGGCACAATATGGATCTGCTTGGATACCAACTATGATTAGCCCAGCAGAATATAAACAAGGAATGCTTAGATTATCTGAATTAAGACAAGAAATGGGTAAATCTCCAGACATTCATGGAGCTATACAAATTTACGAACCTCCACAATCAACAGATGAGGCACTGAGGGATATAAACTGCTATGCTGAAGCAGGATGCCAGGAATATGGAATTGTTTGGTCTTATCCGGAATCAGAAGGTGTTAAACGGGTTGAATGGATAGCAAACGATATAATGCCGGCATTTTAAAAATTAAGTTACATTTAATATAAAGCATATGATCGATCAGGCAAAAAGAGTACAAGGCAAGGTTGCATTAATCAGTGGTGCAGCCCAGGGTGTTTCTGGGAAAGTCATGGGTTTTGGAGGTGCTTCAGCTCGTATATTAGCAGATCATGGAGCTAGTGTGATGTTAGGTGATATCGATGTCGATAATGGGGAGAAAACGGCTTCTGAAATACGTGAAAAAGGCGGAAAAGCTGAGTTCATAAAACTAGATGTCACTTTGGAACGTGATTGGGTAAAAGCAGTAAATAAAACCATCGATAATTTTGGCAGATTAGACATATTGGTCAGTAGTGCAGGAACTACAGCTCCCGGATCTGTAGACGGAACAACTGTTGAAATGTGGAATTCACAGATGGATATGCATGGCAAAGGCTGTATGCTTGGTATAAAACATGTGGTTCCACAAATGAGAAAAAATAAGTCTGGATCCATAATTAATATGTCTTCAACTGACGGCATAGTCGGTGGAGGGTTTTCAGCTTCCTATGCTGCAGCTAAAGGAGCGAACAGGCTATTAACGAAAACAGCCGCTTTGCAATATGCAAGTGAAGGCATAAGAGTCAATTCGCTTCATCCAGGAGAACTTGATACACCTTTAGCAAGATCTGCTATGGAGGATATAGTAGGGAATGATCCTGACTTTGAAGATCCGAGGTTAAATTGGATCCCCCTTGGCCGCTTAGGTACTGCCATCGATGTTGCTAATTTAGTGCTTTATCTTGCATCAGATGAATCAACTTATGTAACTGGATCAGAATTTGTAATTGATGGCGGGATGCTTGCTAAAGGTTTACCAGGTTAATTTAACTCTCCTGTAGTAACACCGCCATTTTTCTTTAAGATAGCAATTATTTTATTTAAAGTATCTGACAATTCTTTATCACTCCTGTTGGATAGTTCACTAAAAATAGCTGAATCAAGTGGAGTAAATTGATTTGCATCTACCAGATTAATTGCAGCTCCAGACTCAATAAGTAGAATAACCATGTCAGTGACACCGAAAAATGCTGCCCAATGCAGAGGTCCTGCCTCATCCTTGTTCTTAGCCTTAATATCTATGTTGGCACCCGCTTTAATGAGCATCTTTGTAATGGTTTTGTTATTTTTCAGCACTGATAGATGTAATGAACCTGCTCCAGCACCAGGTTTTTGGTCAGGTATGAATTGATCGTCTATATTTGTTCCAGCATCTATATGGGCTTGGACTTGCTGAATGTTTTCCTTATCTATTGCTGTTAGAAGGTCCATCAATATTTTGTCGGAACTTGATTCAGAATTTGATTCAAAGCAACTAATCGAAGTAAAAATAGTCAGTAAAAGCACAATAGATAAACAAAAATTTCTAAGCACGATTCTAACCCAAGTATTTTTTAGGTATTTCTGCACCAACAGTGTATTCAAGGCTGCCCATTCGCACCATTTGATACACGTTAATGCGGAAATCCGGGTTAACACAAGTATGAATGTAAGCTTCCTCGGAAGTAAAGTTATAGTCCTCTACAAGCCAATTCATTAAATCATCTACTGCTTCGTGTATCGCAGTTTCCAAGGGGCGATACGAAAAGACGGAAATTATCGACTCAGGCTTTTCTAAACGCACAAAAGGGATACTTTTATTTTTTACCACTTTAGCGCTCGCAGTGACGGTGGCTGCAGTTTCATCTGCAGCTCCATAGTATTCAGTATCACCTTGGGATCCGTGTACGTCCCCTATAAATAAGAGCCCTCCACTATGGTAAATGTTTAGATAGACTTTGGTGCCTTCTTTTACATCTCTCATATCAAGGTTGCCTCCAAAAGGGCCTTGTCCCGTTGCAGTTGACTCAACCTCTCTGTCTGGAGCGACCGCTATAGTCCCAATCATGGGAGATAAATCCCAAGTATGTTTATCATTTAAAACCCCCTTACCGTCTCTTGTGGTTCCTGATGGTCCAGGTAGGTGTTTAATAATATGTATTTGTCCTTTACTGAGATCTTTCCACTTTATTGAATCACCTAAAGGCCCTATATCATGAGCAAACATAGTCCATCCGTAGTCGACAGGCTCAATGGATTCAATGGTAATCTCGAGTAAATCACCTTTTTCAGCACCTTCAACAAAAATAGGCCCTGCAACTGGATTACCTTTTGGCGGGTCCGACTGCCAATTTTTTGAGGATCTTATTTTTACATAATCGTCAGAAGAGGTTACTAGGCCAGATCCGGCATCCCATGTTTCGAGTTGAAATGATTCACCTTGTTCCACAGATATAAGTGGTTTTTTAAGGCTACTTAATTCATAAGTTAAAGATTGATCTCTTGTAATGCGCTGCATTTAGACATTTCTCCTGAGTATTTATCTATATCATTTTTTGATACTGCTTTTCAGCCTGTCCTACAACATCTACTCCGACTTTTTCTGACCAAGCTGACATAAGTTGTTTGAAAACAGGTCCCGGTTTTCCGTCTCCAATTGCTCTCTTATCGAAAGTTGTTACGGGTAGCATGCAGTAAGGAGTGGATGAAAAAAATGCCTCATCCGCTGTGTATAGGTCATAAGGCTGTAAGTCTTCTTCTATAACGTCCATACCTAATTGCTCTGCTAATTCCAATACATATCCTCTTGAAACGCCTTGCAGAATTGATGTGTCATTAGGTGTCCTTATAACACCATTACTAACTGTGAATAAGTTATAGCCAAACCCTTCTGTTAAATTACCTGAACCATCGGTTAGTACAGGCCAACCATGGTCTTCGATATCACCAGCCTCCATTTCTGCAAGGTTAAAATTAAGCCTGCTGTGATGCTTTATTTTTGGGTCAACTGTTTGAGATGACATAGAACGAGTTTTCGTTATTACACCTTTGGCACCATTTAAATCACTGCCAAACCAGTCCCAAGGTATGGGGGCAACATCGATAATTACCGTTGGGGTATTTGCTTCATACGCCCACCGGCCAGGACCTCGAGTAATTGCATGCCATATGTCAAAATCTCCATGTTCTTCGAGAAATCCCAAGTTTTTTTTCACGGCTTCTTCTGTAAGTTTTGTCATTTCTTCGATCGAAATGCCAATATCTATTCTTACGTATTTCATAGATCGATAAAGTCTATCGATATGTCGATCTAACAAAAAAGTTGTTCCATTAAATGTCCTAGTGACGTCAAATACAGTATCGCCAACCCTGAACCCTCTGTCATCCACGTGAACGTTTAATTCGCTTCTTGGAACCCATTCACCGTTTAAATAAGCAATAAATTCACTCATGTCCATACCCTCCTTTTCAAGTATGACGAATTATACTTCTAATAAGTGAAAATGTTTAACTTNTTGATTAAGAATCATTCATTTATGCCGTTTTCAGAAATAAATTTAGATAAATNCTTTTGGAAAGTGTGTACTTGCCAGACACGCAACTCGGGNGAGTCNAGCTCACNTTTAGTTAGCTTTGCAGCTCGNGCTATTCGTTCTAAGCTGGCNGCNTGCCATACTAGNCTTGGTTCAATATTCAATTCTTTNCCGATGTTCAAACGCCAGGATTTTAAGAGATCCAANCGTTTTTTCTGNACTGGTTTCATAATNGGTCTTTTTTTGTGTTGAGGTAAAGAAACTGGTTTTGATTTATTACTGTTGCGAATAGCGTTTAATAATTCACCTTTTAATGGTTGGAACGCAAATGCACCTAAGCCATCCAAGTCTAATGGCATAGAATGATTCGCATTTGCCAAATCAACTAGAGTTTTATCGTTTAAAATTCTATATAGAGGAACGTCCCGAAATACAGCGTACTTGATTCGCAGCTTAGATAGACTTCTTAGTACGGGTAATTTATTAGGATCTACCTTGCCGCCTCCTTTCACGGTAAGAAAATCAATTTCTGGATTGCTAGACTTGAATGTGGCTGAAACCTGTCTTTGGAATTCTTCGAGAGCCCATTCATATCTTCCCATATCCTGAAGACGTTTCTTTAAAGCCATTCTTAAGCTTATTAAATGTGCTACGTCGTTGGCAGCGTATAGTAATGATTCATTGGTTAATGGCCGAATCGTCCAGTCGGATCTTTGCAACTTTTTACTTTTATCAATATTTATTCCTAGCACTTCTTCAATAACTGAACCAAGGCCAGTCTTCTTTATTCCAACAAGCGATGCTGCTATTGCTGGATCAAACAAATTATTTATCCTTATACCCCACTCCCTTTTTAAACAACGGACGTCGTAACTAACTGAGTGCATCACTTTTTCAATAAGAGGGTTCTCAATCAGGTCACATATTGGAGACATATCCAATTTCTTTAAAGGGTCAATTATGTAAATACTGTTATTAACAGCGAGTTGTATAAGGCAGATTCTTTCAGGATAACGATGTCTCCCATTACCTTCAAGATCGAGGGCAACTATCGATGCAGTTGATATGTGCTTAGCCATTAATTCCATTGACTTTGTATCGTCAATGAGGATGAATTTGAGACGCGGGAATGTAGATGTTGACATCAGGGTTGATATTGTTTAAATAATTTACCCCATCCAGTATTCATTGCTTCTCTTATACGTTTTCGTCCAATGAACCTGAGCCAATATTCGTTGTGGTAAATATTTGAAGCAAAGAAAGTAAGAGGAGCTAAGAATGACCGTAAAAGGAATTTCTCTATAGGTTTTAAAGGCCCCCAGTATATAAGTTTTTGGCCTTTGCTTGCGAATGTATTTTCATTTACCGAAAATTGCCAATTTTCTTCAGTTATATTGTTTCCAACTATTTCTATGTCTTTAATTCGGCCTACACCAAGGCCGGCCTCGTCCGCCAGACGGATAAACTTGAGATTCATAGGATCTAAACCCATTAATTTTGCTGCTACTGCGTCAATCGCCACCTGATCAGCAGAAGCTATCAAGACATTTTTTTCATGCCAACGCATCGCTCTAGGCCCCGGACCATCTCCCGCAAATGTCCCGTCCATCACCGCAAATATTCCAGGATGTAGCTCTTTTTGTATTCTCAATAAATCTACTAATGTTTCATGTATAACAGCATGGGTCCAATGTCGCTTACGGTGCAGCAAACCGCCGAACGCGTTTTTCATAGCACCAGTCATACTTGTAAATACGTGCGTTTTTACGGTTGGGAGATGGATAATGTTTTTGCCTTTAAAGCAGGTGGGTATTTTTATTCCATCAGGGTAGACTTTATCAAGAACTAACATGTTTTCGGATGGCATGTAATCGGTCCATTCAGTTGGAGGAACGTCTAGATAAACGGCATTAAGATTATGTGAATTCTCTACAGCTGTGTGTCTGTTGTTGTAAGCTCCCTCAACTGGATCAACAACAACTGTTCCGTTATGAGCAGGAATCAAATTTTTGTAGCCGTCCTGAGATAATGCTTGTATTACTCCATCTAATTGCCATGGGGTGGTTGAGCAAGCTGGATAGTAGTGTTGCCAAGAGATGTTGATCTTTAGCAAAGTGTCAAGTTTTTTCGGCAAGTGATCTTCATATTCGGCGAGTTTCATCACTTTCCGAATATCCTGAATTATTGTGCTCGGAGTAGTGTTTATTACAGCAACTTTTGGTGGTTTAGTCATTTTTATCTATCATGGTTGATGTTATACACAAATGTTTTAACATATAAAATTGTGGATTCGACTAGATTTGAAATGATTGATTGAATGAACAAGATAATAGAATTTATTCTAAAAAGTCCCGTAATTTTTTTGAGCGGGTCGGGTGGCGCAATTTTCGTAAAGCTTTAGCCTCAATCTGTCTTATACGTTCCCTTGTTACTCCAAAATCTCTGCCCACTTCCTCCAGAGTCCGGCTTCTTCCGTCTTCTAACCCAAAACGCAATTGCAGTACTCTAGCTTCCCGTTCACTAAGTGTAAATAACACGTCATCTACCTGTTCTCTTAGTAATTGATATGATGCGGCATCTGATGGAGCCAAAGTATTTCTGTCTTCTATGAAATCTCCGAGATGGCTATCTTCTTCTTCTCCAATGGGAGTCTCAAGTGATACTGGCTCTTGAGAAATCTTTAAAATCTCTCGCACTTTGTCTGCAGCTACTTCCATGCCAGATCCTATTTCCTCACTTGTTGGCTCTCTGCCATACTCTTGAACTAGTCGCCTACTTACCCTGAGAAGCTTATTGATAGTTTCAACCATATGAACCGGTATTCTAATTGTTCTGGCTTGATCGGCTATTGCTCGGGTAATCGCTTGTCGTATCCACCATGTAGCATAAGTGGAAAACTTGTATCCTTTTCGATAATCAAATTTTTCGACTGCTCGGATAAGACCGATGTTTCCTTCTTGGATGAGATCTAATAGAGACATACCTCTTCCAATATATTTCTTCGCTACAGAAACAACTAATCTTAAATTTGCTTCCGCCAAATGTCTTTGTGCCTCTACTCCAGAGTTATCAATGTCTTCAAAATACTTGCGGAATACTAGCTCATATGACTCAAGATCCTTGGTTAATTTTGGACTCTCGATTTGTTTTTTGACATCTTTTAAAGAAGCATGAATATCTATTAATTGCAAAACTTCTTTTGGCAGCAATCTACAATTGAGAGATAACAAAAGTACATCCTCTTTTGCTTCTAATGGTTCTTTATTAAGGATTTCACTCAAATAGTTAAGAAATTCCTCGGCTGTTCCCCCGTCGAGAGTGTTCCTAACCTTTCCTCTAAAACGGAGTTCTCCCAAAGTTAAATCCTCATCTATGCTCATGAATTTACTTAGAGCTTTTATTGTGCTTGAGGATGAGCAAATGTTATTTAATAGATGCAATACTATTTGCCATGCTTGTGGAGGCCGGCCATCTGGGCTGGATAGCTCTTCAGTAAGTCGATCAATGTAACTTGATGATTCCATCTTACGAGCCAAGACTCGCTCATCATGTGCCTTTAATAAGCTAACCCGACCAATTTCGCGGAGATACATGCGGACAGGGTCATCAATCATCTCTGCAGCCTCGTAGTTAGACCATTCAGCTTCTTTTAAGGCCACCTCTTCTGCCTTTTTATCCATTTTTTCTAAGACAGCAGATTCATCCTCTCTGCTCTGACCCTCTTCGTTAGAGTCCTCTTCTCCATTACTTCCGTCTTCTTCATCCTCGAATTCATCTTCTGTAGCGGGTATATTGTTGATTGCTCTTTCTGGCAAGTCCATAACATCAACACCATCTCCGCCTTCATCCTCCATTCGGTTAAAATCACCAGGGCCAGTAGCTTTATCTACAAGGTCCTTTATTAGACTTGCGTCTTCATCTTGCCCTATATTTTCATTTAGACGGTCTTGATCCATTATTGTAACTATCCTCTATTGTAACTATCCTCGTTGAGAGTGAATTTCTTTGAGTCGTTTGTTCATTTTAACTATTGCCTCTTCTAAGTCTTTTGATGAGGGTAAAGAAGATTCGGTAGACAATAGTCCTTCCTGAAGCTTTCTTAGATGTCTTTCTTCTATCCTTGAAAAACATTGTTCTAAACTATTTACTGACTGACTTAAATCTATTGGCTTGAGTTCGATATCTAAAATTTGTTCAAGCCTAGGCCTAATAGAATCATCTATAGTTGATTTTAACACGTCTATTTTACCCGTCTCCAACCATTGGGTAAATATCTCTCTGTCCTCACTTCGTATAAAACATTCAGGGGAGAAGCTCTCTGGAATCTCCTTCAATTCTGGTGAATGAAGCAAAATCGCAAGTGTATATTCGTCTAACGAAACCTCTGAATTCAGCATATCCGGAGCAGCTGCAGTTTTGTTTTTATCGAATTTTGTGCGATTTGTATTTCTTAACCGTTTAGATTTTCGGCCTAATTCACGCAGTATCGGATCTAGCTTGCTGGAATCAATATCCAATTTGCTAGCAATCTTTTCCTTGTAATTTTGTTGATCAAACGGATTCGAAGAGTAAATTAGCCCGGATATCCACTCCAGAGCAGCCGTTTTGCCAGTTCCTGAATGTAGATCAAAGCGAATTGGTAATGATTCAATCATGAATTCTTGAGCTGTCACTGATTCGCTAATGAGTTTTTGCCATGTTTCCAGATCATTTCTTATCAGGTCGTCCGGATCATTACCTACTGGTAAACGGCATATCTTGATTTCTATAGAATCTCTTTTAATAATTGGCCCAATACGGCGATTAAAGCCCATCATGTTTTTGTTAGCTGAATCTATTAAAACCTCCTCTAGCTTTCTTAATGTTGCTTCCTGACCAGCAGTATCAGAATCAAGTGCAAGAATAAGAGTGTCACATAGTGATTTTAGTTGTGAAATTTGCACATCCGTAACTGCTGTTCCCATTGAGGCAATTACGTTTTCATTGGTATGTTGATGGGCAGCGATGACGTCCATATATCCCTCAACAACGACTGCTTGTCGTTCGGCGATTATAGATTTATGAGAAATGTCTAATCCATATAGAATCCCGCTTTTGTCAAAAACATCTGTTTTTGGTGTGTTGATATATTTAGGCTCGGAGTTATCAATTGATCTTGCTCCAAATCCGACAACTTTGCCCCTGCGATTTTTAATGGGAAACATAATTCGATTCCTAAAGAAATCCGCGGTATTGCCATCTTGATATTTATTGATCAATCTTGATTCTAGAATTTGCTCTTCTGAAAAACCTTCTGATTTGAGATGTTGAAGAAGATTTGAACTGGTTTGTTGTGTTGGGCTCATACCTAGGGTAAATATTTGCGCAGTTGACTGGTCGATTCCACGAGATTTTAGATAATCTCGAGCGCTCTGCCCGTCTTCTGAGTGAAGAACAGACGAGAAAAATTTAGCAGCGGATTCATTTATCTCAAATATAGAAGTAGATTTTGTTTTAATATTTGGCGTACCCATTGAAACCCCTGCTTTATCAGCAAGCATCCTTAATGCTTCACCAAATTCCATGGATTCGCGTTTCATCACGAAGGAAATCAAGTCACCTCCAGTGGAACATGCTCCAAAGCAATGCCATGTTTGGCGGCCGGGACTAACAATAAATGAAGGAGTCTTTTCATCATGAAACGGGCAGGGAGCCTTGAAATTACTACCAGCTTGTTTAAGTTCAATATATCCTGACACAATATCTGTAATGTCAAGTCGAGCTTTTATGTCATCAACTACTGTCATTTCTTAGAAAAAACCCTATTAGTTAAATAAAAATACCAAGTAAAGAATGTTTTAAGAAACACCTTTATATAATGCCGATCCTATTCCCCTCTCCATTGCCTCAGCAGTATTTATAGCATACTGGTCTGTCATTCCGCTTATATAATCTACAATCGCTTGCTTTTGGCCAGTATTTATTTTCGTGTATTGTTCTGGAATACTGTCTGGGTTACCCTCGTAATAATTAAAAAGCAACCTAATAATTGCCCTTGCCGCATGACCCTGTTCTCCTTTATCTTCTGGCAAATAGACTTTGCTGAACATAAAGTTTCTAAATTCATTAACTATATCCCTGATCGTATCGCCCATTTTTATAAGGCCACTGAAGTCAGTTTTTTTACTGTTAGATTCATTCACTCCAGAAACTTGCCAAGACTGTTTAACAATGTCATTAACTATCGTATCAATTCTCTCGCCGTGAGAAGCTCCTAATTTTTCGAAAATAGATTTAGGTATATCATCCGTGCGTAAAACACCTGCTCGAAAGGCATCCAAGAGATCATGATTAAGGTAAGCCACCGCATCCGATATCCGCACGATTTGTGCTTCTAAAGATAGTCCATCCACCATTTCAGGTGACATGAAATCCCCTTTCGGTTTAGAGTGATTTTTAATGCCCTGGCGAACTTCTTGTGTTAAATTTAGCCCCATACCTTCCCTTTCAATTAATTCAACCACTCTTAGGCTTTGCCATGCATGCCTGAATCCACTAGCGGGTTCGCCATCTCCCCTCACGAGAATATCCATCTCATCTTCACCTATGTGCCCAAATGGAGTATGCCCAAGATCGTGGCCTAATGCTATTGCTTCCGTTAAATCCTCATTTAGATTCAATGATCTTGAAATTGTCCTAGCAATTTGGCTTACTTCCAAAGTGTGGGTAAGGCGAGTGACATAGTGGTCTCCTTGAGGAGATATAAACACCTGAGTCTTGTGTTTAAGCCGCCTAAAAGCTTTCGAATGAATAATGCGGTCTCTGTCTCTTTGGAAGTCTGTGCGCAGGTCACATGGTAGTTCAGCTCGCTGTCTTCCAGAAGAATGGGCTGCTTTTTGCGCGTATGGGGATAATTTAAGTTCTTCTGACTCGATCCTCTTACGAATATTATTTTTAATGCTCATTTATATTTTCTTTGATTATCTTTCATTTTTTATTTGTTATAAATTAAAGATGCACTAATGATAAAGGTTCGCCTCCATTAATCACATTTTGTATATTTGAATAACCAAATTTAGCTCTTCTAGACCAAGCATCCCAGTTATTTCCAGCGCTATGTGGAGTTATAATCACATTTTCCATTAATAGAAGGGGGTTATCTTTTTCTATTGGTTCTTGTTCAAAAACATCGAGTGCGGCACCCGAAATCCTGCGGTTTCTCAGAGTGTCAATTAGATAACTTTCGTTGATAATCGACCCTCTGCTAGTGTTTACTATTATTGAAGACGGTTTCATTAAATCAATTAACTTTTTATCCACCAATTGGTAAGTTGAGTCAACTAGTGGAATATGAATACTAATAATATCCGAAGTAGAAAATAAAGTTTCTAAGCCAACATAATTTATGGACAAAGCATGTTCATCCTTAGAACTTAAACGCATTAAATCGCAGTATTGTATGTGTGCGTCAAAGGGCAAAAGACGCTTTGCTACCTGTCGGCCAATATTTCCCAAGCCCAACAAGCCCACCTTTTTATTAGCCAGTTCAAATACATTAGTTCCATCTAAAGGGTATCCCCATTTACCAGCTCTAGTTGCTTTATCAACTTCAATGAGACGATGGTAACTTGAAAGTATTAACATCAAGGTATGATCTGCGACTGCCCATGAATTTGCCCCTCCGTTATTAGCTACAGGTATATTAAGCTCCTGAACTAAAGGTATATTTAAGAAATCCCAACCTGCTGACAGCAATTGAATGAGGCGGACCTTATCTGTAGCTTTAATTATTTCATCAGGTATCACATTCCCACAAAGCATAATAAATTCTGCATCTTTTACCAGAGCATTGTTAGTATTGAGGCTTTTCTTAAGGTCTATGTTGATTGTCGTAAGGCCTTCTGGGGAATACAGCGCAATTTCATCATATATTTCAGGGCTTACTGAGTGTACCAGTGCTACTTTAGTCATAGTAATTTAGATCGTAGGTTGAGACACCAGATACGTCAACCGTTATAATCCAAGTAATAAAGATTTAAGTAGTTTAGAAAGCAGATTGTTTCAAAACTCTTTGGGTTTTTGAATAACAATCAACAAATATATTATCCAAACAAGGAGAAACCTTTGTCAGATTTAAAACGTATTGGATTTATTGGTTTGGGCATTATGGGAAAGCCCATGGCCAAGAACCTGATTAAAGCTGGATTTGACCTTCAAGTTCACAGTCGTTCTAACGGACCAGTTAAGGAGTTAGTTGCTTTGGGTGCTAAAGAGACAAACACCCCTGCGGAATGTGCTGAGAATATGGATGCTGTCATTACAATGTTGCCTGACGGCCCAGACTCTGAAAATGTGATATTAGGTGATAAGGGAGTTTTGTCGGGCTCAAAAAAGGGTGCAATTATTATTGATATGAGTTCGATTGCTCCAGCAATATCGCAGAAAATCGCTTCATCTTGCGAATCAATTGAAGTAGAGTTTTTGGACGCTCCTGTTAGTGGTGGTGAACCTGGAGCCATTGAAGGAACTTTAGCTATTATGGTTGGTGGCAAACAGGCAGTATTTGATTTCAGCCAAGATGTTTTTGAAGCACTGGGATCCAGTTATGTCCTATGTGGTAATTACGGTGCGGGAAATACGACCAAACTTGCTAATCAAATCATTGTTGCAACTAACATCGCTGCTGTTGGAGAAGCCTTTGTTTTGGCAAAAAAAGCTGGCTTGGATCCTGAAAAAGTTTTCAATGCTATAAAAGGTGGTTTGGCTGGCAGTAATGTGCTAAATGCTAAAGGTCCTATGATGATATCTGGAAAATTTAATCCAGGATTTAGAATCAAGTTACATAACAAGGATATTCGTAATTCTATGTTAACTGGATCAAATCTAGGTGTTTCCTTGCCGATTACATCATTAGTACAACAAATAATAGTTTCACTGGTTAATGAAGGAAAAGGTGAACTAGATCATTCAGCTATAGCAAACTTTGTTGAAAAAATTAATGATCAGAGCATTTCATAGTTTTGAGGCTGGACAAGAACTAATATCTTAGGCGTTTAAATGATTCGGCATATTTCATGCCTGTTCCGTGTGCTCTTCCTTTGAACCCAAAGTTAGAGTTATTGTGGCTTTTGTTACCTTTCCATTCAATCAAACGTTGTCTCACTTCATCATCATTCATGGACATCTGTGATTTGTGTGCAAGAAGAGCCAATACAGATTTCTCGAATTCAGAAGATATATCGATAAATAAATCGGGAGCGGGATGACCAACTATCCACACTTCTTTGACTGCCCAGGGCTCAAACCCTTCTTGTAAAAGCTCTGGAAATGTAAGATGGTCTCTAGCCGATGGGAATACAGCGGATAGTGTCGCTTCACCTGCAGCAATATGGTCTGGGTGCCCACTACCCTGATATGGTCCATCTAAAGATCTCATTGGATATGGGCAAATTAATATACCTGGCTTATGTTTACGGATTTCTCTGGCAATGTCCTTTCTTAAACTAAGGGACGGTTCTAAGTAACCGTCTGGATAACCTAGAAATACGACATCTTTAAGTCCAATAATTTTTCCAGCATTAATCTGCTCTTGCTGTCTAATTTTAGACAATTGCGCTGAACTAATTTCACGTTTTGAAGTTCCTTTGGATCCATCTGTACAAACCACATAGGTAACATCCCATTTTTCAGAGACTAACTTCGATGCCGTACCAGAACATCCCCACTCGGCATCATCGGGATGTGCGAAAACCACCATAGCTTTGCCATATCCCTCTTCATTCGACCCAAAATCTAACGTCATCGTATACTCATTCCTTCGTTAATTTTTATAGAAAGTAAACTTTATAGCTTTAAGACCAGACTAATTCAACATAGTCAGTGCATCTGTAGCGTGCTGAATCGCATCCATTAAAGGTGACGGATATACACCAATAAATATCATTCCGATGAATAAAATAGATAGTACTGTAATCGCTGTTGGCGATAGGTTTATTTTCTTATTTGTCTCAGGTTTTTCTATATACATATATTTTAATACTTTTAGATAGTAATAGAGAGACATGAGGCTGGTGAAAATAGCAATTGCTACTAGCCAAATAAGCCCTTGTACCGAAGCCGCTGTAAAAAGATAGAATTTGCTAATAAATCCCGCGAATATCGGTAATCCTGCTAATGAAAAAACGGAAGCAGCAAAAACCATAGATAAAAATGGGGAAGCTTTGCTGACTCCTGCTAAGTCCTCAACATTTTCATACCCTGTCTTTTTATAAATTATAGAAATGGATAAAAATGCGGCCAAATTTGATATTCCATAAGCTATGGTGTGTAGAATAATTCCATTTACCACTAAATTGGTGTTTGAAATAAATGCAAGAGCTATACCTCCTTCCTGATTGACACTTATTAGTGCTGATAAACCTAGAAGCAAATAACCTGCATGCCCTATTGATGAATACGCTAACAGACGCTTAATATTTGTCTGCACCAATGCCATAAGATTCCCTATAGTCATTGTAAGAGCAGCGATGATAACAAGGATGATTTGAAGGTCTATCATTAAAGGCATCATGCCAGTTACAAAGAAACGGATGATTAAAGCAAATACAGCCGCCTTAGAACCTACAGCAAGATGTGCTGTGATTGGGGTTGGAGCACCTTCATACACATCTGGCGCCCACATATGAAATGGAACTGAAGCTACCTTAAAGCCCAGCCCGGCAATCAGAAATAAAAACCCAATTAATAATCCGGGATTAATTGAATTGTTACTTCTTAAAACCTCTGCCATTTCATTAAACTGAGTTGTTCCTAATAAACCATAGATCTGGCTAATACCAAACAGCAATATTGCGGATGATAAAGCTCCAAGAATTATGTATTTTGTCCCAGCCTCATTAGATTTAATGTTATATCGATCAAACGCAACCAAAACGTACAGCCCAAAACTTAAAGTTTCTACGGCAATATACGCTGTTAAGAGCTCTCCGGATGATGATAACAACATCATTGCCAAAACAGTGAATATTAATATTGAATAATACTCACCGGGATTGGATAAATTTTTGTTTACATAGTCAACAGATGATGCGATAAGCGCGGCACCCAAAATCAGGAAAGCCGACTTGAAAAATAGAGAATATCCATCAATTCTAAGAATGCCGCCGTAAAGCTCATCGGATTTACCCCACAAAAATACTAGATTGAAAATGAATATACCCGTTAAGGCTAAAATCGCAAGATATGGCAGCAACCATCTTCTGTCTTTAGGAATAAAGAAATCGATAGTTAGGATACCAAACCCAAGTATTACAACAAGAACTTCTGGCAGTAGTAAGGTTAAGTTGTTCATAATGATCCTGCCATAGCTTCCAAGATTTCGTTCACCCCGGTATCAATTACTTCTATGAAAGGGAAGGGGAATAAACCAACTACTAAGATTGTAATTGCCAAAACTACAGAGGAAGTCCGCTCCCAATAATTAGAATCCGGTTGTTTGGAGAACTTGCTATCGAGCAAATTATTCCATATATCTTCATTTAGTTTTCCAAAGAACACTTTTGCAACGAGGCGTAATATATATATAGCGGTAATTCCTGCTCCGATTATTCCCAACATACCGAGAATTGGATATGTTTGGAATAATCCAATAAACACCAATAACTCAGCTACAAACCCAGAGAGTCCAGGTAGTCCTAAGGAAGTTAAACCGGCGATTACAAATAGAACAGACACCCAGCCCATCTTTTTAGCTATTCCTTCTAAAACACCAATATCACGAGTATGAGTTCGTTCATAAATCACACCAACCACTACGAAAAATAGTGCTGTCATAATTCCATGAGAAAACATCTGTAATACTGCTCCAGATAGACCTATGACATTTAGAGTTGCTATGCCCATGAGAACGTACCCCATATGGCTAACCGATGAATAACCAATTACATATTTCAAATCTCTCTGTCCGAGTGCGGATAATGCCCCATAAATAACATTAACGGTGCCTAGTCCTAATAGAACTGGCGCCCACTGCTCTGCCCCCTCAGGTAAAAGGAACATTCCGACTCGAATAATTCCATAGGCGCCTAGTTTCATTAATACACCAGCATGAACCATGCTCACTGCAGTCGGTGCTGCTACGTGTCCATCTGGGGACCATGTATGAAATGGCCATAATCCAGCCAAAATACCAAATCCTAGTGCAACTAGAGGGAAAATTATCAATTGGAAGGTAGTTGTAAAATCTATTCCTGCTAAAGCAGGGATCATGAATGTTCCCAATCCAGCTTCAGCAAATATAGCTAATATAGATATCCATATTAAAACGCTACCTGCAACTAGATAAAGCATTAACTTCATTGCGCCATATTCTTTAGTGCGAATAAATGTTTTAAAATCGGTGCTGCTTCCCCATATTCCGATTAGGAGGTACATTGGTAACACACTAAGTTCATAGAAAAAGAACAAGAAAAATAGATCCAATGAAGCAAATACGCCAAAGACTCCAGAAATTAATAGAAAAAAGAGTACAAAAAATTCCTTAGGCCTATCAGATATAGATTTAGAAGCAAGAATGCCTGTGAACATGACAATTCCAGTCAGCATTATCATTGGGGCAGATATTCCGTCTATTCCCAAGCTTAGCTGAATAGCCTGTTGTCCAATTATAGGATTAGCTGGAAGCTCGAGCCAAATCCAACTATTTGCAAATTGAAATCCTCCGTCATTATGGCTGTAGGCTGCAAAAGAGTATATGGAAAGAACCATTGTTATAAGACCAAGAACAGTAGCCAACCATTGAATCAAATCTTTTTGGTCTTTTGGCATAAGTATAAACAATGCCGCCCCAATTAGAGGAATCATAATTATTATAAACAACAGCCAAGATTCAAATGTATTCATAAATTATTAGCCATTAGAAATATATCAATCAAGTAATATCCACCATAATATAGCTAGTCCGCATGCTCCTAAAACCATAGCGGCACCATAAGTAAAAAGATAACCAGTCTGTAAAACGCGAGTCTTAAGAGCTGACATATATACAGATATTGCTGAGCCATCAACTGCTTTATCGTTAATTATGACGCGATCAAATAGCGCAACTAAACCTCCGAAAGCCAATATGCATTTATCGATAACCAATTGATAAAAATCATCGACATAATATTTATTTAGGATCGTTTTATAAAGATAAGGAGCAAACTGACTAATTTGTTTTGCTGAAACTGATTTTCTTAAATAAACAGACCATCCTAAAATTAAAGCAGCTAATGCTAAGATTATTGATAAGATCATTAGCCATGGTTTAAGTTCAAAGTGATGTGCAGGATCAATGAATTCAGCCCAACCGGGATAAGTTGAACTTAGTGGCAATATCAAAAAGCCGACTCCGGCAGAAAGAATTGCTAATATGACTAGGGGCACCCACATTATCACACTACTTTCATGGCTCTTAGCTAAATGTTTTGGAGTCGAACCTAAGAATGGGACTATAGCAATTCTTGCCATATATAAAGCACTCAAAAACACACCTAAAAGAGTGATTGCCAAAACTATATATTGACCATCATGAAGGACAGATAATAGTAGCTCGTCTTTGGAAAAAAATCCGGCTAGTGGTGGCAAACCGGCCAGAGATGCTGCTCCAATAAAGAATGTTATGGCTGTAATTGGCATACGATGCCTTAGTCCACCCATTTTCCAAATATTTGTTTCATTAGCTGTAGAGTGCATTACAGAACCCGCACCAAGGAACAATAAGGCTTTAGCGATACCGTGCACAATGAGGTGAAATATTGCAGCTGCTACTCCTCCGACTCCCAAACATAACATCATTAATCCTAAATGACTTATAGTTGAGTAAGCTAGAACTCTTTTAATGTCACTCATTACTAAAGCCATTGATCCTGCAAAAATAAAAGTGATTAGACCTATTATCATTACTATGAGCATTATTTCCGGAGCAAGTTCAAAAATTGGCATCATCCTAGCTACCAAATATACTCCAGCTGCAACCATAGTGGCAGCGTGAATTAATGCGGATACCGGAGTAGGCCCTTCCATGGCGTCTGGTAGCCATACATGAAAAGGGAATTGTGCTGATTTACCCATCGCTCCGATAAAAATTAATAAGATAGAGCTATTTAATATTGAATCACTAATTCCGCCAGACTCAGCTATATGAAAAATTGTTGATATATTAAAAGTGCCTGTTGCTTTAAATAAAAGAATTATGCCAATAAGCAAGCAAACGTCACCGATTCTGGTAGTTATGAAAGCCTTTTTAGCCGCTTCAGCTGCTGAACGTTTTTCCCACCAGAATCCAATCAATAGATACGATCCAAGGCCCACTAATTCCCAAGCAAAGTATAGAAATAATAAGTTGTCAGCTAATATGAGTGTTAGCATTGCAGCTACAAAAAGTGCATGTATTGCGAAATACCATTCGAAATGTCGGTCACCCTTCATATATACGATAGAATAAACTTGTACTAATAGGGAAATAAATGTAACAAGGCCAAGCATGGCAACGGAAATCTTATCTACAAATATTCCCCAGCGAATTTCAGTTAGGCCTACTACTAACCAATTCATCGAAATAGAACCGCCGCCGAAATTAAGCACATCTAAAAGTACTAGCCAAAATAAAATGAATCCGGTCAAGATAGCAGTAATAGAAAATATCGGTGCCAACATGGCGAGCTTTTTTCTGTCCGAATAGAAAAAACCAACTATTCGCATAGAAAATACTATGATTAAGAATGCAATTGCACTTAGTAGAGGTATTATCCACGCAGCGTGTAATCCAATTGTGTTACTTGAGTCCATTACTACCTTTTAAATTATTACTAAGATTTGAATTCACGATTATTTTATTAATCTGAAATCTCCTTATCCCCATCACCATTTCATAATATTAATATCATCCGTATTTATAGATGATTTGTTACGATATAGTCTCAATATTATTGCTATGGCTAAAGCTAACTCTGCAGCCGCAATAGTGATAACAAATATAATTAATACATGCCCCAGAGCTCTGTGAGATTCACTTGCGTTCATGAAGATTGAATAGCCGATTAAGTTAATATTTACAGCGTTTAACATTAATTCAATTGACATCAATACTAAGATCGCATTTCTGCGGGCAAGAACACCATATAGCCCTATAGCAAAAAGTACTCCGCTAAGTACTTGAAAATGTGTTAATTCGATCATTTATCGTCCTTCGAATCTGTTTTACGAACCATTATTACTCCACCCATCAGGGCAATTAATAAAACTAAGGAAGCCATTTCAAAAGGAATGGCCCACTTTGAAAAAAGTTCGTCTGCAAGTTTAGAAAGATCTACTCCGCGTCGAGACACTAGGTTTGTTGGCGTGTACAAAGCAGCAGCGATTATTATTCCCATGGTCAATAATGAAGAGACAAGAGCTATTGGCCAATGTTTGTGATCTGAAAGTGTTCGAAAATCTTCAAGTTTGGTTAACATCAAAGCAAATATAATCACAATTACTATTGCTCCGCCGTATATTAAGATTTGAACCAATGCAAGAAATGGGGCAAAAGAAAGGATAAATATTCCAGCAACGCCAGATAGTGACGCAATAAGTCCAAAAGCTGCATAAACAATATTTCTGGACAATACAACGGTTAATCCGCCACCGATTACAACGCAACTAGCCAAATAGAAAATCACCAATGAAGTCATCAGGATGAATCCTCCATTTTTGCATCTAATTTAGCTTTAGCTTCAGCTTGAAGTTTTTCTCTAAGAACCGGATCTCCTATGTTTTTTACTTGAACAGGCTTCCAACCGATTTTTGCCTGAAATGCTTTGCCCATATCTAGTAAAGATTCCAGGTTAGCTCGATTGGCATTGCGTTGGAATTTACTTAACTCGTGTTCATGGCTCATTTCAATTGCATCAAAATTACACACATCCACACAAATACCGCAAACTATACATCTAGAAAGGTTAATTTCGAACGACTCAATAATTTTTTTTCTAGTCGATTTTTCTTCAGAAAACTTATCGTTATCTGTCATGGTGGCGCTCATACACTGAGTAGGACATTCCCGTACACAAACCATACAGCCGGTGCAGTAAGGTTCGCTATTAGAGTCATCCCATAGTAATGCAGGAAAACCCATGAAACGTTTTTCTATATCCAATCGCTTAGAAGGAATTGGGTATTGTGCTGTGACCGGTTTGCGCATCATAGTTGCTAAGGTAACTTTTAGTCCTTTGATACTACCTAACATTTACGTCTCCATAGTTTTCTGGTGGGTTGTTGACTGCATCTTTTGCGGCCACAATTCTTATAGAATTTGTTTCACGAGATTGCTGCGGTGCTTTATATATTAGATAAAAGATAATTCCAATGGTGATCAAAGATACAATCGTCAGTATTGACCAATGAAGGTTGTAGAAACGGACGAACCCTGTAAAAACTATATTAATAAATGATACTGGAACTAAAACTTTCCACCCAAATGACATTAGTTGATCTATTCTTAGCCTAGGATAGGTTCCTCTGATCCAAAATATTAGTAAGATCACTGCATATATTTTTACCAAGAACCATATTACAGACAGTAAATGATGGGGGATTCCATTAAATGGCATAGAAGGCCAACTCCATCCACCCAGAAACATGACTGCTATTAAAGCTGCAATAGCGAATGTATTTACATATTCAGCAAGTTGGATGATTGCCCAATGTGCTCCGCTATATTCAACAAAAGGACCTCCAACCACTTCAGATTCTGCATGATGTATATCAAATGGGGTTCGTCCCAATTCGGCGAGACCAGCAGCAAGAAAAATCAAGAACCCTATTGGCTGCACAATTATATTCGCTATTTTTGATTGGTCATTTATTATATCTATGAGACTCAATGACTGACTTAACATGGCGACGCCAAGTATTGCCATAATAAATGGAATTTCATAACTGATCAATTGTCCAACAGCCCTGAGTCCACCTAACATCGAATACTTATTTGCTGATCCCCAGCCTGCCATTACCAAACCTAATACAGATAATACAGATATTGCTGCTATATAAAACAGGCCCAAGTCTAAATTTTGCAGCACCAGAGATTCTGAGAAGGGAATTGTTACCCATATTGCTATTGCAGGGACAAAAATTGCTAGCGGAGCAATCCAATATATTGGCTTATCAGCCCAGCTGGGAAGAATATCTTCTTTGCTGATTAATTTTATTACGTCTGCAATGGGTTGCAACAGGCCGTGAGGGCCTACTCTCATGGGCCCCATTCTTTGCTGTATACGAGCTAGAAATTTACGCTCAATCCAAGTTAGAACCATCACAGTTAATGATAAGAATATGATTAACCCAATAGCCCCGAGAACATAGAAGCCTAGATTCGCCCAGGTCATCGGTCAACTTCTCCTAATACGATGTCTAATGAGCCTAAAATCACTACTGCATCTGCAACATAAACACCCTCTAACATATGTTTTATAGCTTGCAAGTTTGCAAAAGATGGAGCTCTCACTTTAACTCTATAGGGGTTTTGGCTACCATCACTTACTAGAAAGACTCCTAAATCGCCTCGAGGGGATTCAGTTCTGACAAAACATTCTCCTTCTGGTGGCCTGACTATTCTTCTCATTTTAGCTTGAACTTCGCCAGGCTCCATCTGTTTCATCGCCTGTTTAACAATGGATAAAGATTCTCGCATTTCCTGCATACGTACGTAATATCGATCCCAACAGTCACCTGTGCTGCCAATAGGTATTCCAAAATCAAATCTATCATATATCCCGTATGGCTCAGATATTCTCACGTCTTCAATTAGCCCAGTTGATCTTAAAATAGGACCCGTCACACCAAAATTGACAGCATCTTCTATAGATAAACAGCTGACATTTTTAGTTCTAGCTAAAAATGTTTCGTTTTGGGTTAACAATTCATCACATTCTTCAATCGCTCTATCTAATTCATTAACAACGGAATACAATTTATCTTCAAATTCAGGAGGCAAATCTTCTTTTACGCCTCCTATCCTAATGTAGTTATGCATCATTCTTGCGCCAGTAACTTGTTCAAATAGAGATTGAATCCTTTCCCTTTCTCTAAATCCGTATAGCACGGGAGTCATAGCGCCTGCATCTAGCCCATAAACTCCATAAAATAACATATGGCTGGCTATGCGGTTTAGTTCACATAGAATTGTTCTGATATACCAAGCACGATCTGGGATCTCCAATTCCAGTAATTTTTCTGCGGCCATACAGAATGCCAATTCGCTATTTAAGTTAGCAACATAATCTAGTCTGTCAAACAGGGTTACCACTTGTGAGTAACTTTCTGACTCGCATAATTTTTCCGAGCCACGATGCAGATAACCAATATGGGGTTCAGCATCAACAATCAATTCACCATCTAACTGTAAGACTAGACGAAATACACCATGAGTGCTTGGGTGTTGGGGGCCCATGTTGATTAACATATCTACCATCGACCCTGATTCATTAACTTTTTTATTAATTTCCAAAGTTATTTATAATTCCAATTGTCATTTTAGTCTTTAAAAAACTTATTTCTGTTTGCAATTGATGGATCACCACTCCTTGTATTCGTGTAGAGGATATGACTTTAAACCAGGGTTGCCGTCAAAATCATCCGGTAAAAGCAATCTATCTAAACTTGGATGCTCTTCAAATACGACTCCAAAAAGATCATGAGCTTCTCTTTCAAACCAATTAGCTGCTTTCCAAATATTGGAAACCGATGATATAGAAGGCTGATTCGGACTAAGTTCGCACTTTAACACCATTTTATGTCGTTTGGTATATGAGAAAAGATGATAATTAATTTCAAGAAAGTCTTCATAATCGACGACAGAAAGACATCTTAGGTAGTCAAAGAATAGATCATTATTTATTTGTAGGGTTTTACATATTGTCTGTATAAGTTCTTTGGGCGCTTTTAAAACCAATTCATCAATTTTGGTTCCATATTCGACTTTCGGTTCATTCAAAATAGAAGGCAGAAGTTCTGAAAGCTTTAGAGTTGCTTCGCTTAGTGCGATGTTTTCATTCGCTTGGCCTTTCATTGTTATGGCAAAGGTATGCAGTGAAGGGCGTTCAATATATCTAATCTAGATTCATTTTTCATTGTCAGGCTGCTTTTTATTTATTAAATTGTCGCGGTTTTTAGCGTCTAAAGAAATTTTGTCTTGTAACTCCATTATGCCGTACATTAGTGCTTCTGGCCTTGGGGGACATCCGGGTACATAAACATCCACCGGTATTAAATGATCAACTCCCATGACCACAGAATAGGACCTGTAGTAGGGGCCACCATTAGTTGCACATGCCCCCATTGCAATCACCCATTTAGGATCAGGCATTTGTTCATATAGGCGTTTTATTGGGTCTGCCATCTTTTTCACCACAGTTCCTGCTACGATCATGACATCAGATTGCCGAGGAGATGGCCAAGTCACTATACCGAAGCGGTCAATATCATGATGAGACATATGGGCGGACATCATTTCTATTGCGCAACATGCAAGCCCAAATGACAATGTCCACAAAGATGATTTTCTGGCCAGTGCAAATAGTTCATTAGACTTTGCAGCAACCACATTTGGTAATACTTGCTCAAATACACTTTCGGCAGTTATGTTTCCATTTTCTGTGGCGGCATTATCATAACCGGTGGTTAGGTTTGCATATTTGTCTTGGTTTATCTCCATTGCAATACTCCTTTGCGCCAACTGTAGATAATGCCAAAAAATAGAATCCCAATAAATATCAGCATTTCATAGAAAATCATTGATCCGGATTTTAGATATATTATGGCCCATGGGAACAAAAATACTGCTTCTATATCGAAGATTATAAATAGAATGGCAAAAATATAATATCGAATTCTAATTTGAGACCATCTAAATGGCTCGGGAGGTATGCCGCATTCATAGGGTTCATCTTTGACTTTTGAAAAACGCTTAGGAGCTATAAATTTTGATACACAGAATAGTGCTCCAATTAATAAAGCGCCCATTATGGGCAGCATAATAACAACTATCCAGTTTACATCGTACCCTTCGGGCAAGAAAACCACCTATATTAAGGGTTTTAACCACATAACTAACCGAGAAAATGTTGTGATTAGTAGGTTAATCTTATATTAATATTTTAACGTTTTTATTTCTAGATTGATAACCACTATTATTGATCAAACTCGTATTATTAACGAAACTCGTATTATTGGTCGAAATAACGTGCCAGTTCATCACGATCAAAAGACTCCATAACACTCATTACACCATCTTTAAGAACATTAACATCTTTATGTTGTTTTGTGGCTGTACCAATGATATTGGCAACAATGTTGTTGTCTCGAAAAGCAGATATTAATTTAGATGCATTATCGGAGTTAGTTGCCAGTAACAAAGCGCCAGATGAAATTAAACCAAGTGGGTTTAACTCAAGCGCATCGCATACAATTTTCGATTCTTCAAAAATGACTATTTCCGAAGTTTCTATATTCAAACCTAAACCTGAAGCTGAAGCCATTTCTTGAAGGCCAGTCGCTATTCCGCCTTCAGTCGGGTCATGCATAGCGTTCACTTTAACAGTTTTTCTAGCGAGTTCAGCATCTGCCCTCACGCTTATTCCCGGTTCAAAAAGCATTCCCTTTCCAGTATTTATAATATCTGGATTAACGCCTAATTTAAGTAATTCAGTTTCAGCTTCTCTGCATAATAGAGATGTACCTTCGATAGCTATACCTTTTGTTAGTATTATCGCATCCCCATCTTTGATGCCAGCAGTCATAATGATATTTTTAGAGTCTAATTCTCCTAACAGAGTTCCTACTGCAATAGATCTATTGAGTCCAGAAGTAACTTCAGTATGACCTCCTATCAAGACAATATTTTGGCTTTCAGCTGCTTTAGTTAGGTCATTAAAAATAGAAGTTATTTGTTCCTCATTGGTTCCTTCTGGTAATAATAGGGTTACGAGCATCCAACGGGGAGTTGCTCCGACCACAGCTAGGTCATTTGTATTAACTTGGACAAGGTACCAACCAATCAGATCTGTGGCAAATGTAATAGGATCAGTTTTTGCAGCTAATATCTTGTTTCCGAACTCGATTAAAGCGGCGTCCTCACCTAATTTAGGACCAAGTATAACCCTTGGGTCTACATGTTTAATTTTGCTTAGTAGCTTTTGTAATAATGGAGCAGGTAATTTTCCTGATTTAATTTCCATTTCGATTAACCTATAAAATATTAATTAATGATAAAAGGATAGCACGCAATTTGATGATCAAGGCAATAACCTTTGATTTATACGGAACATTAGCTGGTTTCACACCAAGTAGATATGAGATTCAGTCGCAAGCAGCAGCAAAATTCGGTTTGCATTTGACTGAAGATCATGTTCTTAGAGGTTATTTTAAGGCCGACGAATTTATGTCGAAACAAAATGCTACTAATCCGATTAGGTCAATGGACCATAATGAAAAGCTAAGCTTTTTCGCAGAATATGAAAAATTGATACTTTCCGAGACAGATCCTGATATCCGGTTAGAAAAATGTTTAGATGTTTGGCGAGAAACACAAAAGATACCTTATAAGCTTACTGTGTTTGATGATGTAAGGCATACATTAAAAATACTAAAGGCACAGGGGTTTTTGTTAGTCGTAATAACAAACATGAATACAACTGGTCCGGAAATTTTAGATAAGCTAGAGCTAACAGGTCACATAGATTTTGCAATAACATCGTTGGAAGCGAATGCGGAAAAACCAGACAAACGTATATTTGAGATGGCGTTCAATAAAGCCAAATGCGAACCTGATGAAAATATTCACGTTGGAGACCAAATTTTGTCAGATATAAATGGAGCAAAACGAGTCGGAAGTAAGTACGTGCTTATTGACAGATATTCGCTGCATGAAACTTTTGACGACGGGCCAAGAATAACTAGCTTATTTCAGTTACCTGAGTTAATAAACAAAATTTAGACAAGTGATTTAAGATATCAACTATTCGATGGAATGTTTGATTCCTTCCAGATAGTTCACCATATCATTCTGGAATTTATCTATTAAATGCACTAAGTTGAAAACATCCTGCATCGGTTCTTTACTGTTTTCAGTGATTTGTTGCCTGATTTCGCGATTACCAATTTGTACCTGGTCATTAACTCGTTTTTGTAGAGCAATCCTCATATCTTTCAAGTCATAACTCATTCGCATAACTATCATGTTTTCTCTTTTGAATATTGAGCGTATACCAATGCGAGTCGAGATAAGTTTTAATTTAGAAATTGATAAAAGATTTTCTAATTGCATAGGCACATTTCCAAACCTATCTATCATCATTTGCTCGATTTCTTTCAAGGAGTTTTCGTCATAGGCTTGTATTATTTGTGTATAGATATCGATTCGTAAGTGAAGGTCTGAAATATAATCTGAAGGAATATTTGCCGGAATGTCTAAGTTAATAGAGGTGAGGTCTTTATTGACGGTTTTAGTATGCCCCTTTATATTTTCAGCCCTAAGTTGCTCTGTAGCCTCTGAAAGCATTTTGGAATACAGGTCATAACCAATTGCATGTATATGCCCGCTCTGTTGTCCACCTAAAATGTTTCCTGCCCCCCTAATTTCTAAGTCCGCCATTGCTATTTGAAACCCGGCTCCTAAATCAGTAGCAGCTAACATTGTTTTAAGTCTTTTACTAGCTACTTCATTAACTGGGACATTGTTTGGTACTAAAAAGTATGCATAACTTCTTTTTGGTCCACGACCAATTCTGCCTCGAAGCTGGTATAGCTGAGCGAGGCCGAATGTATCAGCCCTATTAATAATCATCGTATTGGCATTTTGGATATCTAATCCGGATTCAATTATCGTTGTGCAGACAAGTACATCGATCTTACCGTCGGCAAAATCTAACATTGTTTTCTCAAGCTCCGTTTCATTTAGTTGGCCGTGGCCTATTGCTATTTTTGCTTCAGGAACAATATTAGTTATTTTTTTAGCGATTGCATGGATGTCTTTCACGCGGTTGTGAACAAAATAAACTTGACCGTCTCTATCTAGCTCTCTAATGATGGCATCTCGTATAAGCTCATCTGATTGCTCGGTAACGTATGTTTTGATAGGTATTCGTTCCTCAGGAGGCGTCATGATCATGCTGATATCTTTAATGCCAGCCATTGACATCTGTAAAGTTCGAGGAATTGGTGTCGCAGTTAATGTTATTACATCGACTTCGGCTCTTATTTTTTTCATCCGCTCTTTTTGAGAAACCCCAAATCTTTGTTCCTCGTCGATTATTAGCAATCCTAAATCTGAGAATTCCACGTTAGGTTGAATCAACATATGGGTGCCGATACATATATCAACTTTTCCTTTAACTAAGTTATTTATTACCTGCTTTTGCTCTTTTTGTTTTCTAAATCGACTCAAGGATTCAATATTAATTGGATAGGCAGAAAGTCTCTCTGAAAAAGTGGAATAATGCTGTTGAACTAACACTGTGGTTGGAGCTAGTAATGCGACCTGTTTTCCTTCCATAACTGTCTTAAAAGCTGCTCTGATAGCAATTTCTGTCTTCCCGTAGCCAACATCGCCGCATATCAACCTGTCCATTGGTTTTTCACTTTCCATATCCATCTTAATTGCTGATAATGCATCTATTTGGTCATCTGTCTCTTTATGAGGGAAGGATTCTTCTAGTTGGTTCTGCCAGATAGAGTCATTGGAGAATTTGTAACCAGTAACAGTATTCCTAGTTGCATAAATATTCAGTAGCTCCCCAGCTAATTCTTTTGTGGCTTCAGCTGCTTTCTCTTTAGTATTATTCCATGTTTGTGACCCAAGTCTTGATAAATGAGGTGTTCTGCCAAACGGAGCAATGTACGGACTGACTCTCTCTAAACTCTCCATAGGGACATAAAGTTTATCTTCCAAGGCGTATTTCAGGATTAAATATTCGTTTTGATTTTTTGGATCTATATGAGTGCCAGTGAATTTGGCTATCCCATGATCCACATGTACTAAATAATCTCCAGGCTGCAGCCCTTTCATCACCGATTTGCGAGTTCTTTTCGCTCGTCTTAGTTTTGCACTCCGAATTTTTGCGTTTCCAAAAATTTCTGTGTCGCTAAATAATTCTAAGGAGAGATCTTGAGATTTGATTGAGAATCCATTTATATCGCACGTCTCAGATGCTTTCATAACAATGACGTTTCCGGGCTTTGGTTTAGATTTAGAAATCGATGGACTGGAAAGTTTGATGTTATGTTCCTTGAAAATTTCTTTAATCCTTTTTGACTGATTAGTTACTATGGCAACAATTGAACCTGACGTTGATAATGCCGAGATTCTCTTTGCAGCAAGGTCCAGTTTTCCATAAAAGCTCTCACTGGTTGTGAAGGGCATTTGCAAATGAGTCTGAATTTCCTTTTTAGATGTGCCCCATGGCACAATGTCAACTTTTTCATCAAAAAGTTTTAGCTTATTATTAAGTTCTCTGGGGGAAAGGTGAGATGACGGGAACCCATCCGGTATTTGGCGACGGGATTGTTTCTTGAGTCGAATGTCGCTTATTCTTTCATCAAACTTGTTAACTGTGTTATTGAATGCAACGGGATCACATATTACAACCAAGAAATTTCCTTTAAGATAATCAAATAAAGATCCATGATTTAAAAATCCCCCATATAAATTTAAAATCTCAACCAATTGCTCGGTTTGGTTATTATGTACAAGATCCAAATCTTTTTTTATGCGATTTTTTTCATTCTCTGAGATATGTGGATTACATATCATGTTTTCGAGAGCGCCTGTAAGGTGGTTTATAGGAAGAAATTCTGTTGCGGGACTTATATTGCAAGAACCAATTTGTTCAATAGACCTTTGCGATAAAGGGTTAAACGTACGAATTGTATCGATATTGTCACCCATAAGTTCAATTCGAAATGGCATTTTTGAGCTTGGTGGAAAGATGTCAATTATCCCACCACGATAACTGACCTCACCTGGATGCTCTACGATGGTTTCAACTGTGTATCCATTTGAAATCCATAAATCTAATAGAGATCGAAATTCGTGTGACTCGCCGCGGTTTAGTGTGATTGTAGAGCCCCCGAAGTCGTCAGGTAGAGCAGTTTTTTGCATGACGGATGCAGCAGAGCTAACGATCACATGGTCTTCTATATTGCTTTTCAATTTATCTAGCACGGAAATCCTTTGGTATCCTATTTCTAAATCGGGTGGCACTCTTTCGAATGGCAAGGCTTCTGTTTCATTAAACAGTAATACGTTAACCGCACCCCAATATTGCATTTGCTCTTGTATTTCCTGTGCTTGATCTTGTTTCGGAGTCAAAATTAGCATTGGGCGCTGCAGGTCTATTGCTAGATTCGCCAAAGTAAATGGGATGCTTTCGCTTACGGACTGCAACGTAAGTTTAGGAGTCCTCAATTGTAATTGATCAATAAATCGTTTGTATTCGACGATACCGTCTAACAAAGATCCAAGGGTTTTTGGTCTCATTTAACACCGCAATTTTCAATTTAAACGCCAAAAGGGCAAGCAGATCGCTTACCTGGTAATCGATTTTAACAGAGTCAATGCTAAAATTTTAATTAATATGGATTTTGAGGGAACTTAATTAAATGACAAATAATAAAAGAATTGTGGATTTAAGAAGCGATACGGTTACTTTACCAACACACAATATGCGTAAAGCGATGTCTGAAGCAGAGCTTGGAGACGAGGCATATGGTGATGATCCGAATATAAATAAAATAGAAGAGCTTTCTGCCGAACTTTCCGGAAAAGAGGCTGGATTATTAGTAAGTAGTGGAACAATGGGCAATTTGCTTGGAGCTCTTATCAATTGTCAGAGAGGAGATCAAATGATTGTTGGTCATCGTGCTCATTGCTACATTGGTGAAATGGGCGGAGCATCAGCCCACGGAGGAGTGATTTTTAGACTGGTAGATAGTGATGAACGAGGAATGATAGACCTTGATCAGGTCTTTGAACTACTGAATCCTAAAGATGAACCACAACCGAAAACCGGTTTAGTTGAGATAGAGAATACTCATGGATCTACTGGAGGTCGGGTGCTAACAAAATCAGATATTTTAAAAGTTTCTCAGTTAGCTCATGATCATGAAGTCCCAGTTCATATTGACGGAGCTCGAATTTTCAATGCCACAGTTGCGCTGGATACATCTTTATCTGATCTTGTTGAGACTGTGGATACGGTCACGTTTTGTCTTTCCAAAGGGCTTGCCGCCCCGTTTGGATCCATGCTTTGTGGTAAGCAGGAGGATATTGATCGAGCAAGGTTGATAAAAAAATCGTTAGGAGGCGGATTGAGACAAGCCGGAGTGATGGCTGCAGCCGGTGTTGTGGCATTAAACGAAATGGTAGACAGGCTTGTTGAAGACCATCACAACGCTAGTAAATTAGCAGTTGGTTTAGCTCAGATTCCCGGAGTAACCTTGAATCCTGAGGACGTGGAAACAAATCAGGTTTATTTTAATGTCAATTCAGGAGATCAACCCAAGCTATTGAATGAATTAGAAAATAACGGTGTAAGAGGGTTGATTTTAGATGAGGGATGGCGCTTTGTTACCCATTACGGCATAACGGAAGAAGACATTGATTGGGCATTACCGGTTATAAATACAACATTTAAAAAGTTTATTTAGAAAGTGTGATGTTTATCTGATAATTAACATGGTGAAACTGAATCAGATTTAGTTATTGGTTTATGTAGTACTGATTAACGGCTTTTCTAACTTCACTTGTGGTAGATGTGCCAATAGTTATCCATGCCTCTAGCCTTCTTCTCAGGCGATTTATTTCAGCTTCTAATTCACCTGGATTTAATTTTAGATGCTTCGATAAATTTGATATAGCAGACTGGCTATCCATGAATATGTATTGATCCAGATCAGGCTCCCAGCCCACTAGTGTTATTAGTTTGGGTTTGCCTGATTTTTCAGGCACAACTAAGGCAAACTCTCTCACTCTTCTAGAAACGCTTCTTCCTCCCGTACTAATTGCATCAACAATTACAATTGCTCCAATTGTACCTATAGTTTTACTTGGTACTTTTAGGGGTTTTTCACTAAAAGCTCTTATTACACCTTCAGGCGAGCCGGCATACATCGTTGTGCCGAATGAGTCACCATCGCTTGACCATTTCAGCATTTTGGCTACATCAGTATCCCACAGGTTTGCTTCTCCTGATTCACTTATACCAGGTATTAAGGCGTAGGTTTTTAATAAACCATCTTCTTGTTCCGGCTTCTCGAATTTTGGTCCGTATACATAAGATTTTTGGTAACTAGGTGGAATAAAATCAATGAAGGCAGATAACATGCTCGTTTTGCCAGCAGCCTTCTCCTCTGAAGCAAAGATAACTGATGAACCTTTTTCGAATAACAACCAGATCATCGCTGCTAACCTAGTATCCAAAGTATTGTTTTTTATCATAGAGACGATGTTTGGCCTGTTGGATTCTTTCCCTGAATCACCCCACCATTCTGCAGTACGTCTCTTTATTCTTTGAACCATTATTAGTTATTAATCTTCCTGTGCTTCTTGTTGCTCGCTATCGGTTTCACCGTCTTGCTCACCTTCAACTTCGCCTTCAGCATCTTCAGGAACTTCATCAGATACTGGTTCTAGTTCAATTCGCGGTGGAGCAACCCTTGCTACCAGTGCATCTGAAGGATTAGTGATACTTATATCACCTTCCACGGATATATCAGATATGTGTATTGCGGTTTCAAAATCTTCAATTGAGGTAATATCTACAGTGATTTTTTCAGGCACGTTTAAAGGCAACGCTTCAACATTTATTGATTGCATGTTTTGGATTAAGGTGCCCCCTAATAGTCTTACCGCAGGAGAATCTCCGATTACTTCTATTGGTACGCTTGCGGTGATTTTAGACTTCACGTCAACGCGCAAAAAGTCCACGTGTAGGATGTCTTGGGTTAAAGGATGACGCTGAACTTCTCTGACAAAGCAAATTTCACCTGCCCCACCACCCTCGACTACTACAGAGACTGGTATGTTTAAACCAACACGAGGAAGTAGCTTGTTTATTTCGGCAGAATCTCCTTGCAGAGATAGTGGGCCACTATCGCCTCCATACAAATGTACAGGCATAATGCCTTCCCTTCTCAGGTTAGCGACTTTTTTGCCAGAGATTGAGCGGTTACTCAATTTTATCTCTGCAGCATCTTTTAAAGAACTAGTGTTACTCGAGCTTGTCATTACGGGATCCTCCAACTTGTTACCCATCCGAATCGAGGTGATATAACGTTGATAAGCTCAGCTGTTTACAACTTAGCTGAGTCTCTAAATATCAATCCTTTACATTTTACCTTAATTGGCCTGTACAAAATATAGGCATTATTATTCTTAAGACAATTTAAAATTCAGTTTAAACCAAATCCAGCATTATAGGACAATGATCTGAACCCTCTATCTTGTTAAGGATTTCGGCTCCTTTAACTAGGTTAATAGCAGAGCTATGTACAAAAAAGTAATCTATGCGCCATCCCACGTTTCTTTCTCTGGCGCGAGATTTTTGATCCCAATAAGTGTACCAATCTGGTTCGCTATTATAATTCCGAAAAACGTCTTCAAAACCATTTTCAACGAAAGAGTCAATCCACTTTCGTTCGACCTCGAGGAAGCCAGATGTTTTTTGGTTTTGCTTTGGCCTTGCTAAATCAATTTCTTTGTGAGCAGTATTAAAATCACCGCAAACAATTAACTTTTTGCCTTGCTGCAATTCCTCAGCACAATGGGCGAGAAAAGCATCATAAAAATCCAATTTATATTTTAATCGATCCGGATTTGACTGACCATTTGGAAAATATATATTGTATAAAGTGAATGCTTCGAATTCAGTTATAATTGTTCTGCCTTCAGTATCAAATTTATCGTATCCAAATCCATCCTTAAATGATAATGGCTTATTTTTAGTGAATGTTGCTACTCCGCTGTAGCCTTTGCGTTCAGCAAATGACCAATGACCTGTATAACCCTCGGGCACATCAAAACCATCGCCCATTTGATGCTGCTGGGCTTTGAGTTCTTGGACGCATAATATGTCAGGTTTTAGACTCTCAATGCTTCGTAAAGAGCCTTTTCTAAATGCTGCTCTGATGCCATTTATATTCCAACTAATTAATCTCATAAATAATTAACTGTTCTCGATCCATATATCTTTTGTCATCAGTTGCACCGGCCTTTAGTTCTTGCCACCAGCTTAGCATAAATATAATATAAAAATTCTTACTATGGCATTGAACTCTACTAAATAAATTGGCTAAGGAAAAAAATTGAAAATAGGCATATATTGTTTTCTAACTGACTACTCTATTGACATTGCCAAATTGGCTGTGGAAGCAGAAAATTTGGGTTTTGAATCCTTATGGTTGCCCGAACACCCAGTCATCCCAAAGGTCAGGACAATGCAATCATACTTAAAACCGGGAAGTGAAGGGGCTGAAGAATTACCGAAACAGTATTATGACACTGTAGATCCCTTTGTTGCTTTAGGTAAAGCTAGCGGTGTCACCACAAAACTAAAACTAGCTACAGGTATATGTTTAGTTCCAGAAAGGAACCCTCTATTGCTGGCTAAAGAGGTCGCTACACTCGACCTAATCTCAAGTGGAAGGTTTATTTTTGGTATTGGGGCCGGTTGGTGTAAGGAAGAAACCGAAATCATGGGTGGAAATTTTGAAAGGCGCTGGAGCCAGACAAGGGAATCCATCTTAGCGATGAAAGAATTATGGACCCAGGTCGAAAGTGAGTTTCATGGAGAGTTTTATGATTTTCCAGCTGTATATTCGTTTCCTAGGCCAGTTCAACGTCCACACCCTCCAATTATGTTGGGAGGCAATGCTAGCAATGTCTTTAAAAGGATCGTGGAATACGGTAATGGGTGGATTCCGACAACATCGACAGTCGAGGAAGTAAGTAGCGGTCGTGCAAAGTTGACAGAATTAGCTAATCAGGCGGGGGTTGATCCGGGTGGATTCGAAATCTCTGCGTTCCATCAACCTCCAGAGCCCAAGTTAATAGAGGATCTGGCAGCAAATGGTGCTAATAGAGTCATTTTAGAGCTTAAGACTGCATCGGAGGATGAGGCTCTAACGCAATTAAATGGTTTTGCGAATAAACTTCTTAAATAATTGGTTTTAGCTGTCAGTTTAGGCCATGTGAGGATCTGTATCTATCTGGTCTTCATACTTAAGTCCAGAAAATACACCTAGGTCTCTACCCTGGTGTACATGCATGATTACTTCATCTCTTGCTATGCCTGCAGCATCGATTATTTGTTGATCAATGGATTCAATCAATTCGCGGATCGCTTCTATCGTGAGACTTTCAGATACGTTTATTGTTCCATGGACGATTCCATGCGTAAAATGCAGATCAACACGCCCAAGTGCAACATCTTCCTCAACTATTGCGTAACACTCAGACGAAGGTGTTCGACACTCTCTTTCAAATTCAAAACCAGCCATTTATGTCTCCAGATTTAGTAATTCTTTATATCAATCAGTTCTGATTTGACCCGATCCTAATGCAACCCACTTATACGAAGTCAGCGACTTCAGGCCCATAGGGCCTCGCGCATGTGTCTTGCCTGTACTAATAGCCACCTCCGCTCCTAAACCGAATTCCCCTCCGTCATTAAAGCGTGTACTTGCATTAACGAAAACTGCACTTGCATCGATTTCGTTAACAAATTTTCTAGCCGATAAATCATCCTCCGTTATTATAGCTTCTGAATGCCCAAACCCATGGTCATTTATATGTTCAATCGCATTTTCAATTGAGTCAACAATTTTGATAGCTGCAGTTAGAGACAGAAACTCTGTCCGAAAATCAGTTTCATTAGCTTTTTTAATTAATTGGTTGCCTGTATTCCCGATAATACTTAAAGCTCTTGTATCACATCGCATTTCTACTGTTTTATCAGTAAAGGCGTTCAATAAAACAGGTAAAAACTGAGGAGCTGCGTGTGAGTGAATTAATACCGTGTCTAATGCGTTGCACACGGAAGGACGTTGAGTTTTTGCATTTAAGATTATTTTTTGCGCCATGTTCAGGTCTGCAGTTTTGTCAACAAAAGTATGGCATACCCCTATACCTCCCACAACAGTAGGCATTGTTGATTCCGCAGACACTTTATTTACTAATTCACTGCCGCCTCTTGGAATTAAAAAGTCGATGTACTCATCCATTTTTAAAAGACTGTCGATTACTTTACGGTCTGTATCAGTTATTAATTGCACCGATTGCTCAGGCAAACCAGCTGTCAATAAACAATCTCGAATTATATTAGTGAGGCATATATTAGAATTTATGGACTCCTTTCCACCACGCAATATCACTGAGTTATTTGACTTTAGGCATAGCGCCGAGATATCAACAGTAACGTTTGGTCTGCTTTCGTATATCACCGCAATAACACCCAATGGAACGCTTATTTGCGATAATTCGATTCCGTTTTGTAGAACTTTGGATTCATATTCAATTCCAATTGGGCTTGGCAATCTAGATATACTTAAAACGCCGTCACACATTTTTTGTATTCGATCTTTGTCTAGGACAAGTCGATCAATCATGTGATCATCTAAATTTAATTTGGTGGCAGCATTAATATCTGCGCGATTTGCTTCAATAATCTCGGCTGATCGATCAATCATACTGTCTGCAATATTTTTAAGTACCATGTCAATTGTCTTAGCATCTGCAATAGCGAGCTTTCTCGAAGCATTTTTTGATGATTTGCCAATTTGTATTAGATTGGTTTCCATAATTATTCTTATTTACTACTTTTTATAATTTGACCATATTGCTGCGATGTACTATTTCGTCACCATAATCGTACCCCAGGGTGGTTCTAATTCTTTCAGAATGCTTGCCTTTTACTTGATTTATTTCCTCTGAACTGTAGTTGCTAATTCCTGCCGCAATTGTGATTTCACTTTCATCAGAAATGGTCACAACATCTCCTCTTGAAAATGGTCCTGTTACTCCGACAACGCCAGCAGGCAAAAGACTGTTCGTTTCTAGGCGAAGAGCTCCTGCAGCACCACTATCGATTGTCAAATCACCTTTTTGAGCGATGTCACTTAGCATCCACCGTTTTCGACTTTCTAGCCTGTCTCCTGTTGGATGAAATCGAGTGCCTAAATTCTCTCCAGCCATTAGTTTAGTCAAGATATCTTCCTGGAGTCCACTTGCCATGATTGTAGTAGCGCCAGCTGAAGTGACCATCTTGGCTGCCTTTAGTTTTGCTGACATGCCTCCATAACCTACGGCAATACCATCTTCTGACCATGAATCTCCCCCCATAGCCAATACCGTTTTATCAATGTTATCGATACTGGAAATAAAACGTGCATCTTTATCTATATGTGGATCACTGCTATACAGGCCGTCGAGTTTGCCTAATATGATCAATAAGTCGGCGTCAACAAGATTAGTTACCAAAGCAGATAGCGTATCGTTGTCACCAATTGTTTTTTCAGAAAGTTGTTCGATGTTGACTACATCATTTTCATTTACTATTGGAATCACATTTAATTCAATTAGTTTCAACAATGTATTTCTTACATTGAGATATCCCAACCTTTCTTCCATATCATGTCTTGTTAGCAAAGCTTGAGCAATTCGTATGTCATGAGTATTAAATGTTTGCTCATATAGTTGCAGCAATAGTCCTTGTCCAACCGCAGCTAAAACTTGTTTCAGGGATACATCATGAATGTTATCGGACATATTAAGTGCAATTCGTCCTGAAGCGATTGCTCCTGAGGAAACCAAGATAACCTCAATCCCTTTTTTTGAAAGGGCTGCAATTTCATTTGCTAAACGCTCGACTATAGTTTTATTTATAGCTTCGGTTTTGTGTGTAAGAAGAGCGCTGCCGATTTTCACCACAACACGCTTTGCTGCTAGTGGCTTATTAATATTTTTTCTGCTCTTATCTGAAGACATATTTAAAACCGTTGATCATAAAAGTTGAAGGGCTGTAATTCCAATCTCGTCAATCTGGAACTGAGTAACCTGTAAACATAGTGATTATATTAGAGGTGATAGTTTTTTAATACGGTGTCACCATTGTGGACTTATGTCATTGAAATCGTTATTAGTTAGCCTCCGTTGATTTGAGCCGTCAGCATTCATTATTACGATTTCGGAATCGTCATCAAGATATGATACAAAAGCTATTTTCTCCGAATTTGCTGACCAAACTGGGCTTTCATCGCGAATAGAATTTATAGTAAGTCTTCTTTTATTTGAACCATCAGGACGTATGGAATATATTTCCGCGTTTCCATCGATCTCTGACACAAATACAATTCTATTGCCATTTGGCGACCAAGCTATATCTTCTTCATCTGCGTCATTATTGGTCAATCGGCGGGCTTCTAGTCCGTCGGAATTCATTACATATATTTCTTTATTGCCATCGCGTACAGATAAAAAGGCAATTTTTTTGGAATCTGGCGACCAAATTGGTGACGAATCACTTTCTGTTGTTAAGCGCTCCTCATTTACTCCGTCTGGATTGCGCTTATAGATTCCTTTGCGATCACCTGTATGCACGGTAAATAGTAGATATTCACCGTTCGGTGACCATTGGCCTACTTCATCTGCCTTAACTGTTGTTAATCTGACTGGAAGATTTTTAACTAAATCTGTTGTGTATATTGTCTTCGAGCCTTGATATTCCAACAAAAATGCGATCCTATTCCCTGAAGGGTCCCATTGATGACTTCGGCTGCTTCCAGGCTCTTGAGTAACTCTTATTCTGTCTTTACTTTCCCCAACAAGCTTGAGTGTTTCGACTGATGTCTTATTATTTTCTTTTGATAAAAACGCAATAGTGGATTTGTCTGGTGAAATCAGGGGTTTGAATTCATCAATTGAAGAAGATGTTAAATTAGACTCCTCTTTTGTTAATGGGTCAATCGAATAGAGATCTAAATTACCATTTCGATCAGAAGTGAATATTATTAGATCAACTTGATCTCCACTGCAGCCGATTAAAGCAAACAATGTTAATAACGATATTAATATTACGGTATAAAAGCTGGCCTGATTTTTTCGCATCTTTTAGGAAACTTGCTGGAACTGTCCTGCTCGGCTGATTATTAAGTGATTGAATCATAGATGTAATGATTAATTATGGAAACCAGTTTTAGTCCTATGTTTAGTAAAAACAAAATAAACATTAAATAGCAAAAACTAACCCACTACCAACCTAATGCATAGCCCGTTCGTCTTGGATCTGCTCCAGCACTCATTACTCCAGTATCAACATTCCTAGTTGTAACTGTTGCGCCAAGGCCACATACTGTTGATCTAACAACTTTGTGTCCTTTGACCTTTAGTTCGTAGATTGTATCTGAATCGATACCGTCTTCCACGGATAATTGTCCTGGGTGGTATACGTGAGGATAGAAAGAATTTGGAACGCTATCTGTTGCGAATCTAGGCGCCTCTACAGCTTCTTGTGAATTCATTCCAAAAACTAACATGTTAAGCATTAATTGTAGATTTCCTTGAACTTGATGATCTCCACCAGGGCAGCCAAAGGTTGCAAACGGTTGGCCTTGGGTTTCAACAATGTAATTAACCAAAGTAGTTCTAGGTCGCTTTCCTGGCTCAATTACATTAGGGTGTCCGGGCTTTAAATTAAACATTTCGATTCGAGTACTTAATGCAAACCCCACGTCATCAAAGAAAACAGACTTTTCAAAGGAGCCTCCTGATGGTGTCGAGCATGCAATATTGCCTTGTTTGTCTTGAACTGCGATATGTGTTGTGCCAGACAGGGTATCGAGGAATCCAGGGTTATAAACCGGACTGACAAATTTTGGCTTAACTCCGTCTAAGACTGAATAAGTGTATGGGTCTCCATGGCTAGGCATTTCGATTGAAGGAATATCCTTGTCAATTAATTGTCTTCTGGAAGCTGAGTATTCCTTGGAAAGTAAGCCGTCAATTGGTACATCAGAAAAGTCAGGGTCACCATAGTATGCTTCTCTATCGGCCATTGATAGTTTGAGTGCTTCTACTACCGTGTGAATATACTCGGGTGTGTTATGTCCTAGTGATTGTAGATCGACGAATTCCAATATGTTTAGAGATTGTAAAAGTACTGCCGCTTGTGACCATGTGCCTTGCCCATGCACCCGGTATTTATGAAAAGTAGTGCTGATTGGCTCTTCTGATTGTGCCTTGTATTGGTTAAGATCTTTATATGTTAGTAGGCCGCCAAGTTTAGAAACATTAGCATCGATTCGCTCACATATCTCGCCTATATAGAAACTATCGCGAGCAGCGTTAATTGCCTCGACGCGATCAAGTGACTTTACTTGGGAATCAGAAACCAGTGAATTCATACTCGCACCCAAGGCTTTTTGAATAAGAATTGAGCCAGGCTTAGGAAGATTCCCATCCCGAAAAAAGATTTTTGATCCTCCCGGGGGATAATTACTGAATTGGGTTGATATTCCTGGAGATTTTAATGCTTGAGTCATGTATTTGTAATTGGGTATTCCATCATTTGCATAACAAATTGAAGGCTCAATTACCTCGCTGATTGTTTTTGTTCCGAATCCAGCCAAGATAGATGTCAAGGCGCCGACGACCCCAGGCACTGTGAAGGAAATATGAGCTGATTTCCCAGGACCAGTTGGGATGGCATTGAAACCGTTATCTAGATAATACTCAGCGTTAGCCATAGCAGGCGCGCATCCCTGTCCGCTGTAAGATATCAAACGGCTTGTCTCGGAATCGTAAAGCATAAAAACACTTTCAGCGCCAAGCGAATAAGAAGCCATTGGTTCTACAACAGCTGCAGCGAATGTTGCTGCAACCATAGCGTCAAAAGCGTTGCCGCCGTTTAGTAAAACACGCATGCCAGCCATGGAGGTCAGGTAATGACCAGTCGATATTATGCCGTTAGAGCCTTTTATTTCCGGTCTTCCCGTTGAAGGAAGTTGTGATGCTCCTTGTTCAAGCTGATAATTACGTTCTTTTTTAAATTCCATGTATTAACCTTAATGTCTTATATGGGACATATTGATAACTATTTTGAATTTGTCATATTGTATAGTAGGATTTTCTAACGATTTAGCAGTTTAAACAAATTCATTAGAGTACGTCTGAAAATTGTCTAATTTAACCAAAGTATTTAGTTTTCCAAACCCAGTCAATGAATGGGCTGCTCGCTGCGTGGCGGGAATGGTTATGGCATTAACATTATCTGCAATATTCACTGGACAATGGATCATCATTGCAGTATTGCTTTATGGGTTTTGTGCTCGGGTTGCAACTGGTCCTACCTTGAGTCCGATAGGTCAGATAGCTACGCGTTTACTGGTACCAATTATTGGTAAAAATCGTCCGGTTCCGGGCCCACCTAAAAGGTTTGCCCAGTTTGTGGGATTGATCTTTTCTCTAACTGCTCTGATTCTTTTCTTTGTTGTTGATTCATCTCTGCCCTACCGTATTGTTCTTGCAGTTTTAGCAGGATTTGCGTTTCTGGAATCTATTGTTGGCTTTTGTGCCGGATGCTTCGTTTTTGGATACCTCATGGAGTGGAACCTGATACCTGAATCAGTTTGTGAGGCCTGCGAAAATTTTGAATCAAAAACAAGTTAATCTAAATTAACTCAAGTCAGGTTTGATATCAGCCCAAGGGCTTATTTGTTCTAGTGCGGCTGAGACACTTAAAACAGTCTTTTCATCTCGAGGACGACCAATTATTTGTAGTCCTATCGGGAGCTTATTTTTACTGAATCCTACAGGAACTGATGATGCTGGAAGGCCAGCTAAGTTTATTGGGAAAGTGAATGGAAAGTATCCCCACCAAGGATCGACTTCACGCCCATTCACTTCATTTACGGTTTCTAGAGGTCCTAATGCATCGAAAGCTTCAACAGCAAGAGTTGGAGTGATTATTACATCAAATTTTTCGAAAGCGGAATTAAATATAGATTTAATTTGATCTACATACCCTAGAGCAGCTGCGTAATCCGCTCCGGTTACAGAAGCACCATTTTCAATACAATTAGCAGCGTAGTCGGTAATCTGATCAGGATAGTTTTCTAATAACTGGCTGTAAGCAGTATAAGCCATAGCTGAGAACAGAGTTCTAAAAGGCCCAAAAGGTTCATTCAATACAATATCTGCATTATCAATTTCACAGCCTGCATTTTTCAGTGAAGTAGTTGCCTCTTGGCATATGTTTAAAACCTCGCTATCAACGGCAGCAAAACCCAGGTCAGAGCTCCAGCCGATCCTAAGTCCATTGCCGGTACTAGCTGGACTGAAAGTGTCATGAGTTATTTCGTCGATAAAACCTGAGGGATCACGCGCATCAAACCCTGATATTATTTGCATAATCAAAGCTGAATCGGCTACGCTCCTACTAATAGGACCTGTTTGTGATAGGTGGTTTGCTGCTATCGGTAACCCAGCACCGCCATATTTTGGGACTCTTCCTTGAGTTGGTTTTAAGCCAAATACACCGCAAAAACTACTTGGTATTCTAATGGAACCTCCACCATCTCCCCCAATTGATACTGGGCATAGTCCGGCGGCTAAAGCTGAAGCTGCCCCACCTGAAGAACCTCCGGAGGTTTTATTAATATTCCATGGGTTTCGACAATGCTCCCCAAGTAAGTTGTAAGTCACACCAAGTAGTCCAAATTCAGGAGTATTAGTCTTTCCTAGGATCACTGCTCCAGCACTTTTGATTCGTTCAACCACAACTGAATCTTCTTTTGGTATTCTATCTTTGAATATCTGCGAACCGCCTGTGGTTTTAAGTCCTGCTGTAATCTCTAAGTCTTTTATGGATATTGGTAGACCATCCAGGGGGCCGACAAGGTTTCCAGACATTAACCGCTTATCAGCTTTGGCTGCTAGAGATAAGGCATTTTCAGCGTCAACTGTTAAGTAAGAATGGAGTCGATTATCGAATGCTTCAATTCTATCAAGATATAGGCGTGTTAACTCAACAGAGGAGACCTGTTTCTCCCTCAACATTGAAATCAGCTTCACTGCTGGATTAAATGCTAGGCTTTGATCAGCGGATGATACGTTCATATAACTTTAAATTTGAAATATCTTTATAAAATTGTAATTAAACTTTTAGTTAGTCCTATTCGGACAGGTTCAATCATAATTTGCGATGTTATCATTGGTTTAATAATTATGAATACTAAAATGCGAATTTTGTATTGGAAAGAGATACCAATACAGATTCAAACACAAGATGAATCCGGGAAAATCTCTATTTTGCTTGATCCATGCTTTCAAGAGGCAGCTGACTCGTTAGCAATGCTTGAAGGTTCATATGGCACAGATGACTATTTGGATGGCTGGCAATGGAGTGATGAAGTAGAGGTACTAGGTGATGCAAGGGATTCCGCCAAGAGTACAACTGAATATTACAACAGTGGCTTTCCGCGAGATTTGCTTTCTAGGCTTAGAGATTTACATAAGGAAGGAAAACGAGATACTAGACCAGGCGCGATTGACCAGTGGTTTGAATCATAGCTCGAAAATTTTACTAATAGGTGATGCCAATGGACGTTCTTACTAAGTTAGCTAATAGCACTCTACTTGCGGATGGAGCTACAGGCACATATTTGCAGTCTCGAGGATTGCAGGCAGGAGGGGATCCCGAATTAATGAACTTAACTCATGCAAGCATCGTCAAAGGCATGGCACAGGATTATTTTGAAGCAGGATGTGACTTAGTTCAAACGAATTCCTTTGGGGGTAATTTTTTTGTTCAGAGCAGGTATAACCAGGGAGCGAACATTGATGAGATTAATTTTCAAGCTGCTCAATTAGCTAAATCTGGAAGCCTGAATCCCAACTTTGTTAAAAAAGAAAGGTATGTTTTTGGTTCTGTTGGGCCAACTGGTGAATTAATTGAACCGGTTGGGACAACTAGCGCTAAAGATGTTTATGTTGCGTTCAAACAGCAAATATTGGCACTAGAAAAAGGTGGGGTGGATGGAATCATTATTGAAACAATGATTTCTTTAGACGAAGCTAAGATAGCAATTAGTGCAGCAAAAGAGCACACAGAGCTTCCGGTAGCGGCACTAACTACGTTTGATAAAGGTCCGCGCGGTTTTTTTACGATGATGGGTGACACACCGGAAAAATGCTTCACTGAATTATTTTCAGCAGATGCTGATATAGTAGGGGCCAATTGCGGTAATGGTATAGAAATCATGTCTGAATTAGCAAAACGGTTTCGAGAATGCGGTGAGGGGAATGTATGGATCAACTCTAATGCAGGGATTCCAGAGATACGTCAAGGTCAAATTATATATCCAGAAACTCCAGATTACATGTCAGAGGGATTCTCTAAGTTAATAGATATGGGAATCAATATTGTGGGCGGATGTTGTGGAACGACTCCTGCTCATATTAAACATGTTGCTAATTTGATTAATGAGAAAAAGGGGGACTAAATGGCATCAACTACTAAACAATCTGTTAGTCAAATTCTTTCTAGACTTGGTAGGTGTCTAGAATTGATCCCAATTGACCCTTATGGCGATGAGATGTCAGTGGGTTTTTATGAGAAAGAGGGGACAATAACCGTATGGAGTTTTAAGGAAGGTAATGAGATCTCTACGAGACTAGAAGAAATTCGTAATCGCATAGTTGCATTAGGTGATCTGGCTATATCAACAAATAATCCACACGAATTTTATTTTCCGGGAGGTATTGTTTACAGTCGAGCATTTAAATTTCTCGCAAGAAATTCTGTTGAAAAATCCCCTCTTATCCCCATACCTCATGGAAGAATAGAGGTTAAGGATTTAAAAAGTAATATGATTTTGTTTGCGACTCCTAGGGAAGAAAATGGTACCTGGATTTATACGGTTGACGGTGAGGGCGAAGCAGAGAGACCGCAAATTCGTATCAGAGCGACCGTAGCAGGCTTAGTTCGGTACGGAGAGATGGAGAAGATTGGAGATACAGAGTTAAAATTTCCTTGTTCAAGTCGCTATGATCAGCTGGTGAGAAGCGTGCTGCCATACGCCCGTAATGTGACCGGCACAGAAGATATGCTTGAGGCAGATGATTCTAGAGGACAAATGACTACAGGTACTTTAGGATTTTCTCAGTAAGGACGAATTGATCTAATGAATTCAAGAGAGAGAGTTTTAGCTGCATTAAGAGGCGACCCTGTAGACAGGCCTGCAGTCATTAACCCTGGTTCGATAATGACTGTAGAGTTAATGGATTTTGTAAATGCTTCTTTTCCTGAGGCATGTAGGGATGCAGAATTAAATGCTCGTTTAGCAGCAACTGGGTTTAATGAGCTTGGATTTGATTCAACTTACCATCATTACACAATTGTTCAGGAATCCTCTGCATTGGGCTGTGAAATTCAATGGGAACAGAAAGACAACTGGCCCACAGTCGTTATGAGTAGGCCGATTTGGGACCATCCTGATCAGATTAAAATACCCCCAGGCTTTTTAGAGCATCCAGATACATTATGTGTGCTGAAAGCAACAGAAATCCTTAAAACGGAAATAGGTGCTGAAGCTTGTATCGTCGGTAAAACTATGGGACCTTGGTCTCTCGGTTATCATACTTTTGGAGTCCAAAATTTTTTATTGATGAGTATTGATGACCCTGAGCTAACCAAGATCGCCTTAAATAAACTTAAAGAAATATCTGTGATGTTTGGTCTGGCTCAGATTGCAGCAGGTGCGGATGTTTTGATGTTTCCTGATCACGCTACAGGAGACTTGGTTTCTGGAGACTATTACAAAACTTTTTTGAAGGATTTGCACGCTGAAATGGCCGAGCGGTTGCCCGTTCCTTTAATTTTACATATTTGTGGGTACACGTTAGATAGATTGGATTACATTTGTGAAACTGGAATGTCATGCTTTCACTTTGATTCAAAAAATGACCCACAAAAAGCCATGGATATAGCATCTGGCAGAATGCGACTTGTAGGTAATATTAATTGTCCTATAACAATGTTTTCTAAAGGTGCCGAAGAGATTCGTAATGAAGTATACAAGTGTTTAGACGCAGGGGTAGATTTGATTGCTCCGGAATGCGCCTTGCCTCTTCAAACCAAACTGGAAAACATATTAGAAATACCTAAAGCAGTCAAAGCATGGAGTGATGCAAATCCCAAAAGTGTTTACAACAATGGTAGGAATAATTAAAAGCTCAGTTTGTAAAAAATATATCTGACTTATAACATATTTAAATTCATCTAGGATCAATAAGTAAAACAAAGGAAAACATTTTGGCTGAAATGGAGAAAATGAATTCACGCGATAGAGTTTTGGCGGCTTTATCTGGAGGAAAAGTTGATCGTACTCCAGTATGCAATCCAACAAATATCGCTACTGTCGAGTTAATGGATTTGGTCGATGCACCTTTTCCTGAAGCAAATAGAAACCCTGAGTTGAATGCTAGCCTTGCAGCGACCGGATACACTGAATTGGGGTTTGACTCTATATCACCATATTTTTCGATAATACAAGAATCTTCGGCGCTTGGATGTGAAATGCAATGGGAACAGAAAGATAATTGGCCGACTGTACGCATGAGTAAGCCAATTTGGGACACTCCTGAAGATGTGAAGATACCTCCGGGATTCTTAGAACATCAAGATACCTCAACCATTATTAGATCAATTGAAATATTGGCGCAGAACTTTAAAAAAGAAGTCGCGATTGTTGGGAAGACGATGGGACCTTGGACTCTCGCGTACCATGTTTTCGGGGTCGAAAAATTTTTATTAATGAGTATAGATGATCCTGAAATGACTAAACGTGCATTGGATAAACTTAAAGAAATATCAGTTATTTTTGGAGAAGCTCAGATAGGTGCTGGTGCGGATGTTTTAACGTTTCCAGACCACGCAACAGGAGATCTCGTTTCGGGAGAATACTACAAAAGGTTTCTTTTAGAACTTCATCAAGAAATGGCCGAGAGATTGAATGTGCCATTGATATTACATATTTGTGGCTATACGTTAGATAGATTAGATTCTATCGGCCAGAGTGGCATGGCTAGCTTCCATTTTGACTCGAAAAATGACCCCGCTGAGGCTGTAAAAATTGCTGATGGCAAAATTGGACTCGTTGGTAATATCAATAACCCCGTGACCCTGTATTCTAAAGGCCCCGAGGAAGTTCGAAACGAAGTCAACAAGTGCTTGGATGCAGGTGTAGATATGATTGCTCCTGAATGTGCGATTCCTTTAGCTACACGTTTAGAAAACCTTATGGAAATTCCAAAAGCTGTTCGTGAATGGACAGAAAGGAATTAAAACAGTTTGCAGTCGAAACAGGAAAAATTTTCAATCATTGGGGAGAACATTCATACCACCAGGATTGTTTTGCGTGACGGTAAAAGACATAAAACTTTAGAAAATGGTGATGAAGTAATCCTGTATACAGAGGTTAACGGCAACCAAAACCAAATATCAGTCCCAGATTGGTTTAAAAAAACGCAGCCGTATGAGCAAGGCCAAGTAAAGCATTTCATGATAGCGGTTTTAGAAGCTATTAATGGAGATAAAGAAACACAACATGAATCCGCCTCTTTTGTTCAGGCTGAGGCTTTGCGTCAGATAAGAACAGGGGCTGACTTTCTAGATTTAAATGTTGATGAAGTTTCATACAAAATAGACATACAAAAAGAAGCTATACGATGGTTGGTTAATGCTGTTCAGGAAGTCTCAACGGTGCCTCTTAGTATTGATTCATCTAATTCAGAGATTATTGCAGCGGGGCTTTCTCAGATAGATTCTTCACTCGGTAAAACATTAATAAATTCGGTTGCATTAGAAAGACTCGACACATTTGACCTTGTAGAAAAATATGACACCAAAACCATAATCACAGCTGCCGGTGAGTCTCAGATGCCGACAAATGATATTGAAAGAGTAGAAAACGTACTGAGGTTAATGGAAGAGGCTGAACGCAGAGAGATAAAAGAAGAAGATATATTTGTAGACCTTCTGGTATTTCCAATTTCTGTGGATGGCTCTTTCGGTTTAGATTATCTAAATGCTATAAAGATCCTCAGGAAAGAAAAAGGTACCGCGATTAAAATCACTGGAGGCTTAAGTAATGTCTCATTTGGCCTCCCTATGCGAAAGATCATTAATGAGACATTTATTAAGCTTTCATTAGAGGCTGGTGCTGATAGCGGTATTATAGATCCCTTACAAACTGATGTGATCAAAGCTTCATCTATAAATATAGATTTGGAACCGCATAGTTTTGCAAGAGATATGCTTTTAGGTGAAGATGATTTTTGCATGAATTACATAAAGGCTTATAACCAAGGCCAGTTAGTAGTAAACTAAGACCTTCAAAAATTTTAGCGGCGCTACAGGCGTATCACCAAAATCGTTCGAGGAGACAACATAAATGGCGATAATCCATGAGGGATTGCTTGGAGAAATGCAATATATAGCCAAGACTTTTGAACAAAATCACATTCAAGATCTATTTGCAAAAGATGACATGCTTATGCAGGAAATGGCATTCAATCTTATATATGGAAACAACGAAAAAGTTGATGAATTAACAAAAACGGCACTGGATCAAGGATATTCTGCTAATGATGTTCTAGATGATGGATTGATATCCGGCATGGCAATAGTTGGGATTAAATTTCGAGACAACATTATATTCGTTCCAGAAGTTTTAATTGCTGCTAGAGCTATGAAGGCAGGTATGGCTCATATTGAACCTATTTTGTCCGCTTCCGGCGTGGAGCCAATGGGAACGGTGATAATGGGTACGGTCAAAGGTGATCTGCACGATATTGGCAAAAACTTGTGCATAATGATGCTCCGAGGTGCAGGGTTTGTAGTAGAGGACCTAGGAGTGGACACAAAGCCTGATGAATTCATGGATGCAGCTCTTGAATCTAAAGCTCAAGTTGTAGGCATGTCGGCATTGTTAACTACTACAATGCCCAATATGGGCCGTACAATAGAGTTTTTTGAAGAAAACGGTATTCGTGAAGAATTTAAAATGATAATAGGAGGCGCTCCCGTAACTCAGGAATTTGCTGAAGACATGGGGGCTGATGGCTATGGTAAAGATGCCATGGCGTGCGTCGATCTAGTAAAAGAGATGGTTTTAACTAAATAAAATACCCTCAATAATCTGTCACTGTAGACAAATTAATAGAATTAAGAAGATTAATTTATTATGAGTATGTTTCGACTACATCCAGCTTTTCTGGAACTAATTTATAAAGGGACAGTCGCCTTTCTAAACCCGGGAAAATCGCTCATTGTACGTAGTCGTATTATAAACAGCGGATTAATTTTTGCAGAACGCTTATTCAAAAAGCCCGTATTTGATTGTCAAATGTGTGGTCAATGTGTATTACATAATACTGGTATGACTTGTCCAATGACGTGTCCAAAAAGCTTGAGAAATGGACCATGCGGCGGTGTTAGAAACAATGGTAATTGCGAAGTTAAACCTGAAATGATGTGTGTATGGGTGACTGCATGGGAAAGATCAAAACAGATGCCAATATATGGGCCTAATATAAACGCAATTATGGCTCCATTAGATCGAAGATTGCAGGACACATCAGCATGGGTGAACGAACTGTCTGGTAGAACGGAGATAATTCAAGATGAGTGGTCAAGTTGAAGAACAATCAAAATTAGAGCGTGTTTTACGCTCTGGTCAGCTTGCTGTTACTGCTGAAATAAATTCGCCGGATAGCTCCTTGCCGGAGTCCGTGCATCGTAACGCTTTAGTTCTGGGCTCACTTTGCGATGGAATAAATGCCACTGATGCTTCTGGCGCAAGCGTACATTTATCTAGTATAGCTGTATCTGCAATATTGCAAAAAGCTGGCTATGAACCAGTTATGCAAATGTCTTGTAGAGATCGCAATAGAATTGCCATGCAAGGAGACTTGCTTGGTGCAGCTGCATTAAATATAAAAAATGTATTATGTTTAACTGGAGATGGGGTGCAAACGGGGGATCACCCAGAAGCAAAAACCGTGTTTGATATGGATTCAATTAACCTGTTAAAAATGACCAGAACAATGGAACAAGAAGGTAGATTCCTTTCAGGTAGAAAACTTGAATCAAAACCGAAGTTCTTTTTAGGCGCTGCCGCCAACCCGTTTGTACCGCCCTATGACTTTAGGCCGTTAAGATTAAAGAAAAAAATAAATGCTGGTGCAAAATTTATTCAAACCCAATACTGTTTTGATGTGCCCAGGTTAAAAACTTATATGGATGCAGTGAATGACATGGGATTATCAGAAAAAGCATTTATTTTAATCGGAGTCGGGCCTTTGAAATCCGTAAAATCTGCTCATTGGATTCGGTCCAATGTGCCTGGTGTTGTCATACCTGATGCGATCATTAGGAGGCTCAAGCAGGCTAAAGACCAAGCAGCTGAAGGGAAAAAGATATGTCTGGAAATCGTACAGCAGGTGATCGAAATGCCTGGAGTTAAAGGTATTCATATCATGGCATATGGGCAAGAGGAATTAGTGCCGGAGATAATTGCAGAATCAGGTATACTCGATAATCGTAACAATAACATTTAAAGGTAAGCCGTGAATCAGAATAAAAATTTTGATAAAGATCGTTATCAGGCAAGTATTGATAAATTACAGGAAATATATAGTAGTATTTCAGATTCTGCTGTTGATATATCTAAAAAACGATGCCCTTACAAAAACGTTAAGGATAGATGTACCGCCAAGTTTGGATGCCGTAATCAAAACTTCGTTGATGGTAAAGGTCAATTAGCCTTATGTGTTGGTAGTGACAAACTCGATTATCGTGATGCGTGGGATTTGTAGTATGCCACATCATGATATGTGTAATAAACAAGAGTATAAGTTAATTTGTCTCCACTAATTTATGGTAAAAAGCAAATACCTCTACTTCAAGGGAAAACTGTATTTGATTATGCGGATGAACTAAAAATAAGAGTTCCAACTTCTTGTGGACGAACAGGTGAGTGTCATGAGTGCATAGTTGAAATTAAACAAGGTTCCGATGGATTAACACATAGAACAGAATCAGAGAAATTTCTTAAAGATAAATATAGGCTTGCATGCCAGGCGGCGATTTCGGACGCCGGAGAGAATCTAGAATTTTCCGTTTTACGACGCCAACCTAAAATTCTCACCAGTTCGATTAAACGTAAAATTGTTGCTGATCCAATCACTCGTAAATCGGGAGATTTTGTATGTTATGGAGACCAAAGACTAGAAGAATACAAGGGAAGTATCTATGGATTAGCCATCGACTTGGGAACCACTACTGTAGCAATGAATCTAGTAGATTTAGAAAAACAGGTCACTGTATTCACAACTTCCTTTGAAAACCCACAAAAGTTTGGGGGCAGCGACGTGATGCATCGAATTTCGTACGATGGCGGACCATACAATGGGGAATTGCGAAAAGTTATGCTTTCATCGATTAATTTTGAAATTGGTGATATGTGTCGCAAGCTGAAAGTCCATAGAAGACGGATTTATGAAGCAGTATTGGTTGGTAACTCGACTATGAGGGACATAGTATTTGGGGTTGATGTACAAACAATAGGCGAAAAACCATATAAATCTAAAATAGAAATGGAGTTTATTCAGGGGGAACGTAAGTCAACATCCTTAAATGCTATCGCAGATGATTTGGGAATTAGAATTTTTCCGAAAGCAAACATTTATGGCGGGCCGTTAATTGCTAGCCATGTTGGGTCTGATGTTGCGGCAGATCTTTTGGCTATAGGAATGGATGAGACTGACGAAAGTGTTATGTTAGTGGATGTTGGCACAAACACTGAGGTGATTATAGGCAACAGACATCGTATTTTGGCAGCTTCATGCCCGGCAGGTCCTGCTTTCGAAGGTGGAGAAATTAAATTTGGAATGCCTGGGTATGAGGGGGCGGTTGAGGCAGTGAGGATGAATAACAGCGCTGTAGAAATTGAAACAATTGGAAATGCTGATCCTGAAGGTATTTGTGGCTCTGGATTAATCGATCTGCTAGCTGAATTACGAAGAACACAAAGAATGACGGAATTGGGCGTTTTTAATAGCGGTGAAAATGAATTCACATTTGCGAGTGAACAAGGGTTAACATTGTCTAGAGCGGATATATCGGCTCTAGCTCAAGCCAAGTCTGCAAATTATTGTGGACAATGGATTGTTTTACGTGCATTTGGTCAGCCGATTAAAGAGCTCGCGAAATTTTATCTTGCTGGAGGTTTTGCGAATTATATAAATGCAAAAAATGCTATCGAAATTGGCTTCTTAGCCAATGTCGATTTAGACGACATTGAAAAGGTCGGAAATGCGTCACTTGAGGGAGCAACGATCATGCTATTGTCCGGAAAGTTAAGGAATCGTATCGAAGACTTGGTTTTGAAAGTAGAGCATATAGAATTGGAAACAACTGATGATTTCTTCGATCTGTTTGTTGAGGGTTGTCATTTCAAAAGGATGGATTTTAAATTGTAGTTCTGCGAGAGCGGCAAATATGAAAAATGATGGTAACAGCATGAAAATTTTGATAACAGATTATGTTTTCCCGAATTTAGATCCGGAGAAAAAAGCTCTAGAACTAACTGACGTTGAGCTAGTTATTGCTCCAGATGGAAGTGAAGAAACTTTAACTGAACTAGCAGGTGATGTTGACGGGATATTGACCTGCTTTGCAAAAGTTACAGATAAGGTTATAGAGAACGCAATTAATCTAAAAGTAATTGCAAGATATGGAGTGGGAGTAGATAACATTGCTGTCAATAAAGCTACTGAGTTAGGCATTGCCGTGACGTATGTTCCCGATTATTGTGTTGATGAGGTTGCGGATCATGTTTTTTCATTTTTGCTTGCTTGGAATCGACAGGTGATCAACTTTGACTACAACACAAAGATGAAAGGATGGGGCTCAGTTGATTTAAATTTACCTATGAATAGGCTGCGAGGTAGCACGATAGGTGTAATAGGGTTTGGTCGCATTGGCCGTAATGTTGCCGAGAAAGCCAAAGCTTTCGGGATGCACGTTTTAGTTACAGATCCTTTCGTCACAGCTGATTTAATTAATAATGACATAGATGTTGTTCCTATAAAAGACCTACTGGAAAAATCTGATTTCGTTACCATTCACTCTCCTCTAAATAACGAAACCAAAGGAATGATTAGTGTTAACGAGTTTCGCATTATGAAGAAAAACTGCTTTATTATAAATTGTGCCAGAGGCCCACTTATCGATGAAGCTGCTTTAATTAGCGCATTAGAATCAGGTGAAATTGCTGGGGCAGGACTTGATGTGCTGGAATCAGATCACCCGGAAAATAACAACAAACTATTTAAAATGAATAATGTCATTGTGTCACCGCATGTGGCTTTCTACTCACCGGAATCTACAGTTGAGCTTCAATCAAGAGCCGCAGGTTCAATATCTGATGTGCTTTCAGGGAAAATGCCTGATAACTTGTATAACAAAGAGGTGGTTGGTAAAACGAGAGCAAAGATATAAGAAACTTATATCATTGAAATTCCTTGACCTCCGTCAACTGGAATGCAAGTGCCGGTTATTGTGCCTGCCCTATCTGAGGATAGAAAAGCGACCAAGTCACCCACTGGTTCAGGCCATCCAAATTTTCCTAAAGGTAGGTTGTCGGATATAAATTGTTCTACAACTTCCGGTGAATTGTTGTTTTGAAATCTTTCCCAGGATCCTTGTGGATGTGCGATTGATCCAGGTGCGATACTGTTCACCAAAATACCATATTTCCCAAGCGAAACAGCAGCATGCTTTGTGGCTCCTATAAGAGCCGCCTTGGCTGACATGTAGGATATATTCCCTCCATATTCACGGCCCCAAATCGAAGCAATATTTATAATTCGTCCCCATGACTGTTTTTGCATGTGTGGTATCACTAATCTCATTAACTCATATCCGCCGAATAGGTTTATATCGAAAGTACCCCTGAAGTCATCTAGATTTGTACCGGAGATGTCCTCTCGTGAAAGAGTACCACCAACATTGTTTACCAGAATGTCTATATGTCCTAACTCTGAAGTAGCTTTTGCATGAATTTCGTTAGCTTTGTTAGGTTCTGAAATATCGCCCGCAATCGTTATTACTTTTGCTCCAGCAGTTTCTAAATCTGCCTTCGTGTTTTCCAGTGTCTCAGGAGTGCGTCCGCAAATCGCGACATTGACTCCCTCTGTAGCTAGTGATAGTGCGCATTGCCTTCCCAAGCCTCTGCTGCCACCTGTAATTAAGGCGTTTTTACCATTTAATTTGAGATCCATATATGTCTTCCTTATTCACCTAAAATGCTTATTAACGAAACTGATCGACCGTTAAAGATATTAGTGTTCTACTACAGTACCACCATTTATATTTATAGATTGTCCTGTGATCCAGCTGGTCGCTTCTGTACAAAGGTGTGCGACTAAATGCCCTACTTCCTCATCGGTTCCATTTCGCCCTATAGGGGTTTGCTCTGCAATTACGTCCATTTGGCCGCGTTTTTGCAGCTCATCCATTCTTGCGGTTTCTGTAGCGCCAGGGCAAACGCAATTAACATTAATGTTGTTTGCACCCAGTTCTTTAGCTGCTGATTGCGTCATGCCAACTATTGCAAAATTAGCCGCGTTATATGCAAATGTATTTGGAACTCCACGTTTTCCAGCTGTTGAGGAAATATTGACTATTTTACCCCCTGTATCTTGTTTCAAATTCGCCTTCAGAAATGCCTGAGTGCATAAGTAAGTGCCACGTATTTTTATATCAATAACACGCTGGAAAACATCTGGGTCAACTTCAATTATGGGAACCCGATCTGCGCCGATGGGAGCAGCAGCATTGTTAATGAGAATATCGACACGACCGAATTCAGAAATAGTATTGCTAATCATGTTTTCAACTTGTGTTTGATCCGTAACATCAACGACTAATGTTAAAGCTTTTACTCCGTGAGCCCGAATCTGTTCAGCTGTGCTTTCTATGTCTTTCCAATTTGCTTTTTGCTCATCATCCGGGAATGTTTTAGGATCTCTGCCAGTTCCCGTTACTACGACATGAGATCCTAGTTCAGCTAACCGTACAGCGGCAGCTCTTCCTATTCCCCTCATTCGGCCTGCACCTGTGACTATTGATACTTTGTTTGCGAGTTCTTTCATAAGTTACTCCTGAATCGAAGGTTTTAAAAAGCCATGATTTGAGGCTTGCTCATAGGCATAAGCAACTCTTAATAAAGTTTTTTCGGAATGATGAGGCCCCATTAATTGCATTCCGATAGGCATATTTTTTATCAGGCCGGCTGGTATTGAGATTGCGGGGATACCTGCGATATTAGCTGGGATCGTAAATATGTCGTTGAGGTACATTTGTACTGGATCCGAGATTTTATCTCCTAACGGGAAAGCCACTGTTGGAGTTGAAGGAGCGATTACAATATCCACATCGTTAAATACTTTTACAAAGTCTTGTCGGATTAGTGATCTAACCTGTTGCGCTTTTAGATAATAAGCATCGTAATACCCGGATGACAAAGCATAGGTTCCTAGTAAAATGCGTCTTTTCACCTCGGGCCCGAATCCATGTTGTCTTGTTTTTTCTAGCGCATCCCAAACATCGGTAGAATCTAAATCAGAGTAACCAAACTTGACTCCATCATACCTAGATAAATTTGAAGATGCTTCAGCTGGAGCAATAATATAATACACAGCTAGTGCGTGTGAGGTATGCGGTAGGGACACTTCTGATATTTCAGCACCCAGCTCCTCCATAGTTTTTATAGAAGTTCTGATGGTATTTGCTACATCTGATTCCATTCCATCAATGAAGTATTCTTTTGGGACACCAATCTTTATACCCTTTACATTCCCATCTAAATAGTCACTATAGGCTGGAACATCTTCTGCGTTTGATGTACTATCTTTCGGATCCTTCCCCGCAATTGCCTCTAGTACAAAAGCTGTGTCCTGTACATTTTTAGTTAATGGACCTATTTGATCCAAAGAGCTTGCGAATGCAACTAGCCCGTATCTACTGACGCGTCCGTAGGTTGGCTTTAAGCCTACTACTCCACAAAATGAAGCAGGTTGCCGTACGCTGCCTCCAGTGTCTGATCCAATAGAAAAAAGGCATTGTTCTGCACTCACTGATGCAGCAGGTCCTCCGCTGCTTCCACCTGGCACAGTATTAAGGTCATGAGGGTTTTTCGTCGGGAAAAACACAGAATTTTCTGTTGAAGATCCCATAGCAAACTCATCTAAATTACCTTTGCCTAAAAGCACTGCTCCCTTTGACTTAAGTTTAGTTACGGCAGTAGCGTCATAATTTGGGACAAAATTTTCGAGCATTTTTGACGCACAAGTTGTAGCAATTGAGTTGGTACAGATATTATCTTTAGCTTGAAAAGGGATACCAGTCAGCATAGTTTGTTCGCCATTGGAAATCATTGAGTCTGCTTTTGCCGCAGATTGGAGCGCATATTCTTCAGTCACTGTTATAAACGATTTAAGTTTAGAATCTGTATGCTTTATTCTTTCTAATACGGATTTGGTAAGTTCTATTGCAGACAATTGCTTATTGGCCAACAGATGATGGGCTTGGGAAATTGTTAGAGACCATGGATGAGAGGAAGTCATACTATTCCAATACCGGCCTTACCCGAACAAAATCACCTTCTTTTCTTGGAACATTATTTAGCATATCTTTGTCGGCTTTAGAGTTCGTTATCTCGTCACTTCTTAAAACTGTGTGGATACTAGTTGGATGAGCTGTTATTTCAATGTCATCAGTGTTTAAAGAGCTGAGTGATCGGAACTGATCAAGTATTTGTGACAGTTGAGTTCCAATTACCTTTAGTTCATCTTCTGACATTCCAATTTTTGCAAGACTAGCTATATGCTTCACTTCATCATTTGATAAATTCATTTTTTTAATTTCGATATTGCTTTTTAGTTTTAGATATTAATTTTTTGCATTAACTTGTAAGCTGTTGCCCTTATAGTTAAAATCCTACAGATATTATTTAGTAATTTGCCTGTAGATTCAAATTATATACATTACATTTAACAAATAAACTCTAAATACGCGAAAAATTATTTTAGTAAACAACTCTTTGTTTCTTGGAGAAAAAATGAGAATCATTTTAAAAATATTTCTTAATCGAAGATATAAGCTAATCCCTGTGACAAACTTGGTTTGGATTGTAGTTTTATTAACTATGATCATGGCATGTGGAGGAGATTCCTCCAATACCGACTCTTCAGATGAGGGAAGCTCAAGTGATTCCGTTACTATTCAGAGTGGTGAAAAACCTGCTCCAAAGGGATCAGAAGGTGAATTTACTCTCGTTGATGAAATGAAAGCAGCAAGGCAGTTACACAGCGCAATTAAATTGCCCGATGGTCGGGTTTTTGTAGTAGGTGGACGCGGTCCCGGGGCTAACTTAAATAACACTGTTTATGAGTCAGCGGAAATATACACACCTGATTCAGATGAATGGGTATTAACTGGATCTATGGTCGATCAACGCCATGATCTGTGTGCTTCGTTATTGAAGGACGGAAAAGTTTTAGCTGCTGGAGGACGGGGTAAGCTTAATATGGCTATGCCTACAGCAGAGGTATGGGATCCTCTGACTGGAGAATGGTCTCAGACGGGTAATTTGAATATAGGACGTGATTACATGCCATGTGTAACTCTAAATGATGGACGTGTAATCATTATTGGCGGGGAAGAAAGAGACTACGCGATGGAGGCATCTGTGGAACTCTGGGATCCGTCTACTGGTAAATGGTCTGATGCGACTCCTATGTCAGCCGCCAGAGCTCGGCACACAGCAACTTTACTCGATGACGGAAGAGTGTTAGTTACTGGTGGTGGAAAGTTGGACCCTCCTTATGAAAAAACTACTGAAATATACGATCCTGCAACTGATAGTTGGGTTTCTGTTGCTGAAATGTCTACTGGAAGAGCGTCACATACGGCTGTAAAACTTTCGGATGGAAGTGTTTTAGTGGTTGGAGGTCGTGGTAAAAAGTTGACTTCTGAGGTATATAATCCTTTGACTGATGCTTGGACTAAGGTAGGAAATACTGAAATACCACGTTCAGAGGCCTCTGGGGTATTAATGCAGGATGGAAGAGTTCTGATTACCGGAGGAATAGGTCTAAGAATTTCAGGTGAAATATTTGATCCTGGTACAGGCATATGGACCAGAACACTCGATATGCACGATACTCGTTATCGGCATCAAATGATTGTACTTGATAGCGGCAAAATTTTAGTTATTGGTGGAAATGGAAAAGAAGGCTTGCTTGCAGAGAATGAATTGTTTACTCCGTAGGTATCCGTAGATAAAGATAAGGTGACATATGAAAATAATGTTTTTAATTACAATGCTATTCACTATTTTAGCTTTTAGTTATTCTTGTGGATCTTCTGATAATTCTGATCAGACAAATTTAACAGATAACAGCCAACAGGAGTCAGTATCAAATGAAGCTGGTTCAATTGAATCAATACCGCCTGGTGAATTCGTTCGTGTGGCAGATATGAAAAATGCACGGATACAACATTCAGCATTGTTGATAGAGGGTGGAAAAGTATTGGTAATGGGAGGTAAAGGACTCGGTGAGAAAACAAGCCATAATACATATATTTTTGACACTGCAGAGATATATGATCCAGGCACTGACACATGGGAATTTACTGGAGTAATGGCCATTCATAGATATGCTTTTGCATCTGGTCTTCTGCCTGATGGCAGGGTTATAGTCGCTGGTGGCAGAGGTACTCTTACCCATGCATACCCAGATGCGGAGATATGGGATCCTGCAACAGGAGAATTTGAATCTATAGCACCTATGTTAGAACCCAGAGATGAAGTCAAAGGTGCGGTTTTGAGTGATGGAAGGTTTTTGGTATCTGGGGGCTACAACGTGAATTATGGCCTGCATAAGACAGCAGAAATATATGATCCCTCTAGTGATACTTGGACTGAAGTTGCTTCTATGGTAGATAAAAGAGCTAATCACACTGTGACTGTAATGCAGGACGGTAGGGTTTTAATCACGGGAGGCGGGAAAGAAGATGGCCCATATCTTAAATCAGCTGAAATTTATGACTCAGTATCAGGGACTTGGACAACAGTTGCACCAATGGCAATAAGTAGACACTCACATACCGCTACCTTATTGCAAGACGGCCGAGTATTGATTGTAGGAGGCCGCGGAAAGAGGAATAATGCTGAGATATACGATCCTGCCGCTGACACTTGGACAAGGACACCAGATTTATCAGAGCCGCGGGGACAACACACAGCTGTCATTACTGCAGACGGCAAGGTAATCATTGCTGGAGGCATGGGTAATCGTAGCTCCTCTGAGATATACAACCCAGAAAACGATAGTTGGACTGTTTTAGCCAACATGGAGGAACCACGGTTTAGGCACGTCTCAGTAGTTTTGAATGATGGCACCGTGCTTGTAGCAGGCGGCAATGGTAAGGAAATGATATTGGCTGAGGTTGAGAAATTCAGTCGTTAAACTAGGGCACTAGTTGATTTTTGATATTAAGATCTATTAGCCCATTCCATGGTTGTATTTAAACCGTCGCATATGATGCTATTTAAAACATCATCGATTTTTTCTAAGATTGATGTTATTAACTCTACTTCCTTTGAATTGGGGCTAGATAAAACATAAGATATTGTATCCTGTTTATCAGAGGGGCGACCAATACCAATTCGAAGTCTAGGGAAATCGTTAGTTCCTAGGCGCTCACAAATAGATTTCATTCCATTATGGCCTCCTGGTCCTCCCTGTTTTTTCAATCTGATATTGCCTGGTGCGATGTCCATGTCATCATAGATGATCAACAAAGAGTCAGCGGATGACTTGTAGTCTTTTAGTAATGCCCTTGCTGCCATACCGCTATCGTTCATATACGTTTTAGATTTTCCAACGACTATGGTTTCTCCGTACAGTTTTCCTATCCAGGAATCATACGATCTTTTTGTGCGATTTAAGGTTACTTGATGCTGATCAAGTATTGTATTAACAGCCCAAAACCCCACGTTATGCCTGGTGTGATGATAATCGTTTTCAGGATTACCAATTCCTAATACAATTAATTTAGGAGTATCGAAACCACCGCGTTTTGGCAATTTAGGTGTTAAGTCCCTTAAGTCAGATGGATTTATCATAATGAAGGCGCACTAAATTTTATAAAAACAATACTTATCATATGTTGTAGGTGTGTTTTCCACCTGTTTTTTTCAATAATCTAATCCCGTCTATTTTTATTGTTCGTTCTGCAGATTTACACATGTCGTAGATAGTTAAACACGAAATCGAAACGGCGATTAAAGCCTCCATTTCAATACCAGTTTTACTATGTGTTGAAGCATCTGAGACAACATGGATCGCATTCTTGCTTTCGTCAATTACTATTTCAACTGAAACTTTATCTACAGGAATGGGATGGCATAATGGAATCAAATCCGAGGTTTTTTTAGAAGCCATTATCCCTGCTACTTTTGCTACGCTTAAAACATCACCCTTTCCTATAGAGTTTTCTTTAATTAAATTAAGTGTTGCGGGTTTCATGTGAACCCATCCCTCGGCTTTAGCCACACGGAAAGTGGAGCTTTTTGCGCCAACGTCCACCATGCTTGCATTGCCAGTTTGATCAACATGACTTAATGTCTCATCGAATAGAGTTGGATTTTCTTCTATCTTGTTCTTATTTTTTGTAATTCGTGACTGCGATTCTTTGAAGGCAATTGAGTCTGCTAGTTCGTTGAGGGGGTTGCCGGCGTGCCCTTTAACCCATTTCCATGTCACGGATTGTTTATCGACCAAATCATCTATTTCTTGCCAGAGATCTAAATTGGCTTTTCTACGCCATCCTTTTGTCATGGTATTAGTTATATAGGTGCTATCTGTATGGATGGTAACGATTGATTTACAAGGTAAGTACCTTAATCCTTCAATGACGGCCATCATTTCCATCCGATTGTTGGTTGTTTCGCCTAGGCCACCTTTTAATACAGTTTGTTGTCCATCAATAATTACAATAGCACCCCAACCCCCGGGACCAGGGTTACCTGAACAAGCTCCATCTGTGTATATATCTATCACTTTATGCTCGATTAATTGATCTGTACTTATGTTTATCCACCAATATGGTACATCTCGACCTTTTTATCATTAGTTTTATCAGCATTAATGTTGCGCGTCTCTGAGTACCTATCGTTTCTCATTCGCCATGTATTACTAATTATCTCAACTAGTTCTTGATCAGAAGCGCCATCTCTGATGGGGCCTCTCAGATCTGTACCTCTTGTTCCGAAAAGGCAAGTGTACAAACTGCCCTCAGGAGACAGGCGCAATCTAGTACATCCCCCACAAAATGGATTTGTGACTGAAGTAATCACACCTATTTCGCCTGGTCCATTTATTTCACGGTATCTCTTGGCGACTTCTCCGTGATATTGAGCTTTGATTGGTTTAACAGGAATAGTTTCGTTGATTTTACTAATAATGTCTTTTGCAGGAACCACGTGTTTCATGTTCCAATTATTTAGTGTTCCAACATCCATGTATTCTATAAAACGTACTATATGACCTTTATTTATAAAATATTTCGCTAAATCAGTTATCGTATGGTCATTTATTCCCTTTTGAACAACAGAGTTTATCTTTATCGGTTGGAATCCAGCGAGACTAGCGGCCTCGATGCCCTTTAATACACTTTTGACTCCGAAGTTTCGGCCATTCATTTGTCGAAAAATGTCATCATTAAGAGTATCAAGGCTAACCGTCAATCTTTTAAGGCCAGCATTCTTAAGCGTCTGTGCCAATTTGGGTAATAAATAGCCATTAGTAGTCATTGCTATGTCTGAAAGATTATGAATTTCTGAGATAAGCCTGACTAGGATGTCAATGTTTTTTCGCACCAAAGGTTCTCCGCCGGTAATTCTAACTTTTTCAACACCAAGTTTTACTGCGATATTTGTTACACGCGTAATCTCTTCAAAAGTTAGCAGCTTGTCTTGTTCCAAGAACTTGTATCGATCACCATATATCTCGGCTGGCATACAATAGGAGCATCGAAAATTACAACGATCTGTCACTGATATTCTAAGATCTCTAATTGGTCTTTTTAATTGATCTTTTATTTCTTTTTTATCGCTCAAATTACAATTACCCTTAATTTAATATACGAGAGTTCTTGAACCAATTGCTAGTTTTTCTTAATGCAATGCCTCTGTGGCTAATTTTGATTTTTTCAGGACCTGTTAACTGTGCCATAGATCTTGTATCGTTCTCTGGTATAAATATAGAGTCATACCCAAACCCCATTTCGCCTGTTTCTTTATTAGCAATGCTACCTTGTATTGTGCCTTGAAAAACTTTGATTTCATTTGGTTTGGTAATAATAGCAATTACGCATACAAACATCGCCTTTCTCATGTTTGTTGGAGTGTCTGCTAGTTTGGAAAGCAGCTTATCTCTATTTTCTTGATCCGTTGCGTTGTTTCCAGCATATCTGGCCGACTTAATGCCTGGAGCTCCGTTAAGGGTATTAACAATCAAACCTGAATCATCTGCGAGAGTGGGAATATTACTATGAGAATAATATTCGGTAGCTTTGAGCATGGCGTTTTCTTGAAAAGTGGTTCCTGTTTCTTCAACTTCCATATGAATGCCTAGAGTCTTTAAACTTAGCACACTGACCCCAATGGGTTGAAGAGCATCAGCAAATTCACGATATTTGCCTTGATTATGAGTGGCTATTAGGAGTTCTATACTGCCTCCATGCTTGAGTTGTATGCTCCATTTCGAGCTGCACTGGTAACCAAAGCTCTTTGGAAAAAAACATCCTGTGCTTTTTCCATATTAACTTGCTTACCTTGCCACGCATTTAATGGGGCTGCTTGTAGGCCCCTGCCATATGAAAAACTTAATTCCCAAGGAGCATTTGCTGTTTGTGCATATTTATTAATAGCATCTAAATTAATAGTTGCTTCCTTATCACTTTGACCACCTGAAAGAAAGACTATTCCAGGAACCGAAGAGGGTACTGTGTTTTTAAAACAAGATACCGTTGCTTGAGCGACCTCTTCTGGAGTGGCACGCCCTTCGGCAGATTTTCCACTCAAAACCATGTTGGGTTTCAGCAGTGTGCCTTCAAGGTGAACTTCACTTCGGTTTAATTGATCATACACTTCTTTTAAAACGGATTCTGTAACTCTGAAACAATCGTCGATACTGTGTGTGCCATCCATTAAAACCTCGGGCTCAACTATAGGAACAAGGCCTGCTTCCTGACTCAATCCTGCAAATCGCGCTAAAGAGTGTGCATTGGCTTCTATGCAGTATTTAGATGGAATGGAATCTCCAATTGATATTACGGCTCTCCATTTAGTAAATTTAGCGCCAGCTTTCGAATATTCTTCAAGCCGTTCTCTCAAACCATCTAGGCCTTCGGTTATCGTTTCATTTGGATGGCCAGCCAATGGTTTGGCGCCTTTATCAACTTTAATTCCGGGTACTATACCTTGGTCCGTAAGTACTTCAACAAGTGGTTTGCCATCAGAGCCATTTTGATAAATGGTTTCATGAAACAGAATAACTCCACTTACGAACTGAGAAATATCCTTGGTTTTGAATAACATTTCTCGGTAGTCACGGCGATTTTCTTCGGTGGAATCTGTGTTGATTGAGTCGAATCGTTTTTTAATTGTTGGAGAACTCTCATCTGCGGCTAGAATCCCTTTGTCTTGAGCCACGATAGAAGCGGCTATTTGCTCTAAATCTGCTTTATTCATTTTGTATTCCTGAAATAAGTGAAAATTTAAGTGACCTTAATAGTCTCTATAATCTGATTTACTAACGTTTTATTTCCTATAATTAATGGCACTCTTTGATGAAGTTCGACAGGTTGAATGTTTAAGATATTTTCTACACCGTTCGAAACAGCACCTCCTGCTTGTACGGAAACATAACCTAGAGGGTTGGCTTCGTACATTAATCTTAGACGACCTATGGTATTTTTGGTATCCGCTGTGTACAGAAAAACTCCGCCCTTGATGATGTTTCGGTGAAAATCAGCGACGAGTGATCCAATGTATCTTTGCGAACGACCGTCTCTAAGCTGATCCACTGCTTTTACAATTCCATCGACCCATTTTGCAGTGTTACCATCGTTGACGCTGTAATAAGGAGTTTTGTCTGGATACATTATATTCGCTGACGTCAGATAGAAATCCCCGTCTTTTGGATTCATTGTAAATTCGTTTACTGATCCTTCTGTTGCAACTACTAAAACCGTGCAAGAACCATACACAACATACGCGGAACCAATTTGTTTTGATCCAGGCATCAGCAATGATTCTGCATTCAAGGATTTTGAAGATTCTCGTTTCCAAATTCCAAATATTGATCCTATGCTTACAGCAACATCGATGTTAGATGATCCATCTAATGGGTCCATTAAAACAATATATTTGTGCTGTTCGCTATCACCAAATGTTACTGGGTGTTCGATTTCTTCACATCCAACCATTGCTACCCGACCCGATTCCTGAAACTTTTTCACAAAGGTGTCTGAGCTGATCGCGTCTAATTGTTGGACGATCTCACCTTGAACATTCACATCGCCAGTCGTACCAAGCATACCAAGAAGATTGCCGTTTCTGATTTGACCCTCCAGGTCCCTGGCACCTGAAGCGATACCATCTATTACCGCTTCCAGCCCATCATGCTTGGCAGATCCTTTGTAGTGTGAATTACAGAATTCTTTTAGAGTTAAGTGCGATGATGGAGATGTCAAATTTGATCCTTGTTTTGCTATTAATATTGTATTTGGGAGTGTAACAATCGGTAAAAAAGAGTGTCAAGGAATAAGGAATTTTAATTACTTATCTTTGTTTCAATTCACGTGTTTTATACAGTATGATTATTAAGGTTTGCTTTGAAGAAGGTTATTATTGCAATAGTAATAACCTAAATAATAACTTGGAGGGATGGCTGAGTGGTTTAAGGCACTGGTCTTGAAAACCAGCGTACGAGCAATTGTACCGTCGGTTCGAATCCGACTCCCTCCGCCGTGTCGAGTAAACTTTATATAAATTATGGAAATGGTGTAATTAGTGAAGTTATGAAATTGCATGAATATCAAGCAAAGGCTTTGTTATCAAGGTATGGAGTTCCTGTTCCTAGAAGTGAGGTTGCTTCTAGTTTGAGTCAGGTTCGAGGAAGTGCAGAGAGTTTTAATGGAAAGTGTGTTGTAAAAGTCCAGATACATGCTGGCGGTAGAGGAAAATCTGGTGGTGTGAAATTAGTTGACAGTGTTGATATGGCCGAGGAAGTCGCAGAGCAATTGTTATCTAATAATATTGTGACTCACCAAACCTCTCCAGAAGGAGTTCCGGTTAACGATTTATTGATTGAAGAAGCTTTAGATGTAGCTAAAGAGTTATATTTATCGATTCTAGTTGACGGAGGCTTAGGAAAGGTTATTGTAATGGCCAGCGAGGCAGGGGGTATGGAAATTGAACAGGTTGCTGAAGACACACCAGACAAGATTCTAAGAGAAGCCATAGACCCTACTGTTGGTCTTATGACTTATCAAGCTAGAAATTTGGCAATTGGACTAGGCCTGGATAAAGAGCTGCACGGTCAATTTATCAAACTCCTATCCGGTGCGTTTGAAGCGTTTATACAAACGGACTGTTCTCTTATAGAAATTAACCCTCTAGCGGTTACTGCTCAAGGTAAACTATTGGCGATTGATGCGAAAGCGAGCATTGATGATGATGCTTTGTTTAGGCAAAAAGATGAATCTCTTGATTATGATTCTCGCCAGGAGCCACAAATAGAGAAGTTAGCTAGGACCAGCGGTTTAAGTTATGTGAAGTTAGATGGTGATGTTGGATGCTTGGTAAACGGAGCTGGCTTAGCAATGGCTACCATGGATGTTACTATGGCTGCTGGTGCCACTCCCGCAAACTTTTTGGATGTTGGCGGAGGAGCAGATGTTGATAAAGTTCATAAGGCTATTGAAATACTTTTGTCAGACCCAGGAGTAAAAAAAGTCTTTGTGAATATATTTGGGGGAATATTGCGTTGTGATGTAGTTGCAGAAGGTATATTGGCAGCTACTAAAGCGAGTAAAAGCGATGTGCCGCCAATTGTAGTTAGAATGTTGGGTACGAATGCAGATGAAGGTAGAAAAATTTTAAAGGAAGCAAACATAGGGGTGCATTTAGTGAATGATTTTACAGAAGCCACTAAAACTATAAAGTCCCTATCTTGATTTTTAAATAATGAGTATTTTTGTAGGAAAAGAAACAAGGCTATTAGTTCAAGGTATAACTGGGCGAGAGGGCAGCTATCACACAAGTAGATGTATAGAGTATGGGACCGAGGTCGTGGCTGGCGTGACACCCGGTAAGGGTGGCCAATTATTTGAGGATAAAGTGCCAGTTTATGACACAGTGAAGCAAGCAGTGAGTGATACTAGTGCAAACACATCTTTGATTTTTGTGCCACCTGCATTTGCTGCAGAAGCAATTCTTGAAGCAGTTGACTCAGGGATCGAAACTATCATTTGTATTACTGAAGGCCTGCCTGTTTCGGACTCAATAAAGGTTTGTGATTATGTTAATAGATCTGGTGCTAGGTTGATCGGTCCTAATTGCCCAGGCATAATTTCTCCTGTTGACAAAGTTAAAGCAGGCATCATGCCCGGGCATGTTTATGCCCCGGGTAGAGTAGGTGTTGTCTCAAGGAGTGGTACATTAACTTATGAAGCAGTTGGCCAGTTAACTCCATTGGGCATTGGGCAGTCAACTTGCGTTGGGATTGGTGGAGACCCTGTAAGTGGATCAGATTTTGTTGATGTGCTTAGTTTATTCGAAAAAGATAGTTCAACTGATGCAATTGTGATGATTGGAGAAATTGGTGGAACTAAAGAGCAAGAAGCGGCGGAATTTATAGAATCTGAAGTTACAAAGCCAGTAATATCACTAATTGTTGGCCAAACCGCTCCGCCGGGTAGACGTATGGGACATGCTGGGGCGATTATAACTGGCACAGACGCACTAGCATCATCAAAGGTTAAATCCTTGGAGAAAGCCGGAGCCTTTATCGTGCCTAGTCCAGCTGATATAGGTTCTACTACCAAGAATGCGATAAGCCATATTTAACCCTGCGAATTATTACTTTGTAAACAAAAGTAATATAGGCTTTATTGTATAAAAATTGTCTAATTCAATCACTCAGGTTTCTTGATGTGTAGAACTATAAGTTTTACGCGTTGACAATAGTTTTTTCTGAGGCCTATACTAGGATTTCATGAGATATATGCGTGATAGATTTGAGTTTATGGGCGCCATGCACCCACTCCGTAAGCACCCTCATTCTTCCGTCACTAATATATATGTCCATATCAAGCATCCGATGTTATTCGTGGAATCAGATTTTTTTGTGCGACCTAATACTTATCAAAAACATGAAATTCCAAGTGGATTAAAGGTGGATTAATTGCATATACAAGTGGATCTAATAAAGTCCAATGACTAAATTTATATTTGTTACAGGTGGCGTCGTGAGCTCTGTTGGAAAGGGTATCAATGTCGCATCGATTGGCAGGTTGTTAAAAAGTCGTGATTTAACGGTGACTGTTCTTAAACTGGACCCTTATCTCAATGTAGACCCAGGGACAATGTCACCTTATCAGCATGGTGAAGTTTATGTTACCACTGATGGTTCTGAGACTGATTTAGATTTGGGCCATTATGAGCGATTTATTGATATGGATCTAACTAGATCTTCAAACGTGACGGCTGGGCAAATTTATAGTGAAGTTATATCTAAAGAGCGTGGAGGTGAATATCTGGGAGGTACCATACAAACTATACCTCATGTAACCGATGCCATAAAGGAAAAAATTTCCACGCTGGCAGAAGAAAGTGTTGCGGATGTAGTTGTTGTGGAAGTTGGCGGCACAGTTGGTGATATTGAGGGACTACCGTTTTTAGAGGCGATTCGGCAAATGAGAAACGAAGTGGGTCGCGACAATGTCATGTACATTCACGTAACATTATTGCCTCATATTGCTTCCACGGGAGAAATCAAAACTAAGCCAACTCAACACAGTGTTCGTGAATTAAGAAGTATAGGCATCCAACCTGACGCCATTGTCTGTAGAAGTGATCAACCAGTGGAGGAAGATATTAAATCAAAAATATCGATTCATTGCGATGTTTCTAAAGATGGAGTGATTTCATTGCCAAACGTGGAATCTGTATACGAAGTTCCATTGATACTGGAAGAACAAGGCTTAGGAGATCTAATAGTAGATTGCCTTGCATTACCATCAGCAGTCAACGATATGGATAATTGGCGAGAAATGGTTTCATCTATACATGGAATAGAAAAACAAACCAAAATCGCTATAGTCGGTAAATATATGGAACTGGAAGACTCTTATCTTTCAGTCAAGGAAGCCCTTATACATGCCGGAGTTCATCAGAATTTGGCAATCGACATTTCTTGGGTGGCCAGTGAAGATATCGAGAAGGATGGTCCTTCACACTACCTCGATTCAGTTAATGGAATTGTTGTTCCAGGTGGATTCGGACCAAGAGGCATTGAGGGAATGGTCAAGACTGTCCAATATTGTAGGGAAATGGGCATACCCTATTTGGGGTTGTGTTTAGGTATGCAGGTAATGGTAATAGAGGGCGCGAGGTCAATGCTTCAATTGAACGATGCAAATTCCTCTGAATTCGAACCCCAAACAACTGACCCTGTCATATATTTAATGAGCGATCAAGAAGGCCTTGTCGATACAGGTGGGACGATGCGACTCGGAGTTTATCCATGTAAATTGATTAACGGTTCTAGGGCTAAAAAGGCCTATGGAGCCGATTTAGTATATGAGAGGCATAGACATAGATTTGAAGTTAACAATAAATACCTTGATAACTTTGCAAAGGTTGGATTTGAGGCTACTGGAGTGTCTCCGGATGGAAATCTAGTCGAAATAATGGAATTTAAAAATCATGAGTTTATGCTTGGTGTGCAATTTCACCCAGAATTCCTTTCTAGGCCAAACAGGCCGCATCCATTATTTACAGAGTTTGTTAATTCGGCTAAAAATACCCTCAGAGAAGGTGGACAACATTCGATGCTTCTTGATAAAAATGATAAAACTCAAGTAAGTCGCATTGGTGATTCATCTTCTGGTGCGCCCGCTGAGATGCAAAATTCCGGATAACGAACCTATTATAATGTTTACTGTTAAACCTAATTATGCTAATGTTTTGAGGTACCCCATTGCGAATATTTCTTGATACTGCCAATGTAGATGAAATAAGACAGGCCGCTCGAATGGGAGTGGTTAGTGGAGTAACAACAAACCCTTCTCTTGCTGCTAAAGAAGGTATTGGTACTGCAGCAAACTATAGAGAAGCAATTCTGCAGATAACGGATATAGTTGATGGACCGATTTCAGTTGAAGTGGTTAGTCTAGATGCCGAAGCTATGACTGAAGAAGGTTTTGGTATTTCAAAATGGCATCCTAACGTTGTGGTGAAATTACCGAGTACGACCGCTGGCCTAGAGGCGATGCACACCTTATCTAAGGAAGGGGTGAAAATAAATCAAACTCTTTGTTTTTCTTTAAATCAAGCAATACTTGGAGCGCAAGCCGGTTCTAGTTACGTTAGTCCATTTATTGGCCGCTTGGATGATAAAGGGCAAGATGGGATGGATCTGATCAGGGATATTGTGGAAGTTTTTAAAATACATCAAATAAAAACTGAAGTGCTTGCAGCAAGCGTTAGGGGCCCGCTGCATTGTATTATGGCTGCTAAAGCAGGAGCTCATATAGCAACAATACCGTACAAAGTTCTATGTTCAATGATGGAGCATCCTTTAACTGATGCAGGTTTGGACAGCTTTACAAAAGATTGGGAGTATGCATCGAAGTCGTAAATAAACCACATTACACTTCTAAATTTATAATTTTTTAACAACTTATGAATCAAATACTGTGACTTTTTAAATAAAGGAAGATCTTGGTTCATATCCATTAAATTTTTATTCGCTATTAAAACAACACATATAACATTTGGATCACAAGATTATGAACTTAACAGAAATACAACAATTAACTGAAGACGATGTAAAAAAGATGGCCATAGAAGCTGGCATGCCAGAAAATGGCTTATCCGGTAGACGGAATGAGCTTCTTTATAAGGTTTTAAATAAATACAGCGAGCGAGATGATTTCAATATAACCGCAGATGGAATACTTTCCGTTTTGAATGATGGTTATGGTTTCTTGCGGCAGGTAGGCGGGCAACAAGGCGCGAACGATGTTTATGTTTCTCAATCGCAAATACGACGATTTAGTTTAAGAACTGGCGATGAAGTAACTGGACAAGTAAGGCCTCCAAAACAAGGTGAACGTTATTTTGGCTTAACCCGTGTAGAGGAAGTTAATGGGTTGGAGCCGGATGCTTCCAGAGCGCGCCCTCAATTTGAGAAATTAACTCCGATCCATCCTTTAGAGCAAATTAAACTACAAACAGGAAGTAAAAAGATATCTTCTAGGTTAATAGATATGTTGGCGCCGGTAGGTAAGGGTCAAAGAGGTATGATAGTTTCGCCTCCAAAAGCAGGTAAAACAACATTACTCAAGGATATAGCTGCTGGAATAACCGCTAATTCCCCTGACATTCATTTGATGGTTGCCTTGATTGGAGAGAGGCCTGAAGAGGTAACAGATATGAGAAGGTCAGTTAATGGTGAAGTGTTTAGCTCTACTTTTGATGAGCCGGTTGAAGACCATACGCGTGTAGCTGAATTAGTTTTGGCCAGATCGAAAAGATTAGTTGAAGCGGGTAAAGACGTCGTGATTTTATTGGATTCTTTAACCAGATTAACACGAGCCTATAACCTTGCAGTTCCTACAAGTGGCAGAACCTTGTCAGGAGGAATAGACCCGATTGCACTTTATCCACCTAAAAAATTCTTTGGAGCTGCTCGTAATATGGAAGAGGGTGGAAGCCTGACAATTTTAGCAGCTTGCTTGGTTGAAACTGGTAGTCGTATGGACGATGTGATTTATGAGGAATTTAAAGGCACAGGTAATATGGAAGTTCATTTGGACAGAAGATTAGCAGAGCGCCGAATGTTTCCTTCTATAGACATACACAAAAGTGGAACCAGGCGAGAGGAATTGTTAATGAACGAGGAAACCTTGAAACAGGTCTGGCTGCTACGGAGAATGTTAAGCATGGCGAATTCAACATCTGAAGGCAACTCCCATGAGGTAATTGAGAATTTATTTTCTCGGTTATATAAATCAAAAGATAATGAAGAATTCTTAACAAATCTTGGTCGGGAATTAGTAAAATAATAACGTAATGAATATTAGAAGTAGCCATTACATTGAAAAATTTATCCAGATTACCTGTATCAGGCTTAATTTTTGCTGAAAATTGGTAAAAATTTAAGAAAAGTATAAAAAATGGGTTGTAAATAAAAGGATTAATAGTAAACTTATTGCAAATCTTTTTGAATCCATCAACTTTAAGAGGAAAAAAATAGATTACAAACATTGCGTTACAGGCCTTGACATTAAGCTTGGACGTAGGTTAAATTTAATGTCTAAATGCCTCGTAAAAGCCGATTTAACGGCGGAAACGGGCAAATTAAAGAGAACGAGGAATGGGAGATAAGTATCCCGGGACGCATTTATTGCTGTCCCAATAACTATTTAAGACTTTAGTGTGTATATCTTAAATATATCTAAGGATAAGATATACAATACGAAAAAAATTCGGAACTTTTAATTAAGAACTACTAAGGGGGTAGGCAGTGAAAAGCAAACAAAGACTAGCGATTCTCTTCGGCGCTGTGGTGGCGCTGTTGACGCTGCTTTACGTGGTACCAATGTTTGGTGCTACGGGCACAATTCGCTTTCCAAGCACGGCGACATCTACGACAGATTTGTCTTGGGTGCGTCAGGATGGATCGCTGATACTAGAGGTCTCTGACAGTGATTTGAATACTTCGGTATCAAATCGATTAAGAGTCACTTTTAACCAATCATGTCCTGCGGGTACGCAGTTTAATTTGAGCACTTCAGGTAGCTCAAGTTCGACTATGGCGGCTATTACTACAACTGGTAATGCCAACACAGTTACCCTGGCACCAATCATTGACTCTGATGGAAATGGAGTCATCGATTCAACAGACTTCGGTCTAACTTCAACTGACGCGTTGAAGATAGTAGGTGCTGATGCTGGCACAGGCTTCATTACAATGCAATGTAGCTCACTAATAGCTGTTTCACACCTTGTGGACCTGAACTACTCCAGTGGAGATACAGACAAGACAGCAGCAGATGGAAGCACTACGGGTGATGTTTACGTCACTTCAGATGCAGAAACCGTTGCTACAACAGTTAGACTGGAAGAGACAACTAAAACTAGTGGTAAATTCCAGGGAACGTTGCTCTTAACATCAACAAGTTCCACTAGCTCACCAATCTGTAATACTTCAACCGGTTGTACAAGTGAAGACGGCCGAACACAGCAGAACGGGCAGGCTTTGACCAGCACGTTTGCGTTAAAGAAAAATGATGGTTCAGCTCATACAATCACCACTTTAACCGGACTGGTTCCAGAAGGTTCCATAGAGAGTGGAGCATATGCAGCTGGTTCACTTAAGGTGAATACTGCTGATACAGTCGTATTCAAATTTGATGATGCGACAGCAACTGGTACTGCTAGCCCTGTATCAAAGAGCATTACTGTAGAGACGACAGCACCTTCGTTTGCTAATCCGTCTCCTGCTCATAATACGAATACTAGGGATAACATGCCTGGTCTAACAATCTCGTTAACTGACTCTCAGTCCTTAGTTAAGAAGACTGCGATGAAGATACTGATTGCTATTGACACTACAAACACACCAGATGGCGCTATAGATGACTCTGTACTAGTAACCGTTGCTACTGCTGATTACTCAGCTATTACTGACGGCTACACACTAAGTCAGAATATGTCGACCATTGACGGTGCTGAGCAGAACGAAGACCACATCATATATTGGTGGGTCGTTTCTGAAGACAATGCTGGAAACGTAGTTGTTTCTGATGCGGAGCCTACAGTCCCTGTGACTGGAGTAGCTGATGCATGTACAGCAGCGACTTTCAACACCGAGCATGCAGATGCGGCAGCTGATTCTATAAACAGCATCACTGTTACAACTTCTGCTAACGTTTATGGTTGTCAGGGATACAAGATCACTGTAGATCGAACTATTCCTAACCTAACTGCCGCTGTTGTTGGCCCATGGTGGGATACTACTAAGACAACTACAGACAAGACTGAAAGTACTGTTACAAAGACTAAGAGCACTTCTCTTAAACTACAGTTCGATGGAGCATTAGACACCACCACAGTTGATGCTACTGACTTTACTGTAGCTGGCGGAACAGTAACTGCAGCTGAGGTGTTTAGCGGAGACGCAGACGCTGTATTCTTAACATTAGAGACAGCACTTGAGCCAGATGCTAAGCCTAAAGTTTCATTAGTAGGTGAAGTAAAAGACTCTGCTGGTAACTCAGCAAGTGCAGATTCAATAACTGCAGCAACAGATTCTGTGGCTCCAGCATTGACTCTAAGCGTGTCTACTACTGCTACTCCGGATTCAACATCCACCGGTGGCGCAACTAGACCAGTTACCAACGATAAGGCTACTGTAGCGCTTAATTCCAACGAAAAGGGAACTGATATTACAATCTCGGTTGTAAGATTCGGATCCTGGGATGGAACTACAGCTACAAAGCCAACAATCTACTCTGTAAATAACGCTTCTACTGAAACTTCGGTAGCATACACAGGTGGTCCTACAGTTTGGTCAGCAACAGCTGATATGACTGGAGACGGTCTGTATAACGTTAGAGCAGCTGCTAGAGACCTTAATAGTACAAGTAACTATGGAGCAGCTGGTACTACATCGACAGCAGGCGTAGATATAACTGCAGCAACAGTTGTTATGTTCGAGTTGGATACAGGAATTCCTACTCCAACAATCTTACCTAGCACGGCTGCAGGTACAGACGACCCTAATACAATCATATCTGTAAACTTCGCTGACGAAGGTAAAGAATATGGTTTGACATCAGCAGGTGTCTGGTCAAACGATGCATCTACAGTATCAACTGATCTTGATACCCACGGAACGGTAACACTTGAGCATATCAAGCATACTCCTCCATCAGGAGTACAGTCTGATATCACAACATCGTTCTCAACTGCTGATAACATCAGATTCCTATTCAAGGCTTCTGGCCTGGCAATAGGTATACATAAGATTGACGTTAAAGCTAAGGACGTTGCCGGAAACAAAGTGACCTTCACTCAGCACACATTTACGTTGTCGCAGAGAGCAGACACTGAGATTCCTTTGACTCCTGGTTGGAACATGATCAGCTTACCTGCTGACCCATCGGAAACTTCCGTTGATTCAGTAATTGGAACTGCGCCTGTAACTACAGTTATGGCTTACGATCCGACTACTGCAGCAAAATGGCTGATTGCATCGAGAGACACTGTAAACGATACATTCTCAGGAACATTGACTGACATGGTTTCTGGACACGCTTACTGGGTACTCACTGATACGTTCCAGTCAATTAAGACTTACATACCAAGGTCAGGTGTATCTTCAGACGATGCAACACCTTCGATACCTGCAACTATTAGCTTAGTTAAAGGTTGGAACCTAGTTCCAGTGTTGGATCTAACAGGATCCCTAACCTCTGCGACTGGTCAGGACTTAAAGGCTTACTTCTGTGGATCGGTAGCTTGTGGTAACGCAGCTAGCACCACCAAAGTAACTACTGTGTACTGGTACGATACATTGAATAGTAAGTGGGTAAAACTCGATCTTACTAATACAGATGCTGACTACACAGATGATACACAGCACGTCAGGATCGGCCGAAGCTACTGGGTATACGCTTCAGATAGCGGAATTATTACTCCGTAATCAAGCTAAACCCAATGAGGTCTAGATAAATAAAGACCTCCCTTCCCCAATGAACGGGAAGGGAGGTCTTTTTTAATATAGACTGTTTTAGAAACATAATATTAAAAACCCCTTTCAGTTTTAAGATAGAATTAGTAAGCTCCACAGAAGATATAAGGCCGGAGGTCAAATTGGTTATATCGAGTTACAGGAAAATAGCACTTTTGTTGACGGTATTGTTGGTAACCGCCCTTACTACTCAAATTATTTCTGCTCAAGAGCTACCGCAGATGCCTGACGTTTATTCGGGTACAGCTAAGTTGAGTAACGGTGCTAACATGCCTGATGGGACAAAAATAATTGCCAGGGTATTGGATTATGAATCTGCTTCAGTTGAAGTACAAGACGGTAAGTATCTCAGTTTAGTGGTAACTCCTCTTGAGGCTAGGTTCCTCAGTAAAATTAACGTGAATAATGAGTGTTCATTAACTACTAAAGTAGTAGAGAGTTACTCTTCATCTAATTGTGTCAGTTTCCATGCCGTTATTTACGACGCCTCTGGCGAGGTAATAATTGATAGTGTTCAAGCAGCTGAAGTGCGGGCGTATACAGGATTTAATATTGAGAATAGTTTTAATTTAACGTTTGATCGAATCCCAACTATTCCTCCGACTCCGCCTCCAATTCCTCCAACCGCTACTCCTACACCGGTACCTACTGCTACTCCGTTGGCAGCACAACCCGGGATATTTTCTGGAACTATAATTGTGGCTGGTTCTGAGGTCCCGGCAGGGGCAGAATTGATCGCTGTAATTGGTGACTATACTTCAGCTCCTGCGTTCATTATCGGAGATGAGTTTAAAAACTTGGTGATAGATCCGGTTGATCCAAGATATATTGGTTTAGAAATAATATTTTTACTTAATGGAACTCCGACCAACGTGACAGTAACTTTCGAAAGTGGAGCACGAAATAAGGAACTCGAACTAGTCTTTACAGGTCTACCTACACCGACGGCTGTAGTTGTTATGGAAGAGGTTGAGCCTGAGGCAACAAATACAGCAGTTCCACCAACTCCTACGCCTGAGCCAACCGCAACGCCAGTGCCAGAGCCAACGCCTACGCCGGTGCCTCCTACGGTCACTCCTGTAACAGCTTCGAGCGAAGTTGCGCTTGAGGAAGAGGCGATGCCGGTACCTGAAGAAGAGTTTTTTGGTACTTGTTCAGCTCCAAATCAGGAATCCGCACCTATTGCCCAAAGTGTAGCTAACGGTTTACTAATATTAGCTCCATTGGGCTTAGTATGGGTATATCGAAGATATCGTAAAAAATAAGGCTATTTAAAGGCATTTATATAATTTCAGGCACCCAAAGGTGTGTCCGGCAGTTTTTAAGCTTTCTTTTAGAGGCTTGCAGGTTAAAATGCATATTAATTTTCATGTCGGGTCAAATAACTCTACATGAATTAAATTAATTTACTTACTCCCCTTTTACGCCAAATGAGGAATATAATATAACTTCGGGTAATCCATTTTTATATACGTAATGATTTAAAGTTAATATGACAACGAAAAAACGAGATTATTATGAGGTACTAGGAGTGCCTCGCGGAGCATCGGAAGAGGACATCAAAAAAGCTTTCCGTAAATTGGCTCTAAAATATCACCCTGATCGAAATAAAGAAAAAGGGGCTGAGGAAAAGTTTAAAGAGATAAACGAAGCTTACCAAGTTTTGTCAGATTCATCTCTTCGGACCAAATATGATCAATTTGGACACCAAGGTGTATCCTCACAAGCCGGAGCTGGTTTCGATGGATTCGGAGATTTTGCTGGATTTGGCGATATATTTGACACGTTTTTCGGTGGCTTTGGCGGTCAGGATGCCAACAGAAGAAATACCAGAGGGGCTAGCCTGCAAACTTCTGTCACAGTAGAGTTTCAAGATATCGTTCATGGAATCGAACGCAACATTGAGTTAACTAGAGCCGAAAGTTGTGGCAAGTGCAAAGGATCGAAAAGCGAACCTGGCTCCGAGTTAAAATCATGCATTAGCTGTAATGGTCAAGGAAGAGTTAGACGTGCTTCTCAGGGAATGTTTGGACAATTTGTGCAAGTTGTCAATTGTGATGGGTGTTCTGGTGAGGGTAGAGTGATTTCCAATCCATGTAAGCAATGTAGGGGCGTAGGTTTGGAGCGCCAAAAACGTAAATTAGCTGTAACTATACCTCCTGGAATTGAGGACGGGACACAATTAAAACTAACAGGCGAGGGTGAAGCTAGCATGAATGGCGGAAGACCTGGTGATTTATTTTTATCAGTGAATATAAAAGATCATCCACTATTTGCTAGAGATGGTAACGATGTTAAACACTCTCAAGTAATTGATATAGTTCAAGCTAGCCTCGGTACTAAGGTTTTAGTAACCACATTAGATGGCGAAGCGGAATTGGATATACCTGCGGGTATTCAATCTGGGCAGGTAATCAGGTTGCGTGACAAAGGAATTCCATATCTTAGAAATCCTAAGAAAAGAGGTAGCCAGTTAGTTGAAATACTAGTTGAAACACCACGTAAATTATCAAAGAAGCAGCGTGAAATTCTGAAATCGTTCGAATCTACGCTTGGTAAATCTAACAATAAATAACGTTTATTTAACCTAGTCCCCCTTTATAGTTTTGAAACAAGGATACTCATGAATTCTGGCATTAAATGGATGGAGCTAAGTGTCAAGACTCTCTCGGAATTTGTGGAACCAATATCTGAATTATTTACCAAATATGGTGATGGCAATGTGTTGGTTGAGCTGAGTGGTGGCTATAATCCTGACGAAAACGAGAAGCCTCCAATTCAAAACTGGGTAACCGTTAAAACCTATATTCCAAAAGATTCTGATTATTTAAAAAAACAAGCTGCAATCCAAGCTGGTATAGATCTTTTTAGGCTAGTCGGTGAAATACAATCCCTAAGGTTAGAAGAATTATACGAAAAGGAATGGAGAGAAGCTTATAAAAAGCATATTAAACCGATCAATATCGGCCAAAAACTTGCTATAGTTCCAACCTGGGAAACAGATTATGAGTTAGGTTCTCGAATTTTGATTGAATTAGACCCAGGTCTAGCTTTTGGTACCGGGCACCATCCAACCACAAAAATGTGTCTTGAGTTAATAGAAACTTTAATAGAGGACGGTACAAATGTTTTAGATTTTGGATGTGGCTCCGCTATACTTTCTATTGCTGCTGCGAAATTAGGTGCCAGGAGTGTCGAAAGTTTAGACATTGATGAACAAGCTATTAAAGCCGCTCAGCAAAATGTAATAAATAATAATGTTGAGCAAAAAGTGAAAACATTTATTGGTACGTTAAAGGATCTTTCACTAGAAAAAAAATACCAGTTAATTGTTGCAAATATATCTTCAAAGGTCATAATTGATTCGCTGCCGAAAATCAGTGCACATTTAGATGTTGGAGGCCACGGTATTTTATGTGGCATTTTGATAGATCGAAGTAAGGAAATTGAGAAACATATAAAAGATGCAGGTTTGGAGATTAGTGCAAATATTATAAGTGAAGAATGGGTATGTTTTTCGGTGTCTAAATCTTCGATAAGAATTTAGCTGTGCTTTAATTCCATTCAGATGCTGGGTCGCGTCCTAATAACCCTAACATCGCGTCTTCTATCGATAACCCTTCATATAATATTTCGTAGGTACATTTAGCAATTGGCATTTCTACTTTAATCCTATTAGATAACTCTATGAGTGCAGCTGTGGTTACCACCCCCTCAGCGACTTGATCCATTGATTTTAAGAGATCATTTAATTTGATGCCTGATGCTAATTTGAATCCCACCGTGCGGTTCCTGCTTAATTCACTATAGCAGGTTGCAATCATGTCCCCCATGCCAGCTAAGCCGGCAATAGTTAAAGGGTTGCCTCCAGCTGCTGAAGTTAATCTAACCATTTCAGCTAAACTTCGGGTGACAAATGCTGCTTTGGCATTATCTCCGACTTTCATGCCGTCACATATTCCAGCTCCTATTGCAAAAACGTTTTTAAGAGAACCACCTAGCTCAACTCCTACTATGTCACTATTGGTGTATACGCGGAACAACTCGGAACTGAAAATATTCTGAATCTTTTTAGCCTGACTTTCTGAATCAGATGCAATGACTGTGGTTGATGGTTTGCCGCCCAAAATTTCTTTTGCGAGGTTTGGTCCTGACAAAGCACATAAAGTTCCAGACCAATCTTTTTTTAATTCTTCACGTATCACTTCAGTTACGCGCATACCCGTGGTTATTTCCAAACCTTTGGTGGCGCTTACTAAGACAGTATCGGGTTTAATGAAACTAGAAATTCTATGCATATTCGTTCTAATAGTATTGCTTGGCACAGCTATAACAACTATACCTACATCTTCAATTGCTGTTTTGGGTGACGATGTTACCATTAAAGAATTTGGGAAAGAGACTCCAGGTGCAAATCTACCGTTTTCACCGGATTCAATTAACGTTTTCGCTTCAGTCTCTGTTCTAGCTAGCAGATTAACTTTGATTCCCTTCCTTGCCAGTAATATTGCTAGTGTGGTGCCCCAACTAGTTGTTCCTAAAACTGCTACCCTATGTGTTTGATTTTTATTCATCTTGGACGATTTATCGCATTTATTTTAAAAAGTTTTAACCTTTTCTAAACTTACGTTCCTCACCTTTTATTAAACGTTGAATATTGTCATAGTGTCTTAGAATTATCAGAGGACCTCCAATTGCACCAAACCATATAAATTCCATTGGAGGCGTGCCTCCTGGTAGATCAAGCTTGGTTGCGGCAAAAATAATTAAAGCGATACATCCAACACTTGCTCCTATCATTGAGCCAATAGACATATAACGAGATGTATATACGATAGTAAGTCCGATAACTGTGGCGATTAACCCTGCCCAAGGGTTGAGTATAAATAATCCACCCCAACCAGTGGAAATGGCCCTACCACCGCGAAATCCTGCAAAAACAGGAAACATGTGCCCTATTAATGCAGCTAACCCAGCTGCCGATTCTGCGCCGGGTGTATCTGTAAATATCCTAGCCAGTGCTATTGCAATCACAGCTTTAGACATATCCAGCAATAGTACTGTCACACCTACTTTTTTACCTGAAACTCGGATCACGTTGGTCATGCCCGTTTTTCCGCTGCCGCTCTCTCTTACGTCTACTTTGGTAACTAGTTTTGTGGCAACGAGACCGAACGGAATAGCTCCCAGCACATACCCAACTATTATAAAAATTAAATAGTCCATTAATGTTCTCCTCGTCCCTTAAATCGCATTTTTAAAGGAGCACCATCAAAACCGTACGTTTTCCTTAAAATGTTTTCTAGGTATCTACGGTATGAGAAATGGACTAAATCGCTCCTATTCACATAAAAAGTAAATCCTGGTGGCCCAAAACTATCTTGAGTTACTCCATAAAGCTTTAATCCATGTCTAGGATTTGATGCAGGAGGATGGTCGGCAACTGCATTCAGAATAGTTCTTCTTAAATCATATCTTGGTAAGGTTTGATTCCATTGCATATGGACATGAAAAACTGTATTTAGCATTGAATCGAGGCCAGTTTTATTTAAGGCAGAGGTAAACTGGATTGGCACAAAATTAATAAACTTCATTCTTTCTCTAATGATCTTTTTCGCATCATCTTTTGACATTCCTAAATTTTTAGAAAGATCCCATTTGTTAACTACAATTACAATCCCCCTGTAAGCTTGGAGTAAATAACTAGCAACATGCGAATCTTGCCCAGTAGCCAATTCAGTAGCATCCAGTACTAAAAGAGAGACTTCTGAGCGCTCTACGGCTCTGATAGACCTGATTACGCTGTAATTCTCTATTCCGGGCTCTATACGGCCTCTCCGCCTGATTCCTGCAGTATCAATCAATAATACAGACTTATCTTTATGGCTAATTGAACTGTCTATTGCATCCCTAGTTGTGCCTGGCACATCACTAACGATTGAGCGATCATCGCCGGTAAGAGCATTTAATAGCTGTGATTTTCCGACATTTGCCCTGCCAACGATTGATAAACGAACATCTGACTGAAAGTCATTCATTAAATCCTTATTGGGTAAACGCTGAACTACTGAGGTCATTAAGTCATCTACACCGTAGTTGTGATAAGCACTAATGGGGACCGGGTCACCCAATCCGAGTTTATAAAATTCAGATGTGTCAGCCTCGCGCTGAATATTATCTGCTTTATTGACTGCTAATACGACTTGATTTCCAGCCATTCTAAGCTTTTGAGCAACTTCCGCGTCATCGGCAGTTATGCCTGTATTTGCATCGGTAGCGAATATAATCACATCTGCATCCGCAATAGCGACATCGACTTGAGATTGTACTTTCTCTAAAATTTGAGTTTGAGTTGACGTTGTAGAATCGGTGGATTCCAGTCCGCCTGTATCGACTAATAAGAACCTAGTTTCCCCCCACTCTGTTTCAGTAATTAGGCGATCTCTAGTAGTTCCAGCTATATCTGATACTATTGCCTGTCTATCGCCGACAATCCTGTTAAATATTGTTGATTTACCAACATTGGGACGACCTACAATCGCCACTAGAGGGATAGCTTGATTTTTCATTGAATTATTACCTATTTTAATAAGCTTGATAATATAGCTTTTTGCATATGAAGTCTGTTTTCTGCCTGATCAAATACAACTGATTGCGGATGATACAGTAGCCCCTGAGATATTTCCTCTCCTTCATGAGCTGGCATATCATGCATGAATATAGCTTGATCATTCGCGATGTTAATTAGTTCAGGAGTAACTTGATATGCTTCAAAGTCTTGAATTCTTTGGGTCGATTGATCTTCATCTCCCATGCTAATCCACACATCCGTGTAAATAACATCCGCGTTCTCTGCAGCAATACTGGGATCTTGATTCCATTCGATCTGAGCTCCCGTCTGCTTTGCATGATCGAGAGCAACTTTCCATGTCGATTCACTAATTTTATAGTGTTTCGGACTACACATTACAAAATGTGCTCCGAGTGCTGCAGCACATAATGCTAAACTTGCTGCCACATTATTACCGTCACCTATAAATACGATCTTACGGTTTTTAATATCCCCTAGTTTTTCGTTTATTGTTAGCATGTCCGATAATGCTTGACAAGGATGTTCTATGTCCGAGAGAGCATTTATTATTGGTATAGAACAACTTTCAGCAAGTAGATTTAGTGTTTCATGTTTGAATACCCGAGCTATTATTCCGTCGAACCACCTATCTAAAACATTCGCAATATCTTTTACGGGTTCTCGAGTGCCCATGCCAATTTCGTCTTTGTTTAGATATACACAGTTGCCACCCAACTGGGTTATTCCAAGTTCAAAGCTAGCCCGTGTTCGTAGAGATGGCTTTTCGAATAGCAAAGCCAAAGATTTATTTTTTAGTGCGTGTTCGGAAACCTGTTTTCCACTTTTGATTTCCGCAGCGACTAAGATAAGCTTTTTGATCTGATTTTCGTTTAAATCAGATACAGACAATAAATTTTTCATCGAACAATGTCCTTAAGGCAGGATAATAAGTCACAATTTCCTAAAACCGCAAGGTAGAAGGGTGAAGTTATATGTTTATTAATAGATAATATTATGAATGAAGTCATGTATAAAGACGTTAAAGCAAAAAGAGTCGTTTTAACAGCAACCACAATAGATATAGAGTGGAGTGATGGACAGTCATCTCAATATCAAGCAAGAGATATGCGTCTTAACTGTGGGTGTGCTGAGTGCGTTGAGGAATGGAGTCAGCGTAGAATCCTAGATCCGGCATCGGTACCTATGGATATAAAAGCGGAAGATTATATTCTTGTGGGCAACTATGCGATCCAATTTTTATGGAGTGATGCCCATTACACGGGTATCTACCCGTTTGATGTGATAAGAAAACTTTTTCCCGGGAAGGAAAAAGCTGGATCATAGACATCTAAATTTAAAATTAATCTATAAAGTTAATAGCAACAATGAAAAAATCTTTTCCGACAGCAGCATTTTTTGATCTTGATGATACTATTTTGGGCACGACTGTATGCTCGAATGAATGCTGGCGATTATTATCAGAAGAATATACGCCAATATTTCATCAAAAAGGACATGTAGGCATCACTGCGACACAAATCGTGAAGTCAATAAACGATTTTCGTCTTTGGTTCTGGTCAGACGCAAATCGTAATCGCTCTGGAAGACTGAATCCTGAACAAGCTTTGTTAGAAACGATCAAAGGTGGATTAGAGATATTAGGAGTCAAAGATTCGGAAATGGCTGAATCAATGTCAGCTAAATGGGATGCGATGCGATGGGCGAAATTAAAGCCTCTGCCAAAAGCAATGGATACTTTAGAAAAATTTACGGGAGCTGGAGTCAAACTAGCACTAATTACCAATGGCAATGCTGAAACGCAGTCGAAAAAAGTACAATTGTTGGAGTTACAAACCCAGATGGACCATATACAAATTGAGGGTGAATTTGGTGTAGGCAAACCTGATCCAGAATCATATTTAAATGCTCTAAGAGTACTTAATGTCTCTCCCGAACAAACTTGGATGGCAGGAGATAACATGGAGTTTGATGTTATAGCTCCAATGAAGTTAGGTATTTACGGTATTTGGGTAGACACAAACGAAATTGGCCTGGAATCTCAAAAAGGAGCTTCGCCGGATTTAGTGGTGGAGTCTATTGCTGAATTAGTTTAGATTAGTAAGTTGTCTATTAGGCGTGTTTTACCACAATGTGCCGCTACTAAGACGATTGCGGTTTTGTCAATATAAGTTATTTCGTCCAAGGTTTCTGGATCACATATCGCTAGATAGTCGATATCAAGTTTGTGGTTTATTAAGACTTTTTCCATCTCAGCTTTAATTGAATTGGCAGATTGCTCTCCATTGATTCTTAATTTTGAAGCTAATTTTAAAGCACAATATAATCCGAGTGCAGATTGTCTTTGCAATTTATTTAAGTAAATATTTCTACTAGATAAGGCTAGACCGTCTATATCTCTGACTGTACCTACAGATACCAGGTTAGTTTGTATATTCAGGTCGGTAATCATACGCTTGACCATTAACAACTGCTGAACATCTTTTTGCCCAAAATATACAAAGTCCGGTTGGCATATATTTAGTAATTTAATTACGATTGTAGCTACGCTATCTAAATGCCCGGGTCTAGAGACTCCTTCAAAGCGGTCACTTAAATCTTTTACTTTTACTGTAGTCGTATATGAGCTTGGATATATTTCCTCTAGTTCCGGTTTAAAAACAATATCTACACCTTCAGTTTCCATAATTTCTAAGTCTTTAGATGCGCTTTTAGGATAATTCAGATAATCATCTTTGATGTTAAATTGATGTGGGTTGATAAATATCGAAGTTATAACTGTGCTGCATTCTGATCTGGCTTTTTTGAGTAAAGCAATATGACCTTCGTGTACTGCTCCCATAGTTGGTACTAGGCCTACAGGCCCTTTCGCCTTTGACAGAATTGCTCTTAATTCGATAACTGTTTTTATTAATCTCATCTATTTAATCAGATATAAGGCTTAGATAAAGCGGCACTGAACTAACTATTCTGTTGCGAAGTGAAACTATGAGAATTATTTGGAAAACTTTTATCTTTTACTTCGCTTAAATACTCTTTCAAGCCAAGACGCATTTGTTTGGCTAAATCAACATATTGCTTGGTGTGTTTTGGAGTAAACAGCTCAAACAAACCTAAAATGTCGTGCATGACCTGTATTTGACCATCGCAGTTGATTCCCGCACCAATTCCTATTGTTGGGATTTTCAATCTTGAGGTTATTTGTTTCGATACCTCAACAGGAATTAGTTCTAATACTATGGCATAAGCTCCAGCGTTCTCTAATGCCACCGCTTCATCAATTAACCGTGATGCTTGTTCTTTGGATTTGCCCTGCACTTTATAACCGCCAAGTTGGTTGATAGATTGAGGTGTAAGGCCAATGTGCCCCATTACCGGTATTCCGCACGATACTAACCGATCTACGGTTTCACATATGTGGTGACCGCCTTCAAGTTTAACGCTTTGGGCACCCGCTTCTTGCAAAAATCTCCCAGCATTTACAAGAGCTGTTTCAATATTAGAGTTATAACTTAGAAAGGGCATGTCTCCTACAACATGAGTGTTAGGCGCTCCTCTAACCACTGATCTTGTATGGTGTATTGCCTCATTCATGGTTAAAGGGATAGTTGTGTCGTTTCCCAGCATGACCTGGCTTAGAGAATCTCCGACCAGGATTGCATCAAATCCTATGTCATCGATTATTCTGGCAGAAGTGTAATCATATGCTGTAACCATAACTATTGGCTCACCATGTGCCTTCATTTCAGAAAGTTTATGAATGCTATTTTGCATTTGGTACCTCCTCAATATGCCCGAGTGAGGGCCGATGCTTTAACTAATTATATTCGATTATATTGGGTTTTCACTTATATAAGTGTTTAGCAACTTTTTCATTACTTTAACATCTTCATCTTTACATACGCCTCTTTCTGCAGCGAATTTAATGCCGGCTAGTGCAGTAGTTGCGTACATTTGCATTTCCTTAATTCCTACACTTTTCATAGCATCGAGGTGCTTTTGTACTGTGTCGATATCACCTCTAACATACGGGCCGGCTATGCCTTCAGGTATGCCGTTTGCATCTAATGCATCTGCTACGCCTCTTACCATCGGGATTAACGTTTTAAGGGCCTCATTTTTTTCTACCCCAAGTCTGTCTTCCCATATCTGAGCTATCACCGCTATCTGTCCCATTAGCACTCCTCCCAGACTGACTGCAGATGCGTGATAAAGTGGCTTATCAGATGATTTTAGAAATATCGGTTTGCCCCCTACGTCCAAGGCAAGTTGTGTTAGGTAATCCTTTAATTTTCCTTCGCCTTCAATCCCAAAAGTTGAGCCCGGTAAAGCTGCTAGGGCATCTTCAACACCAGCAAAAGCTTGAAGTGGATGGAAGCTACCAATAGCGGCGCCTTGTATTTCGGCAGCTTTTAAAACATCTAAAGAACTGGCACCAGAACAGTGTACAACTGCTTGGCCAGTTGACCATTCTATTGAGTTTACTACCGGCTCTATTGCGTTATCGAAAGTAGTTATAAAAATTAAATCTGCTTGCCTAGCTGCATCTGGAATTGATTCGTACGATATGCAGTTTTTAATCCGGCCAGATAAATCCTCTGCAGACTTATATGTGCGGCTTGAAGCTGCAATCACAGAGTATCCAGATCTAGATAGCGCTACGGCCAATGTTTTACCAACAGCACCGCAGCCTATAAAAGCAATTTTAGTTGATTTATTTAAATCCATTTAATTTCCTCAAACTAGTTAATTTTACTTAAATCATTGATAGAATTTATACCGCCAATACTAGAAGCCAATTTAACCGACCTCAAAACAGCTTCCGCCACACAAACTGATGCTGCAGCAATTAGACGATCCATATCAGCATTTACGTTACTTGTGCCAGTCGAAAGACAAAAAAATGTATCTCCATCATGACTAGTATGTGAGGGTCTAACTGACAACGCTAATCCATCATGAGCTGCAGCTGAAAGCTTTTGTGCTTGTGATTTTGTCAGTGTAACGTCAGTGGCAATTACCCCAATTGTGGTATTATTTTGCACTTCGTTTGGGGGAGCCCAGTTTGTATCTAATATACATTGCACAGGGTTAAGCATGTTTGAACCATTTTGATCCAGAGGTCCTGCAATTAATGAGCCCGTTTTATAATCGAATATACCGCCAATTGCATTTGTTGCAACTATGGCTGAAACCATAGAACCATCGCCCAAAGTCATTCCATATGAACCAATACCACCTTTGATCGCACTTTTCATACCCATTAATTTTGCTACTGTAGCTCCGGTACCTGCTCCTACTGTTCCTTCTTGGATTTTTTTATTATTTGCTGAAACACATGCCTGATAACCTGACTCAGGAATAGGTGATTCATCTAGACCTATGTTTAAATCAAATAAAATTGAGCCAGCAACGATAGGTATTTTCGAATTTCCGGCTTTATGGCCAACACCACGATCTTTTAGGTATTTCATAGCGCCATCAACTGATTGGAGCCCAAATGCGCTTCCACCGCTAAGGATAACAGCATGAATTAACGGAACGCTGGCAGTTGGATCAAGTAAGTCAGTTTCTCTTGATCCCGGTGCACCTCCGCGAACAACGACTCCACCAGTTGCTCCCGCTTCACATATTACTGCTGTGCAACCTGTAATTGCGTTAGGATCTGTGTAATGCCCAGTCTTTATCCCTTGGATATCATTTATAGATAAATGATTTGATTTATTTTCTGTAGCGGCCAATTAATAAAATTTCCTTTTCAATGTAAAGTGTTAATCAATTTAACACTTTACTGTATATTTTTGATACATTTCTTGCCAAACATAAAGTGTTACAATTATCCTCCTCTAATATATTTAAATAAAGGTTGGATTTTGGACAATCAAATTTCAAAATATGATGTGGTTGTAATAGGCAGCGGTCCTGGTGGGTATGTTGCAGCTATAAGGGCGGGCCAATTGGGAATGAAAACTGCTCTTGTAGAAAAGTCTGAATTAGGCGGGGTGTGTCTAAATTGGGGATGTATTCCCAGCAAATCATTGCTGCGAAACGCTGAAGTATTGAATTTGATAAATGAGGCTGACAAGTTTGGCATCCAGGTTTCTGGAGTAGAAGCAGATTTTTCTAAAGCCATATCTCGCAGTAGAGAGGTTGTTTCAAAGTTGACCCAAGGAATTGGATATCTGCTGAAGAAGAACAAAGTAGACGTGTTTGAAGGTAAAGGTTCTTTTATAAGTGAAAATACTATAGTTGTGGAGCCAAGCAACACATCCCTTGAGGCAACCAATGTAGTGATTGCTGCTGGAGCTCGGCAAAGAGATTTACCTGGTATCACTATAGATGGCGATAAAGTGATTACCAGCAGACATGCTTTAGAGTTGGATAAGCTACCTAAAAGGGTGGTGATTATTGGAGGAGGTGCTACAGGCGCTGAATTCGCATATTTATATAGATCATACGGAGTGGAAGTAACCATTGTAGAAATGATGGATCGTATACTCCCGCAGGAAGATCAGGATGTAAGCACTCAATTGCAACGATCATTTAACAAATCGGGAATTTCAATAGTGACATCAGCCAAAGTAAAAAGTATTTCAACTGATGATACAGTAGCGATTGTTACGGTAAAAAATGATTCAGAAGAATTAAATATTGAATGTGAAAAAGTGTTAGTAGCTGTTGGAGTTCAACCAAACTCAGATCATATAGGCATAGATCATACACGGGTTGAAACAAAAAACGGATTCATAGTTATTGATGATCACATGAAAACTAATGTCAGTGGTATTTATGCTATAGGTGACATCACTGGTAAATTATTACTAGCGCATGTGGCCTCTGAACAGGCAGTTATCGCAGTAGAAAATATTGCAGGTATAGATCACTCAACTATAGATTATTCTTTAATGCCACGTGCAGTGTATTGCAGGCCACAAGTTGCCAGTTTTGGAATGACTGAGGCAGAAGCTGCAGAGACCGGAAGGGAACTAAAAGTAGGCAAATTTCCGCTCTCCGCTTCTGGAAAGGCTTTAGCTTTATCTGAGACAGAAGGATTCATTAAAGTTGTGTCGGATGCGGAAATCGGAGATATATTGGGCGTACATATGATAGGGGCGGAAGTAACAGAATTGTTGGGAGAAGCAGGAATGACTAAGATGCTAGAGGGAACCACAAGTGAGTTGGGTTCACTAGTACATCCTCATCCAACAATATCTGAATGTCTTAAAGAAGCGGGATTAGCAACTGAAAATTTAGCTATTCATATGTAAAACATACGGATTAAACTTTATGGGGAGGGTGCATATGCCTATAACTTTAGATAAACAAAAAGCTTTAGAAACGTATGAATTAATGAAGCTAATCCGACTTTTTGAAGAAGAGTGTGCTTCACAATATATGCGCGGGCTTATTCGAGGCTTTTTGCACCTTTACATTGGTGAAGAAGCCGTAGCAGTAGGCACGATATCATCGTTAAACGAAGATGATTATATTGTTAGCCATTACCGAGATCACGGACATGCACTAGCCAGAAAGCTGGATCCAAACGGCATAATGGCCGAATTGATGGGCAAATCTACAGGCGTAAGTGGCGGTAGAGGTGGTTCAATGCATTTATTTGATGTTTCTAAAGGGTTCATGGGTGGATACGCAATAGTCGGAGGCCAGATACCAATTGCTGTTGGACTCGCTACATCTATTGATTATTTAAGTGAAGACCGCGTGGTTATGTGTTTTTTCGGAGATGGAGCAGTCAATGAGGGATATTTTCATGAGGCCCTAAATTTGGCATCGTTATGGAAATTACCTGTAGTGTTTATATTGGAAAACAACCTTTATGGCATGGGGAGTCATATCGACAGGACTCATGCGACGGGCCACAACCTTTATTTGTCTGCAGATGAATACAATATACCTGCAACTCAGATAGACGGTATGGATGTTTTAGCAGTGATTGAAACAGCTCAATCTTCAATTGAAAGAACGCGATCAGGAGGTGGACCTGTGTTAATTGAGGCTAACACCTATAGGTTTGTGGGTCATTCAATGGCTGACCCAGGTAATTATCGTAATGTTTTAGAGATAAACAATTGGAAGGATAAAGATCCAATCAATCAATTTATTGATTATTCTTTGAGCCAAAACCTCTTTGGCCCAGATGACATAGCTGTGATAGATGAAAGGGTTAAGCAAGTTGTTCGTGATGCTGTTGAGTTTGCAGAGCAAAGCGAAGACCCAGAAGTAGAATCAATGTATAGAGAAATCCATGGGTAAATTAACAGTAAGGGATGCTATATCTAAGGGTCTTTCTGAAGCTATGGACTCCAATGAAAGATGTTATTTATTGGGAGAGGATATAGGCGAATATGGTGGGGCATATGCTGTTACAAAGGGATTTTTAGATAAATATGGTGAAAAACGCGTAAGAGATATGCCAATTGCAGAGTCAGTAATTGCTGGTGCCGCTGTTGGGTCGGCAATGGGAGGACTTTTCCCTATAGCTGAAATAATGACTATCAATTTTACCTTGCTTGCTATGGATCAAATTGTTAACCATGCAGCTAAAATGAGATACATGTCGAATGGACAGATTGAAGTTCCCATGATTTTGCGCACAGTTACTGGTGGTGGCGGTGGTCTGGCAGCAACTCATTCACAAAACTTTGAAGGATGGTACGCTAGCGTGCCAGGCCTGAAGGTCGTTACTCCTTCTAACCCATATGACGCTCTAGGATTGATGCGTTCTTGTATTGAGTCTAAGGATCCTGTGATTTATGTTGAACACTGTTTATTATATTCTGCAACAGGTGATGTGCCTGAAGAATACTACAACGTGCCTTTGGGGAAGTCTGTAGTATGTAGAGAAGGACAGGATGTTACCATAGTTACTTACGGCGGTATGGTACCTGTATGTTTGGAAGCAGCAGATAAATTATCTGAACAGGGTATAGAGGCAGAGGTCATAGATTTAAGATCGCTCAGACCTCTTGATATCGAAACACCAGCAAGATCTGTTCATAAAACAGGTAGAGCTGTAGTTGTTGAAGAAAATTGGAAGACGGGTGGTTTTGGCGCTGAAATTAGCAGTAGCTTGCAAGAAAATGCGTTTGATTATCTTGAATCACCGATAATCAGAATTTCAGGAGAGGAAGTACCTATGCCATATAGCCGTAAACTTGAATCGGCTGCAATCCCAGATGCAAGTAAGGTAACGATTAAGATCAAAGAAATGATGGAGATTTGATGACAAATGTTAAGCGGAGTGTATTCTTATGTCTGATGAATTAAAAATGCCTCAAATGGGGTATGACATGAAAGAAGGAACTATAGTCAGATGGCTTGTTAAAACCGGAAGTCACGTTGAAAAAAATGAAGTTGTTGCTGAGATTGAAACAGATAAAGCTGTTGTCGAATTTCAATCTTATCTGGAAGGTTTTATTACTCAGATATTCGTTCAAGAGGGAGTCACTGTACCGGTAGGTGAAGTGATAGCTTCTGTGGGCTCTGAAAGTGAAATCGTTCCTGTGGATTCCGAGCTTTTTAACGAAGAGTCCGAGACACCTTCCGAGATAGCTACTGAGGAAGCTAATTTAACACATATAGACACAGTCGACGCAGATAATGGATCGACTGAAAATAATCAGGATTTAAATAGCAATGTAGGTAAAGTATTGGTTAAAGCATCCCCGGTGGCTAGGAAATTAGCCAAAGAAAAGGGTTACGACTTGAGTAAAATAGTTGGAACTGGGCCCGCTGGACGAATAACTCGTGAAGATGTTGAGTCATATACACTTTCTGATTCAGAGGTTCAATTTGTAGATTCAAAAAGTGAAAAGCAGATAGAGCCAATTCAATCGAGTGAATTAATTGATGAAGAAAGTTCTGACCTAACAAAAATGCGCCAGCAGATCGCTAGGGTCACCGTTAAAAGTAAGACTGAGATACCTCATTTTTACATATCTGTTGACATAGACATGACTAAGGCGATAGAGATGCGAAAGCAGATCAATAAAAGTGAGGAATATGATGGGATTGATGTTTCAATCAACGATTTAATATTAAAGGCATGCGTAAACCCTCTAAAGAAATATCCAAAATTTAACTCGTCATTTTCAGATAAAGGAATAGTCACGCATTCAAAAATTAATATCGGAATTGCTATTTCTCAGGAAGCCGGTTTAATGGTTCCAGCCATTATGGATATTCAAAATAAATCATTAAAAGAAATTTCTGTTGCTAGTAAAGACTTGGCTCTTCGATCAAATGAAGGAACGATAACTACAGATGAATATGCAAGAGGTACTTTCTCTCTAAGCAATCTAGGAATGTATAATGTTAAGTCTTTTGTTGGCATAATTTATCCGCCTCAATCAGCGATGTTGGCTGTAGGTAGTGCTATTCAAAGGCCGATTGTAGTCGATGGAAGCGTTGTCATAGCAGATATAATGACTGCAACAATATCGGGAGATCATCGTATACTTGATGGTGCTGAAGGTGCGTTGTTTATCAATGATGTTAAAACAATATTAGAAAATCCATACCAATTATTAATATAGAACATGAATAAAAAAAAATTAGACATGTTAAATGAGCCTAAAATATATCTTACTACTCGCACGTCTGTTGATTGGAATCAAGTTGCTGAGTTTTTAGCTGATCAAGGCGTACCGCCAATACCAGATAGCATTAGGGCCGGAAAAGATGAATCTGCTGCAGTTGTGGAGATTTCAGCGCGAATGTGCTACATGAGTTATGGACGTGGCAGAAAAGATATAGCTGACTTCATAAACAATCTTTTGTACCGCAAAGATGGTAGCGTTTTAGAACATGTTAACTTTGGATTTGTTATTACAGGAATCTCTCGTAGCCTAACTCATGAGTTAATTAGACACAGAGCAGGCTTTGCATATAGTCAACGGTCCCAAAGGTATGTAGATGAATCTGGCGCCTCTTTCGTTATTCCTCCAGCTCTAGTAAATGAAAGTTTTAGTAACGAAAAAGTTAACGATTTATTTAAAATAGCTATGGAAAATGCAGCTACTAGTTATGAAGAACTTGTTGATTCACTTGAGGAGTCATTAGATGAAAGTTTATTTGAGAAGAAAACTGATAGGCGTAAAGCGATACGTCAAGCTGCAAGATCAGTCTTACCTAACGCCACAGAGACCAAATTATTTGTTACTGCAAATGTAAGAGCGTGGAGGCATTTTATCGAAATGCGATCCACCCCTTTTGCCGATTGGGAAATAAGACGAATGGCTATACAAATATTAAGTTTATTAATAGAGGAAGCACCCCTATTGTTCGGGGACTTTAAAATCGAAGAATTACCTGATGGAACATCTATAGCCACTCCAATACATTCCAAAGTCTAGATTTGTAATTTAGATAGTGAATTTATAAAAACTAAGACCCTTCTGTATCAGGCGCTTTTTCTGCATCTAAATGTTTTTTGTGGTTCCATGCCATAAACATTGTGGGTAATAAAGCTATCGCAGAAGCTACAACAGCTATAATGAAAAATTCGGTGAATAAATTCATCCCAATGTCTATAACTTCTCCGGAATATGCTTCGATATTTGCTAGGGTTACTTCAGACGATTCCCCCTCAGTTGGTATCGGTAAAGACAATCCGGATACCAGTGTAAAAAATCTTTGTGAACCCCAGGCAGTGATCGCAGCAAGTCCCAAAGTCATACCAACAAGCCTCATGGCAGTTATAACACCTGCGGCAGCACCTCTATCCCCATGGCCTACAGGTTCAGTACCAGCCAATGCAATAGGTGATATTAGAATACCGAAACCAAAACCAGTGACTACTAAAGGTATAGACATAGTAGGATCTGATATAGAGAGTGACCATCCGGACATCTCATAAAACCCCCAAATTGTTAAAGCTAATCCGATCAATGAAGGTATTCTGAAATCCATTTTCTGACATGCGATTCCGCCAACTATTGCTCCTACTGGCATTGCTATAGTCATTCGCATCAATCTTAATCCGCCCTCTAACGGTTCCTTTTCCATAACTGTTGTTGTCATAAATGGTATTGTAACCATTCCTACTATGAGACCACATCCGACCAGCAAATGAGAGAGATTAGCTGCTACGATTGTGGGACTTGAAAACATTGAGTTAGGTAATAGAGGTTCTTCTGCTGTTTTTTGACGCAGAATGAAGGCGATTAAAAAAACTGCAGCGAGGACAAAGAACAGGATGAGCATTAAGCCTGGACGATCTATCCAAGATAGAGCCAGAGTCAAAGCAGCTAAAGAAAGTGCTATTAAAAAGCCACCTAAATAATCCACTTTAGATTTAAACCTAATACTAGGTTTTAAAAGTATGAATAAGGGAATAAGGGTCATAAATCCTAAAGGAATGTTCATCCAAAAAACCCACGGCCAGGTTAGATATTTGGCTACCAATCCTCCCCATAAGGGCCCAATTACACCACCTGCTTCAGCAGCTCCTATAATAAGACCTAAAGCAAGCCCTCTTTTTCCGGCAGGGAACAGGTCTCCTACTATCGCGATTGCTACAGGTAGCATCGCTCCTGCAGCCATAGCTTGAAAAACTCTAATAGCTATTAACCATTCCATACTTCTAGCTAAAGCGGCAAAAACTGAGAAAATCATAAAAATAACCATGGCTCCAGCAAATACACGTCGATGCCCTAATGCATCAGACATTCTGCCGATTAATGGCATTGCAGCAACATATCCAAGAAGATATGCAGTGATGGTCCATGACGCTGTGTCTAATTGAGTTATTGGAACACGAAAATCAATCATGATTTCAGTTAATACTGTTACCATGACAGTTTGATCGTCTGCTGCCACAAAAACTCCAAATGCGATCGGTATTAATGCCAGATAAGGTGATATCCGCTGAGAATCCTGCTCGCCTTTGTTATTAGTAGTTTTCGGTTCGATCAAAATGTTAGGTTTATTCTGTTTCAGTCATTGCTGGAACTTCTATTTCAACTGGCACATTGAATTTATCCATTGTTACTAGCCTAATAGTACCATCGATATCCGACACTTTCGCTTGACCGATAAATTTTATTTTATTTAATGCAAAATCATTTTTATTGATACTGGCTTCGACGACAACGCTCCCATTTTCTAGGGTTTCGCCTAGTAAAGAACCTAAATGAACAGTTGATAGGTCACCCTTTATCTCATAATTAGATGAGTCCAGACCAGGATCCGATAGGAAATCTACATTGGTCATTTTTTCTAGTAAGGAAGCCATTCCTTCGCTGGTATTGAAAAACCCCCCTAAATTAACGGTCGGCTCAATTTGTTCCCAGACACCTGTTAGAGGGTTCGTAAGATAATTATCTTTTCCAACTGCAACTAACATTGACCGTATTGGGAAAGCACCAAACATTCCAACAAATTCTGCTGCAAGTAATTCAGGCGGTTGAACGTCCCCTGAAACCTCTTCTACATTCAGTCCCGGTAGAAATTCTGTTGCGCCTACTTCGTGAGTCATTTTAAAGTGAAAAGACTTTAAAGTCGTCATGTATTCACCTGATTTGCTAATTACATCAGATACAGTTAATTTGACTGCTTCAGGCTCTTTTTCAACGGGTACTACCTCTGATTCTGCGCAACCTAAGCCAATAGTTAGTGCAATTATCATCAAAGCGGTTATAGATATATATTTCATTTTTTAAATCACCATACGATTTTATAAATAAGTTAGAGAAAGTATTCCATTAAGGGTCTGAACAGTCACGGACATATCCACAATTTAAGCATCTTAATTTACAGTGGATACCTAATAGTTCAGATCCACAAATATCGCATATTCTAGCAATTAAATTATTCAAATTGAACATACCTAAATAAAATAGAAGACCCCGCCGAGTGGCGGGGTCTTCATAAATACTCAATGTAACTATTTCTACTAAAGTTAAATTACTTAATTATTCAGTAGAAGCGATTCTCCGAGTCCTAATAACTAACATTCCTCCGCCAATTACCATTAAGGATGCCAATATCAAACCTAGGCTCATAGAGTGAGAACTGAATAGGTATGATAGATAAGCATCACCTGTAGCTGGAAGACCTAAACCTAGGTCGCCGCCGGCAGCGGAAAGTTCACCTTCAGTTAAAGTGTATGTTGCAATTGCTTGAGCTGCAGTATATGCCTGGTCAGCTCCACCTTCATCAGCACTTGCTGTAATCGTTCCATCAGCATTTGCATCAACTCCGCTTTGAGCACTTTCCAAATAACCCTTAACAGACGTTAGCTGGATTTTGGCAGATTGTGCGGTTGTTTTACTTGTAGCAACGTCAATTTGATCTGAAGCTGCAGCCGCCCATGCATTAATGTTAGCTTGTACTGCTGCTACGTTGGCAGCGTTTTCCGCTACTGTAGCATCGCTTGGTGCCTCTGCAGCAGCAAAGGCTGCATGCTCCAGGCTAGCAGAATTTGTTACGACAGAGCTAATTGCATCTTTGGCACTATTAGCATTACTTATTACGTCATCTAAAGTGCTTGCGTCCATCGCTTTGTTCACGTGAGCTAACGCTGAGGATATAGAACTTTGTAAGTCTGTTATCACTCCAGTCTCAGAGCCACTAGGCCATTCAACAAGTAAATGACGAACATGATTAATCACGTCTAGGGGAACTCGGTGACTGTAAGCATATACCCCTGAGCTTTCTGCATCTGGAATGCCAGATGGCTCAACGGTTATGACGAATTTATTGTATCCGGCTATAAGATTCTCACCGGTCTTAGAAACATATGTGTGGTTAATTTCACCACCCTCTATGCTTAAAACACCAACATTTAATAATGTAGAACCATCATCACTGATAAGCCAGCCTTCTAATTGTTTTCCAGCCTCTTGTGCAGCTACTTGCTCCATTGTTATGGTCAGTGTATCTCCAGGCAAATTAGTGTCTGAAATTACAGCAGTCCTGGAAGGCACACTAGATGCCTCTTGAGCAACAGCTATGCTGGTCGTAAAGACCAAGCTCATTACTAGGGCTAGGAAAACCGCGACCTTGGTCGCAGTTCTGTTTATGGACATATTGCTAAAAACCCCCTGTTTCGACATACCAATATGACGCCATGTCGATCACGAAACGGTATCATATGAGAGCGCCTACGCATAGGCGCGCACGGGGTTATTTTAGCATAAACTCCACGAATCTCCCAAAAGAATCTGCTTAATTTTGCAGTGGAAATAGGTGATTTGCATGTAAAAAGCACAAAGTTTTAGCGTTTTAACGACTGTGTAGACTGATCTACGTAAATATGTAAAAAAATCTAGAGCCTTACCAAGTCCAAAATCTGGTATTTTTACAAAATTTCTAATATTGATGGTTTATTCTGTAATAAAAGTCGACTTTTTACTAATGAAATTGACATAAAAACATTAGAAACTTACACTCATCCTAATGAAAAGATTACAAAACAAAGTAACAATTATTACTGGCGCATCAAGTGGTATTGGTGCAGCTACCGCTCAACTTTTTGCAGATGAAGATGCACTCGTGTATTTATGTGATATTCAAGACGATATGGGAGAAGGCCTGGCCGAAGAAATAGTTCAATCAGGGGCGAAAGCTAAATATTGTCACCTAGATGTTAGAGATGAGCAACAATGGGACAGCATTTTAAGCAGAATATCTCAAGAACATGGACATATTGATGTATTAGTTAATAATGCCGGCATTGGAGGGGCTCCTGTGCATTTGAAAGTCGAAGACTATCCAGTTAATGATTGGGACAAAACCATTGCCATAAATGCCACAGGCGTTTTTTTAGGTACAAAATATGCTGCTCGATTTATGAAGCAGACTGGTGGAGGTTCCATCATTAACATCTCATCTGTTTATGGTCTAGTAGGTACGACAAGAGGCGCATCATATACTGCTTCCAAAGGAGCTGTTCGTATTTTTACCAAAGCTGCAGCAGTCCAATATTCACAAGACAATATAAGAGTAAATTCGGTTCATCCGGGGTTCATAGAAACTCCTCAGGCGGCTTCGCTTTTATCTGATCCACAAGTGCGTAGTGACTTAATTAATCAGACTCCCGTGGGCAGACTAGGTACAGTAGATGATATCAAGTACGGAATCCTATACCTTGCATCTGATGAATCTAGTTATATGACAGGTTCTGAATTTGTAATTGATGGTGGCATCACAGCGCGATAATCGCTAGATAGTCTTTGATGATTTATTTAATCGACTTCATCAATGCTGCCGTCAACAATCCTGCATATTTTCATGTTGAGTGTACCGTTGTTTGGAATGTCATTCATATTAGATGTGGTAATTAGAGATTGCTGATAATCAGAAACTACCTTCCAAACCTTATCTCTTCGAATCGAGTCTAATTCTGAAAACACGTCATCAAGCAGAATTAGTGGATTTTCTCCACGGGTATCCGATAAATATTGTGCTTCAGCTAATTTTAATGACAAAGTGGCTACTCTTCCCTGACCTCTTGAAGCAAACCGGGAACAGTCCATTTCATCGATAGTTATCTTAAAATCATCTCTATGTGGACCCACAGAGGTAAAACCTTTGTTTACATCTGTGCTGATTCTCGCTGACAATTTTTGTTTTAATATCCTTGAAATATTGGATTGATCAGATTCTGACGGTTGTTCTTCAATATCTGATATATAAACTAAATTTAAATTTTCTTTTAAAGGCGACAACAAATGATGCTGACTTAAGCTTAATTTAGATAGCTGCTGAATCAATTTGGATCTTGTAAAGATAATATATCCACCATCAATGACTAAGTTGTGATCCCAAGGATTTAATTCACCTACTCGGGAGATACCCGTTTTAATGGATCTTAGTAAATGATTCCTTTGCAACACTGTTTTTTGATATCTCTGTAATGCCATTAGATATTCTCGATTATGTTGGGAAATCAAAACATCTAGATACCGCCTTCTAATTTTTGGAGATCCATAAATTAGTTCGAGGTCTTGTACTGTAAATAAAACTGCGTTCATCTCTCCTACAAATTCAGATATTTTTCTCTGAATACCGTTAACACGAACTAGCTTTTTCAGAGATTTTTTCTTTATATGATTTGTACTATTTGATTGTTGAGGTGTCTCTTCCTGTTTTTTAGAATCTATTTCAAATAGGTCATACTGAAGTTTTGTAGATTCATGCGATCCTTCGACATTAGCAGAAACTTTTGTATGAATTCCTAAAGCCTCATTTGCAGCATTGAGGGTCTTGGGGTTAAATATAAGTAAATCCTTGTCGTTAATGGCTCTTTGTGATTTGCCAACTGACAATATGTAGATAGCTTCAAGTAAATTGCTTTTTCCATTGCCGTTATTCCCATGAATTATCGTCACACCGGGTTCTAACAATAGTTCGACATCTTGAAGATTACGAAAATTAGATATTTTGAGATGGCTTAAATATATTTCCTAACCTCCAAGTCTCTTTATTGCAGTTGATCGTAATTTAACAATAGGGATTGAAGTAAATCTCCAAACTGAGTCTCATCCAGTATGTTTATCTCTAATAAATTTGCTTGATCTAGTTTTGATCCGGGATCTGAGCCAACAACGACAAAGTCAGTTTTTTTCGATACATTACTAGTCACTTTACCGCCAAGCGCCTTAATTTTATTTTGAATTTCAGTCCGGCTGAAATTCTCCATCCGGCCTGTCACCACAAAAGTTTTATTTACTAGAACCTGTTTGTCGATTTGATCTACGTTGTCAGTTTCCAGAGTTAGCCCGGCACTTCTAAGTTTGTTAATTAGTTTTATGTTAGATGGGTTCGAAAAATAACTTGATATAGATGAAGATATTCTGGGGCCTATTCCAGATATACTTATAATTTCCGTTTCTGAGGCTTGTATTATTTTATCTATAGTTTGAAATCTGTTAGATAATAATTCAGCAACCTCGGGACCAACATGCTTAATCCCGAGAGCAGTCAAAACTCTTGCCAAAGGCTGTTGCAAGCTTTCGTTGATTGCAGTTAGTAGATTATCCAGTGAAGTTTCACCAATTCGTTCAATTGTCATTGCTCGATCCTGGTGATTTTTTAAATCGTAGAGATCTGAAGCGTCTTCAATCAGGTTTTCTGCCATTAATACTTGTATTTGTTTTGGTCCTAAACCTTGAATATCCATAGCGCCCTTAGAAACAAAATGTTCAACCATTTTGCTTAATTGTGCGGTACACCTACTATTGACACAGTATGACATTGCTTCATCTTCATGTGAAAAGATCATATGATTGCATACTGGGCAGGTCGTTGGCATTATTAACTGAGTTTCGGTCCCGTCCCGTTTTTTTGTTATTGACTGGACCACTTGTGGAATTACTTCCCCTGCTCTTTCAACAATTACTGTGTCACCAATACGCAAATCTTTTGATCTAATATAGTCTTCATTATGTAAGGTTGCCTGCCTAATATTAGCCCCTCCAATTATAACTGGATCGAATATTGCGTAAGGATTAATGCTCCCTGTTCTACCAACATTAAACTTAATATCTAAAAGCGTAGTTTCTTTTTGTTCGGAAGGAAATTTAAAAGCGATAGCCCACTTTGGTTCTCTTCCTACAGTGCCAAGGTGTCTTTGAAAATCCAATCGATTAACTTTAACTACGACACCATCACATGCATAATTCAAGCCTCCTTGGATTTCCAAACAACTTGAGTAGTATTTAATAACCTGATCTACCGAGTTTGCGAGCATATTGTGTTCATTTATATTGAATCCTAATTGGGCCAGATATTCTAAAGATTCAAGTTGAGTGGTGTAAGGCAAGGTACTATTTGTGTATCCTAATCCGTATATAAATATATCTAAAGGTCTTTTTGCGGTTTCATCAGGATCAAGCTGCCTTAATGCTCCCGCTGCAGCGTTTCTTGGATTCGTATATTCGGGTAGTCCATCCACTGATCGCGCTGTGTTAAATTCTCTAAAGTCCGATATTGGAAACACCACCTCTCCTCTGACTTCGAGAACTGACGGGTAAGCTCCAGTCAAAGTTTTAGGCAGATGTTTGATTGTTTTCAGATTATCAGTAACGTCTTCTCCCTTGTTCCCATCCCCTCTTGTTGCTCCTTGGATTAAATTACCATTTTCATAAATTGCTGATATTGCCAAGCCGTCATATTTGAGCTCACAAACAAAATCGATGTTGGTAGTAAGTAGTTTAGAAATTCTTTCATTCCAAGATAGGAACTCATCTTTATTAAAAGCATTTGCCAAGCTCAGCATAGGTAATTTATGCGTTACTGACGTAAATTTCTTAGATGGAGGAGCTCCAACTAGTTGAGTGGGTGATGCAGGATCGGAATATTGCGGGTACTGAGTCTCTAGGTCTCTAAGCTCACGCATCATGGCGTCATATTCAGAGTCCAAAGCCTCGGGGGAATTTTCCTGATAATAAAGAATGTTGTGTTTACTTAATTGTGAACGCAGCTCTTCAATTCTTAAACGATTTAGGTTTTCTGAATCTGTATTATCGGCCATTTATCTGTCGTATTATCTATTCCACATTCCAGTGCTGAAATATCGTTCCCCTAGGTCGTTGAATATAGTGACAATGACCGCTTGATCTTCTCTTTTGGCGATTTCATTAGCCGCAACTAAATAAGCTCCCGATGACTGGCCTACAAAAATACCCTGTGTGGCCACGTCATGAGCCATATCGATTGCTACATCAAGATTAATTGGCATTTTTTCATCTATTACACTTTCATCTAAGATTTCAGGAACTATATTATCCTCATCAAGAGGTTTTAAACCTTCAATTCCCCTCCAATCTTCTGGTTCTATGCATATTACTTTTATATCTTTGTTGTGTTTCTTGAGTCTTCTCCCAACTCCAGTGATAGTGCCGCCCGTACCAACCCCTGCAACAAAATGCGTAATTTTCGGTACTTGATTGAGGATTTCGGATCCAGTTGTTTCATAATGGGCACGCCAGTTATTATCGTTTGCGTACTGATTGCAAAAGAAATATTTATCTGGATCAGCTTTATATTTTCTTTTAGCTTCTCTCATGGCTTCGTCATAACCTAACAAAGGGTCAGTTTCAATTATTTTTGCCCCATGAGCGGATACACGTTTCTTTCTTTCCTCACTGGCATTACCGGGCATTACCAATTCAACTTTATGTCCGGTAGCCGCTCCAATCATTGCATAGGCAATTCCTGCATTTCCTGATGTCGAATCTAAAATGGTTTTTGAGTGATTTAATTTTCCATCAATAATTGCAGTAGCTATCATTCTTAGAACAGGACGATCTTTTATTGAACCTCCTGGGTTTACATTTTCTAATTTGACATAAATATCAGAAGTACCGCTAAAACTAGGTAGTTTTAATGGCACCGTTGGAGTGTTTCCAATAGCTGTCAGAAACGGATAATCCGATAAAAATTTATTGTATAGAGTTTCGGAGTTCAAGTTAGCATTCCAGATAGAAGTATTATGTCAGAATACCTTTAGCTTTGCCCACAAATCAATCCTTTGCGGAAGTTGCTATTAACGTTAAATACGTTCAATTACTAATTAAGAGTTAAAATCTCAACATTTGAGCCTGTATTTTTAATTACTATCCTTGAATTCATACCATGCTAGACGTCTAGATTTTTTACATCTAGGGCGTTAGTTTCAATAAATTCGCGCCTAGGAGCTACCATATCTCCCATCAGCAGAGTAAACACGCGATCTGCCTCAAAGGCATCCTCTACTGATACTTGCAGTAAAGTTCTGGCGTCCGGATTCATTGTTGTTTCCCAGAGCTGCTCAGCATTCATCTCTCCCAAGCCCTTATATCTTTGAAGATGTAAGTTACGTTTTGCTTTTAATTGCAGCATTATGCCCTCTCTTTCACCTTCACTGTACGCAAAAACTGCTGATTTACCAGTTCCAATTTTGTATAGAGGGGGTTGAGCAATATATAGATGTCCATTTTCTATTAACTGTGGCATATGTCTAAAAAAGAAAGTTAGTAGAAGTGTTCGTATATGGGAGCCATCAACGTCAGCATCTGTCATAATGATGATTCGATGGTATCTTAACTTAGACAGATCAAATTCCTCATCCATGCCTGCACCTACGGCAATTATGATGTGCCTTATTTCTTCATGAGCGAGCATTTTGTCAGCCCGTGCTTTTTCAACATTTAGGATTTTACCCTTGAGAGGTAAAATTGCCTGAGTATTTCGATCTCTTCCCATTTTTGCAGTTCCACCAGCAGAATCTCCCTCTACTATATAAAGCTCACAATTTTCAGGATTTTTATCTGAGCAATCTGCTAATTTACCAGGTAATGCTCCTCCGTCCATTGCGTTTTTACGAATAATTAAATCGCGAGCCTTCCGTGCTGCTTCACGAGCTCGTTGAGAGGTAATAGATTTTTCGATAATTCGACGAGCTTCTTTAGGATTTTCTCCTAGCCATATTGAAACCTCTTCTGCTAAAGCGCTTTCGACCTGGGCGCGTATTTCTGGATTCCCAAGTTTACCTTTGGTCTGTCCTTCAAATTGAGGGTCTTGTAATTTAACACTGATTACTGCAGCTAGGCCTTCCCTTGTATCCTCTCCAGCTAGATTAGCTTCATTTTCCTTAATGACATTATGCTTTCTGCCATAATCATTCATGATTCTAGTAAGAGCAGACCGCAGACCAGTTAAATGGGTTCCACCATCAATAGTGTTTATACAGTTAGCAAAAGATAATACGTTTTCTGTGAAACTTTCGTTATACTGCAGCGCGGCTTCCACAATAGTGCCTTCAATATTTTTAGACACTTTAATTGGTTCTGGATGTAACCGGGCGCGACCGCCAGTTAGGTCTTCTACAAACTGCGCAATACCGCCTTCAAATTGATAATCTACTTTTTTTGCACCATCGATTAAATCTGCGTGTAAGTCACTAGTAAAGATAATATGTAATCCTTCATTGAGATAAGCCATCTCTTTGAATCTTTGTGCGAGAATTTCGAATTCGAAAGCTGAAGTTCCAAAAATGTCTCTATCTGGAATAAAGGTTATTGTGGTTCCATGTTCATCTTGATCAAATCCATTTGATACCTCTAGTTCAGTTAGCCTTTTACCTTTGGAGAAAGCTTGTTTGTACAGCTTTGCCTCACGTTTGACTTCTACTGTTAGTTCTGTTGACAGTGCATTCACAACAGATGCGCCTACACCATGAAGTCCTCCGGATACAGCATATGCTTTTGAGTCAAATTTACCTCCAGCATGTAGCGTGGTCATTACTGTTTCTATCGTGGATAGTCCTGTCACTTTATGTTTATCTGGAGGAATCCCTCTCCCATCATCAATCACGCTGACTTTACCCTCTGCATCTATATGGATTTCTATTGTTGTGCAGTTTGGCTTTCCGTTAGGCTTTTTGGCCATAAATTCATCAACAGCATTGTCAACAATTTCATAAATCAGATGATGCAAGCCTCTTTGGTCGGTGCTTCCAATGTACATTCCTGGCCGCTTTCTAACAGCCTCCATCCCCTCAAGTACTTGTATATCCGCAGATGTGTAGTCGCTATTTGATTTAGCTTTTTTGTTAGTGTTGCGATTAGTCATAGAGTGCTCCAGAAATTAACCCATATGTTTCATACGAATTTTACCTTTTTCTCAAATTATTTTCAAACAATTTAGATGTTTTTCACATTACTCTGGCTTCATGTGGATGAGATTGCCTCATTGACGCAACTTTTAGAGTGTATTATTATCGAGATAACATGTTTTTCGAATAGCGTGTTAAAAAATTACAATTTAATTGAAGAATTAAGGTGAAAATGACCTTTTAGTATTTACGAAGGTCATAGGTATAAATAAGGAAGCCGGTCAAAATCCGGCACTGTCCCGCAGCGGTAGGCCATGGCAAGTTTCAGGCGAGTCCGATCAACCACCTTAATTCAGTGTTTTTGTTCTTCGAGGTTAAAGTTACAGGCACTAAAACAAACTATTATTTTAGGCTCTACTAACGTTTCTCAGTAGGGTCTGTTTTTTGTTTGAGCATAATCCTCGGGTTAAATTCTTTTATTAGGAGATAGGTGTTATGTTCAAATTTAATTTCTTGAAAAAAATTCGATTCCAGATTCTTGGAATTTCTTGTATTTCTGTTTTATTGATATTTGCTTCAATTGGATGCAGTGATGTTGTATTAGAGGATCTTTCTGATCCAGGTCAAACTTCATTGGTCCAATTTGAACCAGTGACAATAATAGATGGATTCGGAAATGAGGTTTTGGTCGAATCTCCCCCCGAGCGCATAGTCGCTTATGATTCAGCGGCTGTAGAGATCTTATTCGCTTTAGGAGAGGGATCTAGAATAGTTGGAACTCATGACTTCGTCGAATACCCAGAAGAAGCAAAAGATATAAAAAGGTTAGGTAGTGCGTTCGAAATAAATGTCGAAACTATTCTATCTTTAGAACCGGATTTGGTGTTTTTGTTTTCTCCAACGTTTTTGAATGACTTGCAAGGGGCAGGAATTAAAGTTCTATATGTGCCGAACCGAAATAGTGGACTTGAATCGACAGCTGAAGACTTTATGATGTGGGGTCGAATAACGGGTAATATAGATGCTGCTGATTCATTAGCGATGGATTTTACCGAACGGGTTAATAGCATTAGAGATAAATTATCCGATGTCGAGTATGGGCCCAAAGTTTTTAGAGATGAAGGAGACCTGTGGACGCCAGGTCCTGATACATTAATAGGTGAGGCAATGACTTTGCTAAAGCTTGAAAACATTGCTTTTGATGTTAATGGGTTTGAACAATTAAGCTCTGAGATTCTTATTGAACGAAACCCGGATGTAATTATAAAAACAGATTACTCTACCATAGAAAATGACCCCGTTTTTAACAGGGTGGCTGCCGTCAAAGAAAGCAAGATTTATATGTTAACTGGAAGCCCATTGAGTGTCGCGGGTCCTAGATTCATAACGGGAGTGGAAGAATTAGCTCGATTAATTTACCCGGAAAAATTTAATTAAAAATTTTATGATTTATGATACTTGTACTAATCAAAAGTTAAGTTATAGTAATAAAAATCGCATGAACTACATTCGAATAGTACGTCGAATTGTTCTGGGTCTGATTGTTATATTGGGGATTTGTATTGTTGCTTCCAGCCTAGGTGCAGTAAATATACCGTTAACAGACACGTTAGCCATTGCAATTAACAAACTTATAGGCATAAGAGTAAAAAGTAATTGGCCAGAGGTTTCAGAAAGCATTTTGGTTAATTTGCGTTTTCCTAGGATAATACTTGCAGGTATAGTGGGAGCTGCATTATCGATAAGTGGAGCGGCATATCAAGGCTTGTTTCGCAATCCTTTAGCAGATCCATATCTAATTGGTTCTGCCAGCGGAGCGGGTTTGGGAGCGGCAATTGTATTCTTAACAGGATTACCTTTACTAGCATTTGGCGGAGGCTTACTACCTATTGCCGCTTTCATCGGATCCATAACTGCTGTTACTTTGGCTTATTTTATAGGTCGCCGTAAAGGTAAGGTCGGAATATCAACTTTGATTCTTGCAGGGGTAGCAGTGTCGTCCCTAGCAGGAGCAATCACAAGTTTATTGATGATTAAGAGCGATCCTAATTTGAGGCCGTTAATGAGTTGGTTATTAGGTGGGTTTTCTGGATCTCGTTGGGTTGATGTTTTCATTTTATTGCCTTATGTTTTTCCTCCGATGATAGTTCTAATTCTTTACTCCAGGGTATTGAACATTCTGCAATTAAATGATCTCCATGCGCAAACTTTGGGTGTGAATGTTAATCGAACAAAAACAATTATCTTATTATCGGCGTCTCTAGTTACTGCATCAGCTGTTGCATTTAGTGGCGTAATTGGATTTGTAGGATTAGTTGGTCCCCATGTTGTGCGATTAATATGGGGGTCCGATTATAGGCATTTGGTTCCTATGTCCGCTATATTAGGCGCTGGTTTTCTGATTCTAGCCGACCTTGGGGCCCGGGTTATCGCAATTCCAACAGAGCTACCTGTTGGAATAATAACAGCATTTTTTGGTGCCCCATTTTTTATATACATATTAAAAACAAACAAGAGGTCACAAGATAATTAGTTATGATTAAAGTTGATGCATTGGAGTTTGCATATGGTAAACAACAAGTTATAAGTGATTTAAGTTTTGAAGCTAATGTGGGTGAAGTGATTGCTGTTGTAGGTCCAAACGGATGTGGAAAAACAACCCTATTTAATTTGATAATGGGAGCCTATAAATTATCGGGTGGCATAATTACTGTAAATGGCCAAAACATAGATCAATTGAGTTCATGGGAGAGATCGCAACTACTCGCATGTGTGCCGCAAAACCCTGATTCGCCCCAAGGATTTACAGTTGGAGAATTAGTGATGATGGGCCGCAATCCATATATGAGTTTGATTGACTGGGGCAAAACCGAGGATTTTTTTATAGCTGAGAAAGCTTTGTCTCGAACAGGCTTAACAGATTATATTGATAGGTCAATAGACCACCTTTCTGGAGGTGAGCGCCAATCAGCATTTATTGCTATGGCATTAGCTCAGGAAACCCAGATTTTATTATTGGATGAACCGACTGCAAACCTAGATTTGCGTAATCAAGCCATCTTGATGTCCCTTATAAAGGAAATAAGCCGGGAAAATCAGGCTACGGTAATAATGGCTATGCATGATCTAACTTTAGCAGCTCAATGGTGTGACAAATTGGTTATGCTGTTAAACGGCACTGTTTTTGCAGAAGGTTTACCCGAAGTTATTTTGACTGCTGATAACATCAATTTAGTCTACGACACGAAAGTGGAAGTTCAGTATAGTACCGAAGGAAATATACCCATCATATTTAATAAGCAAAAGTAATTTCGCTGGTTTGCTTGCTGATTGTTTGCCTTGATTATATTATGTTCAAGCATTTTACTTTGTAACAAAATTCGAACTAGGATTTATGTATGAGTTGCAGTTTTCTTAATAGAATCATGGATCGTATAGAGGCCAAATCTCTTTTGAATCATCCTTTTTATCAAGCATGGAAAGATGGCAAATTATCTCATCAAGATTTGCAGGTTTATGCTGCGCAATATTACCATTTCGAATCTTCATTCCCAGTTTATTTAAGCTCAGTTCATTCGCGGTGTGATGAAAGGGATGTCAGGCAGTCGATTCTGGAAAATTTGTGGGATGAAGAACATGGAGAGGTTAATCACAGAGCAATGTGGTTAGATTTTTGTGAATCCTTGGGCTTAAAACGAGACAAACCTGAAGCAACAAAGCCTACAGCCAATACCCAAGCACTTTTAGATACATACCATGCAATTTGTAACAGAGGCACTTTTCAGGAAGGATTGGCTGCCATATATGCTTATGAAGAGCAGGTTCCCAAAATCATGGTAGAGAAAATACGTGGATTGAAAGAACATTTTGATATTAAGTCTGAAAAAGCTTTACGGTTTTTCGAAGTGCATAGTGTTTTGGATGAAGATCATTCAGAAAAAGAACGTGAAGGTATAGTGGGTTATACAAAAATAGAGGATGAAGAATCCGTTGAAAAAGCTTTGCAGGAGGCTTTGGATGCATGGTGGGATTTTCTGGACGGAGTGTTGGTAGAATCCAAAGTAGCGTGATATTGCAAAAATATGTACATACGTTGTAAGAAGATAGTTAATCTAAAAACGGGGTTATAGAACTCAAATAACCCTAAGTTGTATTTGTAGGAAGGTGCCCGATGGTTAGAATGACAGGTAAAAAAGCATTACTCGAGATGCTCACCGCTGAAGGCGTTGAATATATATTTGGAAATC
>JAKUTS010000005.1 GCA_022447925.1 SAR202 cluster bacterium | reverse complement strand
GGTCCATTCAAAAAGAGCGCTGAAATCTTTGATCCAGCTACTGAAAAATGGCAATATGCAGGTGAAATGAGTGTCTCTAGATCTCAGCATACCGCAACACTAATGGCCGATGGGCGTGTATTGGTTGTGGGCGGCAGAGGCAAAAGAAACACATCCGAAATATATGACCCTGTAACAAATACCTGGGGCTCAGTTGCAGATACAACTAGCCCAAGAGCTGAGCACATTGCAATAGCAAATTCAGACGGATCTGTACTAGTTGCAGGCGGAACGGGCAACTTACAGTCAATAGAATTGTACGATCCAATCTCAAATAGCTGGGCTAAAATCGGTAATATGCAATACAGCAGATATCGATTCCAGGCTTACAAAAAAGATGATGGCTCGATAATTCTAATCGGCGGACAGGGACTCGAAACTGTTCTGGCTGAAACGGAAGTATTTAATATAACTCTTTCTAATCGGACTCAAGCTGAGTTAGATGCTAACGCAGAGTCAGCAAGAGCTGGAGTTACGGAAGTTTCTCTTAATGCAACTCCAACTCCTCTTCCCACTGCTACTCCACTACCAGAACGCCAATCTGTAACAGGTGAAGGCATGGAACTTAACTTCCCTGAAGCTATTGAATCAGACCCATCTGGTACTACAATTACTCCTCTAGGTAATCCAGTTAGATTAGCTATTGGCCAAACTGTAATTAGCCCTAACCCTGACTCCGGAATGGCAGGTAGATTCGAGGCTGTCGTATCTGATGACAGAGAAAGCGGCGGTACTGCTGTCGTCACAATTTTCATTAGGATGGGATTCTTTGAACAAGGCGGGACAGAGTTAGCTTTGGACGCAGGACAAATAACTCCTGCAGTGAAAAAATTAGGAAGATTATGGATAGGGTTATCAGGCTTGGAATATGACTCAGATAATAATCCAATTGCTTCAGTAGTAATCTTTAAACCGTGATTTCTAAGTAAATCGCCTCCTAACAAAAACCATCACAATAATTAAAACAACTACCCCACCTATTAAGTATCCATTTGTGGATTTAAAATAGTTACGCTCATTTGATTCAAGTTTTTGTTCATCTGATTCACTGGCAGTGTCAGTTTGCTTTGAGATATCTTTTCGCGGAACTTTGGTTGAAGTAGGCAAAACTACTGATGGCAAATGAAAACTCTTTACTTTAGATATGTTTTCATTCAGTTCACTCCGAGCTGAAAAATCAAATACTTCTTTGGTGCCAGTAGCAAACCAAAATTTACCTGACTGGTTAGTGTCAGAGAATATAACAACATAATGAATTCCATTTTCCACAATTTCAAATTGATCTTCTATTAATATCCAAGATTTAGTATTAGTGAACGGCTCGTGAAACTCTCTTATCGCATTTCCATCTTCCGATTCATAGACAATCGCTCCAAATCCTGCTGGAATTTCAAATGGTAAATCAATTTTTTCAAGACTCGGAGAAATTAATGCCACTTTCGGCCTAAAAGACTTTGTTTCTTCTAATACAGGAATTCCTAATTGTATTATTGCCACTTGAGTGCTGGATTGTTCTGGATAGAAACTAAGCCAAACCTGTTCTTCCTCATCTAAAACCTGATATATGGCTTGAGAAATATCAATGTCATCAAGTTGAAATGCGGTATTTGCTGATTTGTTCAGGCCATCTGGAAAAGCTGGCCTATGAGCTTCAGCGATGCTCGATACAAAACAAAACAAAAGTGTTAAGCCTAATATTAGACCAAGGTATAGCTTTACACGCCTTAACTTAAATAACATCGTTATTAAATTTTATATGTTCAGCGCTATTCTTATCTGTTTCATGTTACATCTATGGGGTTATTAAATCTCTCAGCTCTCCATGTATCGTTTTCAATAAATTGTTCACGCTTTTTAATTCAAAATATATGTCTGCTGCTAGATCACTTGATACTTTGAAATCGCTGAATGATTTAAATTAATTCCTAATCCTGGCCTTTCCGGTGCTACAACATGTCCATCTGTAATTTGTAAAGGTTCTTCAAACATGTCTAGCCACATTGGATCTGTAGATCCGTTGTAATACTCTAATAACAAACCATTAGATATACTCGATATTAGATGTATCTGTACATCTTGATTTCCATGAGGAGATATAGGTAAATTTTCAGCTTGCGCCATATACGATACTTTAAGAAATTCAGAAACCCCACCCATTGTTAATGCGTCAGGCTGTAATATCGAAGCACATCGGTTTTTGATTAGATCCCTAAAACCAAATTTAGTATATTCATTTTCTCCTGTTGCGATTGGGATATTGGTAGATTGAGACAATTTTTGATATCCATCATAGTCGTCAGGAGGCAAGGGTTCTTCGAACCAAAAGATGTCCTGGTTTTCAATCTTTCTAGCTATGTCTATAGCTTCGTGATACTGATACGCACAGTTTGCATCCACTAACAGTTTTATATCTGACCCTATTGCAGATCTAACTGTTTTTACTCTTTCCACATCCTCATTTATAGAAACCCCACCTATTTTCATTTTTACTGCAGTAACGCCAGATGCACTGTTATTAACCATCTCTTCGCCTAACTGCTTTAAACCTTTACCTTCTTCATAATAACCACCCGCAACATAAACAGGAATTCTTTTATTAAACTGGCCACCAATAAGTTTATATAGAGGCAATTTAGTATATTTACCTTTAATATCCCAAAGAGCAATATCGATACCACTAATTATTCTAGTAGACATTCCTCTTCGTCCAATTATTTTTGGCTGCCATAAATCATAAAATATACGTTCAGTATTAAAAGGATCCTCACCAATTAGGGTTTCTTTAAAATGGCTTGTAATTGATGAGAATATATCTGAACCATTATGTACTCCGCCTATCAAACCTATGCCAGAAATGTTTTCATCAGTATCTATCTGAATAACATTAAGTCCTGCTTCAGGATAAATGTGTTTTCCATTCCGTATCGGTGTCGCTAGAGGCCAACGATAACTTTTATAACTAACATTAGTAATTTTCATGTGAGGCTAATTATAAACAAGCTCTATCTTAATGACGAATACCTGGCTGCCAGTTATATATTTTTGATAGCGCTCCGCCCATAAGAGTGTTACGTTCATTTTCTGAGATGGAATCTGTTAGTCGAAAGGATTCTACTCCCTGCTCGTATGACAGCAATTCGACTGCCCTAGTCCAATCAGTGCCCCACATGCAACGCTCAATCCCATAAGCTTCAAAAATCCGCTCTAATTCAGGCCAAATATCATCGTATGGAAAAGACTCGTGAGACAGTGTGCAGGCACCTGAAATCTTGATAGCTACGTTATCGAATTTAGAAACCTCAATTACTTGATCTATATCAGAAAATGGGTCGTTGGGAGGAGGAGGTACAAATGGTTGCTCTAAACCTAAATGATCAATAACTAGCCGTGTATTCGGATATGTTTTGGCAAATTCTTTAAAAACAGAAAGATTACCGGAACACATAACATTAACTGGAATATCTGCCTCAGAGGCCGCTGAAAACATCTCGCAAACCCCATGTTCACTAACCTGTAATCCAGAGTTTGTGAGCATCAATCGTGCCCCCACAACGCCTGGTAGAGAAGCCCATTCAAGCAAGTCTTCTCTTATGCTTGTTGATTTAATATCAAATGGTTTTATTAGCCCAAACCTATCAGGATAATCATTGTGAACTTCTAGAGCATAACTTGCATCATAACCGTAAAGACTAAATGGTGAAACAAGTAAAGCTCCATCTACACCCACTTCGTCCATGGCTTTAACCATGTCATCCCCTGTAGCCTGATCTGGGCCCCGCAAAAACCCCTGCCATGGCCGAGACTGGGTATTTGCTTCGTACGCATGCACTTGAGAATCAATAATGAAAGCGTTTGTCATTTTCGCACCTCTGTAAGCCTGAAAATTCCCTGCTATTCATAGAATTTTGTCTGGCCTTTGGCAACTTGTTTTAATCTGCACAAATTGGTGCATAAATTTTATAAATCTACCAGTCACTATAAATACATCCATAATCAAAATAATTGTAAGAATGAGGGTTACAAATCCTAATCCCACAATAACCCACAACCAATTCATGTTTACTTCCTATGATATGACTGAAAAAACATTTGTAACAATTGTAAGAGTATAAGTTATTTAGAATAAACAGTACAAAGGATACTTATAAACAGAGTGATATTATAACCAATCCTTAAACTCTTCTTTACCGCCACGAACACCCCAGTCGGAATCGATAGTCAGTTGACTCGTTATTCCTCCTCGAACGTTAAACTTCATAACTATGCGGATACGTTTTGGCGAATACGTCTCCATTAAATCATCATAAACAGTATTTATGATTCGCTCATAAGAAATATGTGTTTCTCTAAATTGATAAAAATATTGTTTTAATGATTTTAATTCCACAACTTTGTCATTCGGATAAAACAAAATATCAGCTGTTGCAAAATCTGGTTGTTCTGATGCACCGATGAACGTAATTTCAGGAGCATGAAGTTTAATTTCATATGCTTCATTAGTTGGGTTTTTTATGCTTTTGAGCATATTAGTTTCACTCCACTTATCCAATTCGTTTTATCCTTTCTATAATGATCTATATTTATAATTTTTTATGAGAAAATCGGTTTACTAGTCAAATCAGAGCAACTTCAAATCACTCAAAACACCCAAATTTAAGTTCAAAATTCAATGGTGGGCGGTACTGGAGTCGAACCAGTGACCTCTGCGATGTCAACGCAGCGCTCTGGGCCTCTGAGCTAACCGCCCGCAGCTATACTGAATTAACAAACCAAGCATTACTTAGTTAGCGACGAATTTAAGATTCGTCAGGTTTAGAATCAGATTCAGTCACTTCAAATGGATTTTCCATAGAGTCTGCGGAGGCCATTGCTCCCGCAAGAGAAAATTCCTCATCCTCTAATGCTTCCATTTCACTAGGATCAGGTAATCCTAATTTTTCTCTACCTTCCTCTGATTGATCCAACCTTGCAGGTATTAATCTTCCGATAATGACGTTTTCTTTCAAACCTCGTAAATGATCAACTTCACCATTCATTGATGATTCTGTAAGAACTCTGGTAGTTTCTTGGAATGATGCTGCTGCAAGGAAGCTTTCCATATTCAATGAAGCTCGGGTAATACCTAAAAGAACCGGACTAGCTGAAGCTGGTTCTCCGCCCTGAGCAATCACCTCTGAATTCACATCCTCGTATTTACGCCTATCTATAAGCTCTCCAGGCAGTAAATCAGTATCACCTAAATGATCAATTCTTACCTTGTTTAACATCTGTCCGCCAATTAACTCGATATGTTTATCATGTATTTTCACACCTTGGGAACGATAAACAGACTGTACTTCATCGACAAGATACTGTTGAACTGCTTCTCTACCCTGAATTCTTAGAATCTGTTGAGGGTTTTTAGGTCCGGATGTCAAAGCCTGTCCTGCAACAACCTTGTCCCCCGTTTTAACAATTACATTAGCTGTAGCAAGAACTATATATTCTCTTTGGTCTTCATCCATCCAAGCAATAGTTACTGATTCTGGCTTTGCCTTAGTGCCAACTATTTTTAATTTTCCTGAAACTCTGGCAATGACATCAGATTTCTCCAAAGCAGTATTTTCTCCGTCTGCTGCTTTCTTAGTCTTTTTAGGAGTCGCTATGCTTGAGCCAATAGCAACTTGCTTTCCGTTTGAAATTAGTAGTTTATGATTTGGACTAATATCATACTCATCAACGTACTCTTCTTGGTTTGTTACCCTGACAATTCGTCCATCGGCATCTTCAATTACTTCAACTTCGCCATCAATCTCAGAAAGAACTGCCTCTCCCTTTGGCGCTCGAGCTTCAAATAATTCTTCAACTCTAGGCAAACCGCTCGTGATGTCTGCTCCCGCAATTCCTCCGGTATGGAATGTCCTCATGGTTAACTGGGTTCCAGGTTCGCCAATACTTTGAGCAGCTATAATACCAACTGCTTCCCCTCGCATTACCAATTCCCCGGTTCCCAATTGAATTCCATAACATATTCTGCAAATACCTGGCCTAGACTCACATGTCAGAGGAGACCTTACCAATACTTGATTCACATCAGATTGACTGATTTTCTCCACAGATTCTTCATCCAATAGTAATCCTCCATCAAGAATTACTTCACCAGTATTTGGATCTGCTACAGGCATGGCTGTATATCTTGTTAACAAACTATCCGAAAATGCACTAGCCAAAGCAGCATCTGGATCTTCTTGTATCCATATTCCTGCTTCGGTTCCACAATCCTCATCAGAAACTGTTATTTCCTGCGATACATCGATAAGTCTTCTAGTAAGATATCCAGAGTCGGCTGTTCTTAACGCAGTATCAGCTAATCCTTTTCTCGCGCCATGTGTAGATATGAAGTATTCCAATACAGACAATCCTTCACGGAAATTTGATTTAATTGGCCTGTCAATAATTCTGCCTTTAGGATCAGACATTAGTCCTCTCATGCCTGCCATCTGTTTAATCTGAGCGATGTTACCTTTGGCTCCGGATTGGGCCATCCAGTATATTCCACCATAATTTCCTAGATTATTTTGAATAACCTTTGTTAACTCATCATTTGCTGACGTCCATATTTGGACAGTATTCGTGTATCTTTCTTGCTGTGTAATGAGTCCATTTAAATATTGCTGTTCAAGCAAAGCCACTTGTTTCTCAGCGTTTTGAATGATTGCAGTTTTGTCATCCGATAAAGCAATATCGCTTATTGCGATTGTAGTACCGGATCTTGAAGCATAATGAAATCCTAAATCTTTAACGGAATCCAAGAGCTTTGCCGCTTCCTCATTACCAAGTTGTGAATAAGCACTCGCAGACAAGTCTTTAAGTCCAGATTTATTCATTTCAAAGTTCCAATAACCTAATTCATCTGGAATCACATTATTAATTAATATTCGTCCCGCTGTGGTATCAATAAACTTGTTACCCTCTGCAGATTCTTCAGACACGATACTTGATGCATCTGTACGAACAATCAATCCCGCTGGCACTCTAACCTTTATTGGGGCCCTTACGTCCAACAACCTCATTTCGAAAGCTAGCCTAGCTTCATCAAGGCTGCCATAAGTTGTGCCTGCTCCCTTTGCTGAATCATCAGCTGAAGTTAAATAGTAACAACCAAGAACAATATCAAGAGTCGGAGCAACCATTGGTTCGCCCGAACTTGGAGACAACATATTTTTTGTGCTTAACATAAGTTGATTAGCTTCAGTAACAGCCTCTTTAGACAATGGCACGTGTACGGCCATCTGATCTCCATCAAAATCAGCGTTGAAAGCTGCGCATACCAAAGGATGAACTCTTATAGCACTTCCTTCAATTAATACAGGCTTAAAGGCTTGAATACCTAGCCTGTGAAGGGTCGGTGCTCTGTTCAACAACACGGGACGATCTTTTATAACATTCTCCAAAATATCCCATACTTCAGGCCGAACCCTTTCAGCCATTCGTTTTGCGCTTTTAATATTGTGAGCATAACCTTTAACCACAAGTTGATTCATGACAAATGGCTTAAATAATTCCAAGGCCATTTTTCTTGGTATGCCACACTCATGAAGTTTCAGAGTTGGCCCAACTATAATCACAGACCTGCCACTGTAGTCCACTCTCTTACCTAACAGGTTCTGTCTGAACCTTCCTTGTTTTCCTCGTAACAGATCAGATAGGCTCTTTAACTTGTGATTATGACTTCCAGAAACGGCACGTCCTCGTCTACCATTATCAACTAACGCATCCACAGCTTCCTGTAACATTCGTTTTTCATTCCTGATAATAATTTCAGGTGCCTGTAGCTCTATAAGCCTTTTTAGACGATTGTTTCTATTTATAACCCTACGGTATAAATCATTAAGATCGCTGGTTGCGAACCTACCACCGTCTAATTGAACCATTGGCCTTAATTCTGGTGGCAACACAGGTAAAACTGACCAAATCATCCATTCAGGATTATTGCCACTTTTTCGGAATGCTTCAACTATTCTTAAACTCTTAATCAGCTTTTTGCGTCTCTGGCCAGACGTACTTCTTATGTCTTTTTGTAATATATCTCTCTTGGCATCAAGATCGATAGCTCCTAAAACTTCCAAGATCGCTTCTGCACCCATTCCAGCCTTGAACAAGTCACTATGCTTAGAGCGCAAGTCGCGGTATTTACTCTCAGTCAATAACTGACCAACACTAAGGTCTTCTAATTCATCTATCTGGTCCGATGTTTCCAGTTCAGAATCTAACTTGTCTTTCTCTAATTGAGTGTATATAGCCAACAATTCAGGCGGCATACTCTCGTCAGAAGTTACTTCATCAGACTCCTCATTCTTCTCAGCCTTTACTTCTACCGCAACCTCTTTATCCTCGCTTACTGATTCGCCTGAAATCTTTAGTTGTTCAATTCTGGCTTTAGCAACCTCATCAAGTTGTAAAAGCCTTTCTTCCAGTTGTAATTTCAGTGTATCCACCTTTGATTGCCGGATATCTTCATCAACTTCCATAACGAGGTACTGGGCGAAATAGAGCACTCTTTCTAGATTTCTAGGACTAATATCCAGTAATAAACCTAATCTGCTGGGAGTTGCTTTCGAGAACCATATATGTGCAACAGGCGCTGCAAGACCAATATGACCCATACGCTCTCTTCTAACTTTAGATCGAGCTACTTCCACACCACATCGGTCACATATTACGCCTTTATATCGAATTTTTTTGTATTTACCGCAGTAGCATTCCCAGTCTTTTGTAGGGCCAAAAATACGTTCACAAAACAATCCGTCCTTCTCAGGCCTAAGCGTCCTATAGTTAATTGTCTCTGGCTTAGAAACTTCTCCATAAGACCAAGTCCTAATCTGCTCAGGAGATGCTATAGCTATTCTTATAGCATTAAACTCGTTCTGCGATTGTTGCACCATGGCCATAACCTAATACTCCTCACCTAAATTAATTGTTTGTGTAACGTAGTAGTAATTAAATTTATCTATTTTGTTAATTACTGCTTTATTTATCTGTATTGTCTTCAGCATCGTCAGTATCTTCGCTGACATTCTGCTCAGTTTCCTCGCTAGAATCCTCTATAGTTTCTTGCGTCACATTCTCATCCTGTTCAACTTCTTCTTCGGTTGCATCGGATTCTTCAGTTTCTTTTAATGTCGCACTTGCTTCAGTATTGTCTTCACCGTCTTGAGGCTCACCAGTCTCACCCTCAGAAAGTGACTCGGTCATTGATTCCAAAGCTAAGTTAAAATCATCTATTGAGAATTCACTTTCATCTATCTCTATATCTCCACTATCCTCCCTCAACAATTCAACAGATAGTCCTAAACTTTGCAATTCTTTTAATAAGACATGGAATGATTCGGGTATCCCTGGCTGGATTACATCCTCTCCTTTGACAATTGATTCATAGGTCTTGACTCTACCTACAACGTCATCTGACTTAACAGTCAACATCTCCTGTAAATTAAATGCTGCGCTGTATGCCTCCAACGCCCAAACTTCCATTTCTCCAAATCTTTGACCTCCAAATTGTGCTTTACCACCCAGAGGTTGTTGCGTAATTAATGAATAAGGGCCAGTCGACCTAGCATGAATCTTATCCTCAATAAGGTGGATAAGCTTCATCATGTATATGTAACCTGTGGTAACTGGTTGATCGAAAGGCTCACCTGTCAAACCGTCATATAAAATCGATTTACCCATAGTCGGGGCCGAGATCTGTTTTTCCCGACTAAGTTTCATTACTTCGGCATCAATTTCTTCTGATGACATATCTGTAACATCTATTCCTATATCTTCACCCATCCAAATCTCTAAACAGGCTTTCTTCGCGGCGCCGGGAACGGCATTTTGACCAATATCAGGGCCTATTACTTCGTTGAAGTCATAACCCTTTTCATCGAGCCACTTTGATAAATGATCAGTATCTACTTTTTTGGAAAGTTGTCCATCTAAACTATTGTATTTAACTGACCCTGACCTAGAAGTTAACCAAGCTTGAGCAAGCGCGTCCTCAACAGATGTGTCGAGTGCACCTTCAAACACTGGTGTCACAGCTTTGAACCCCAATGCATTCGCTGCCCATCCCAAATGTGTCTCCATAACTTGTCCTAAATTCATTCGCGAAGGCACGCCTATTGGGTTAAGAATGATGTCGACTGGGGTACCATCAGGCAAAAATGGCATATCTGATTCAGGTAATATGCGGGCTACTACACCTTTATTACCATGTCGTCCAGCCATTTTATCGCCTTCTGAAATTTTTCTAGTTTGAGCAATCCACAATCTTACTAATTTATTCACACCTGGAGGCAAATCATCTCCATTTGCTCTACTTAAAACGCGAACATCTATCACCTTTCCACGTTGACCATGTGGCACTCTCAGTGACGTGTCTTTAACATCTCTGGCTTTCTCTCCAAATATGGCTCTTAGTAATTTTTCTTCAGCACTTAACTCAGTTTCACCTTTTGGTGTGATTTTACCCACCAAAATATCACCCGGACCAATCTCTGCACCTATACGTATAACCCCATCTTCGTCCAGATCCCTCAAACTGTCTTCGCCCACGTTAGGAATATCGTGAGTGATTTCTTCAGCACCGAGTTTTGTATCTCTCGCTTCACACTCATGTTTCTCTATATGAATTGAGGTGAATCGATCATCTTTCACCAATCTTTCGCTCAATATAATCGCATCTTCAAAGTTATAACCTTCCCAGCTCATGAAAGCGACCAAAACATTTTGTCCTAATGCTAATTCGCCTCCACCGGTAGAAGAACTATCACACAATATGTCCCCAGCTCTAACGTAATCACCCCTATTAACAATAGGTCGCTGATTGATGCATGTACCTTGATTGGATCTCAGGAATTTTCTTAATTTAAAGCCATTTTCTGTGCCTTCTGAATCTACTATAGTAATGCGATCAGCGGTAGATTCCACTACTAGACCATCAATTGGTGAAACCAATAACTGGCCACTATCCTTGGCTACTCTACCTTCCATCCCTGTAGATACAAGGGGTGGCTGAGGCTTAACCAATGGCACTGCCTGTCGCTGCATGTTAGAACCCATTAATGCTCGGTTTGCGTCATCATGCTCCAGAAATGGAATCAATGAAGTTGAAACACTAACCAACTGAACCGGGGACACATCCATAAAACCAACATCTTCTGGAGGTTCCATTCCGACACCTTCTCCTATTCGTATTTCAACTCGATCATCAATAAATTGTCCATTGTGATCTATAGGGGAATTTGCCTGAGCTATCCTAACCGACTCTTCTTCGTCTGCAGATAAATACCTTATGTCTGAATCATCTAGAGACACGTAGGGCTTAACAGTTAATTGAAAAGTCTTTAGTGCTTGAATGCGTTTTATTACTCTCTTACTTATGACATTTCCAGATCGAAGTATCGTTTTGCCATCAGTGCCAACAATATCTTCAGAAGTTTGCCTGCCTAGTAATGATTCGTCTTTATTGGAAATTGTTTTCTTAACAACTCTATAAGGAGTCTCGATAAAGCCAAACTCATTTGTACGAGCATAAGTGGCTAACGAACCTAACAATCCAATATTAGGACCCTCTGGAGTCTCAATAGGACATATTCTGCCATAATGTGAATGATGAACGTCCCTAACATCAAAACCTGCCCTCTCTCTTGATAATCCTCCTGGGCCCAAAGCAGACAGCCTACGTTTGTGCGTTAACTCAGCTAATGGATTGGTTTGATCCATGAACTGTGAAAGCTGAGATCCTCCAAAAAATTCTCTAACAGAAGCAACAATTGGGCGAATATTAATTAAAGCCGCTGGAGTTGTAGTCGAGGGATCCATTTCTGTGGTCATCCTCTCTTTTATAACTCTTTCCATTCGCAATAACCCAACTCGAACTTGATTCTGAATAAGCTCACCAACAGCTCTTACTCTTCTATTTCCAAGATGATCTATATCATCAGCTTCTTGACGACCGTTATTAATTTCGATCATCGACCTCAATAGTCCGATAATATCCTCAGGGAATAAAGTTCTATCTTCGCTGAAAGATGAATCATGTAATTTTCTATTCAGTTTATATCGGCCAACTCTACCCAGATCATACCGCCTTGGGTTAAAGAACAAATTGTTCAAGAGATTTTTAGCATTATCAACAGATGGAGGTTCACCTGGCCGGAGCCTTCGGTAAAATTCAACGAGAGCCTCATCTTGAGAAGAAACAGGTGTGTCACGGTCAATAGTTGATTGAATGAAGGTTCTATCCGGATCGGTATCCACATCTTCAAACAATGAAAATATCTCTTTGTCATCCATAAAGCCCATTGCTTTAAGAAGCATTGTTACTGGGGTTTTGCGCTTACGATCAACCTTTACTGATATTAAATTCCTAACTGAGGTATCAAACTCCATCCATGCTCCGCGGTAGGGAATCAATTTTGCAGATGTCAAAAGACGTCCGGAATTAGGATCTGTCAAAGTTGTGAAATATACGCCGGGAGACCGAACCAATTGGCTAACTACTACTCGCTCGGCACCATTAATAATAAATGTACCGCTACTAGTCATCATCGGGATATCACCAACAAAAAGAGTTTGTTCTTTCTTTTCACCCTGAGCAGGGCCTTCAGCCTTAACGTACAACTGAACAGTTACATATAAGGGTGCAGAGAATGTAATCTCATTATCCCTACAATATTCCTCGGAATGCTTTGGCTCATCAAAGTAATGACCCTGAAACGTAAGCTCAAACCTACCGCCTGGAAGATCCTCAATCGGAGACACTTCATCGAATAGATCTGCTAATCCTTGAGTTTTAAACCATTCAAAGGAATCGATCTGGACTTGTATAAGATGAGGGACTCTTAAAGCAGAAGGCGATCTTGAATAAGACCTTGTTTGAACACCATTTCCATTACCATTATGCGAGCTTTCCAAATTAGTATAAACGGAGGACGTTGAAGTCATACGATCCCACTCTCCTGAGTATTAATAAAAGTTATTTGATAGATCTATAAATTTGTGCGCATTTAGGCCTAGGAGAGTGTAAAATTGACGCGCAAAGAGGTGAAACTAATACATTAAATTTTTGACAAAAAAGGTTGGAGGACATAGTTAGGCCAAGTGTTAATTGTATGCTTAATCTTTTTTAGAGTCAATACCTAAACAAATCTACACTTTTAATAGGGCTAAATTTCACTCAGAACACGTAAGAGATCTGCCCATTTTTGAGGGTTCATAGACAACTCGATCTCCAATGTTTAATTCTAATAAAGCTGCTTGTCCAGAATTTAATTCCAAGACTGCTCCGGTAAGCGCAGGGGCTGGGTATATTTTTAATTTGTCATTTATGGATGATGGCGGTGTCACATCGTTTTCTATTTTAATAATTGTGCAATTCTGACCTATCCATATTATGTCAATAGAGAACAACATTCCCTTCATCCAAAAACCCTTAGGAGTAGATTCAGAATAATAAAATAGCATGCCAGTACCATTAGGTATGGATTTCCGTCCGGCTAGACCTTTGGATTTTTCCTCCGAAGTAAATGCAATCTCAGCTATTATTTTGGTTTCTTCAATCCTCAGGTTTGTGGTATCCAAGCTTGATAGATTGGGGTCGTTTACAGTCATTTTGCAGCTAACGGTGACTATTAAACTAACAGCAATCAATAATGATAAAAACCATGTAGATGTTACAAATTTGTCAGACTTCACGTTGCGCCTTTACCCAAAATGTAGGTGTATAACTCTCCAATTTAGGATAGAATACCTTTGCTAAGTGACCATAGCAACATAAGACTGTCTAGATTTCTTTTTTTATTTCCTAAACGGTTTCTGTTTTAAGCTTATCCATTCCAAAACCAATTCCAAGGATCATTTGATATTTTGAGTGAAATCACTATAAAAACATCTGCAACATCTGCAAACATGGGGCCAGGCTTTGATTGCATGGCCATGGCTTTAGACATTTGGAATACCACCTCAATTGACACTAGCACAGAAGAAACAGCATACAGTGTGGTTGGAGAAGGATCAGAATATCCTGACAACATGTACGCAAAATTAGTACATAGATCTTTTAATCTAGTTTACGAAGATCTTGGCATTGAAGCACCTAAAGTTAAAATCTCTTGTGAGAATGACATACCAGCAGGCAAAGGGCTTGGTAGCAGCGCAGCTGCAATATTAGCTGGAATAATGGCTGGTAATACTATATCGAATGCCAATTTGGATCCGGATAGAATTTTAGAACTGGCAGTACAAATAGAAGGTCATCCTGATAACCTTGTTGCTGCAATGAATGGAGGCTGCCAAATTGTAGTAGCCACTGATTCAAAGTTCACCAGCGCGGCAATTCCGATTTCAGACGAACTTAGAGCTGTCATATATGTTCCAGACAAAAAAATGCCTACAAAAGAATCCAGGGACTTACTTAAAGATCAAATAAGTCGCAGTGATGCTGTGTTTAATATAAGTAGAGTCGGACTATTGGTTAGAAGTTTAATTACAGGTGAATTTGATAATTTGAAGGTTGCCACTGATGATAAATTGCATCAGCCAATTCGAATGCATCAATTTTTTGGATTGAAAAACATACTTCAGGCAGCTAAAAATGCTGGCGCTCTTGGAGTGTTCTTATCTGGCTCTGGTCCATCAATTTTGGCTATAACAAAGGGAAGAGAATTAACGATTGGATATGAAATGGCTGATGCAGCAGATAAATCAAGTATTGCTGGCGAAATAAAGATTTCGAAGCCCACGTTGCTGCCATCTTATAATCAAACTAATTCCTGAAAATATGTATTATGTCCAAAATAATAGTACAAAAATATGGGGGTAGTTCCCTCCATGATACAAGAGCAATATTAGCTGTTGCGGAACGAATTTCTGCATCTCATAGCGATGAAATTTCTATCGTAGCGGTTGTATCTGCAATGGGTTCGACAACTGACGAACTTACAAATTTAGCCTCTCAATTAAATAAAACCCCTGATCGAAGAGAATTAGATTTGCTTCTATCTACAGGTGAGCTTGTATCGTGCACGCTTACGACAATGGCACTTCAAGCAATCGGTAAACCTTCTAAAAGTTTATCTGGATGGCAAGCAGGAATATACACTGACAACAGGTATGGTCGTGCGCAAATTAAAGACATCGACATATCGCCAATAATGAATGAATTGAATGTTGGGAATATTGTTATTATTGCAGGATTCCAAGGTATTGAAGATGGGAGTGATATAACAACTTTAGGAAGAGGTGGTTCTGACACCACCGCGGTAGCTATTGCTGCGGCACTAAATGCCGAAAGATGCGAAATATACACCGATGTTGAGGGTATATACTCTGCCGACCCGAGATTGGTACCTTATGCTAAAAAATTAAACCATATAAGTTACGAAGAGATGTTGGAGATGGCTTCTTATGGAGCTAAAATGCATCCAAGATCGATAGAATTAGCTATGACCTATAATGTTCCTATATATGTCGCTTCTAGTTTCAATTATAACGAAGGAACTTTAATTCATACGGATTTATTTTCAAAAATGCCACCTATTAACGAACATCGTAAAAAAGTTACCAGCATCGCCACCACCCATGGTTATACTAAATTCACTTTGACTCAAGTACCTAATCGAGCAGGATTAGCATCTCAAATATTTGAACCACTATCTGAAAAAGACATCAGCGTAGATGAAATATCAATGAATGCAGAACGTGGGAACACTACCGATTTAACTTTTACTGTTGATTCTGTAGACCGCGACAAAACGAATGATGTGTTAGAGCAGCTAAAAACCACTCTGGATGCAGGTGGAGTTATCATTTCCGATAACCTTGCCAAAATCAGTGTTATCGGCACAGGAATGAGGGAAGAATCTGGCTATGCCGCATTAATGTTCACAACTTTAGCAAGTAAAGGCATAAATATTGATTTAATCACCACCTCTGAAATAAGAATTACCTGCCTGATCGATGCGGCTGATCTTGAAGCCGGGGCAAAATCACTGCACGAAGCCTTTGAACTCGACTAAATCTTGTTTTATTTCAATTGTTATACCTGTCTACAATGAAGAGAACAGGATTAGTAAAACTTTAACAAATCTAACAAATTATCTAGATAATCAAGAATATAGTTGGGAAATTATTATCGTCGATGATGGTAGTAGCGACAATACGGCCGAACAGATAAAACCATACTTAAAAGATTTAAGAATAAAGTTAATAAACTTACCTCATAGTGGAAAAGGTTCAGCAATTCAAAAAGGTATGCTATCTGCTAATGGGAAAATTCGATTAATGTGCGACGCTGATATGGCAATGCCGGTTAAATACATAGCAGATTTCATATCTGAGATAAATGATAAAGCTTACGATATTGTAATCGGATCACGTCAAATATCTGGCTCCAAACGTTTTAATGAATCCGGTTTTCGGCATCTAATGGGGAGAATATATAACTTTTGGATAAAAATATTGTTAATATCAGATTACCAAGACACCCAGTGTGGGTTTAAGGCTTTTACGGCATCCTCAGCGGCTAAAATATTTCCGTTTCAGCAATTAAAAGGCTTTGGTTTTGATGTGGAAATATTAGTGATAGCTAGCCTAAAAAAGTACAAATTAAAAGAATTACCTATTGAGTGGCATCACGATCAGGAAAGTAAAGTAAATCCTGTACTTGATGCAATTTCAATGTTTGTCGATACAATAAAAATAAAATTTGCTCTTTATAGCGGGAAATACAGCGACTAAGTACAAATTAAGACTAAATATTAAATGTTTTTAGGTTTTTTAATTAAATTATTTGATTTAACAAATTTATTCCTAGAATGAAAATACAGTAAAATCTATTAATGAAATGAAGAACGAAAAGCCTGACAAGATAACTGCCGTGATCCCTACTTATAATGAAGTGGATAACCTCCCATCGGTAATAAAAAAGTTATTTGCGCTTGAGCTTCCGCATTTCACAGTTGTAATTGTTGATGATAATTCTCCGGACAATACTGCTAAAGTAGCGGAGCATCTATCTAACGAATACCATAACAATATTGAAGTTATCGTTCGGCCTAGAAAATCGGGGTTAGGAACTGCATATAAACAAGGATTTAAGCATGCTATAAACAACGGTGCTAAATTTCTAGTGCAACTTGATGCAGACTTGTCTCATCCAGTATCAGAAATACCCGCAATGATTGAAAAACTTAAAGAAGCTGACATTGTTGTTGGTTCAAGGTATGCATCAAAGTTGTTTGATTTCCGGAAACAAAGCGACTGGCCTGTTCATCGTCGTTTATTAAGCTCCATTGGCAACTTGGCAATTCGCTTAGTATCGGGAATAAAAGTGCATGATACAACTTCAGGATTTAAGGCAATCAGGCACCAGGTTATTCATAACATAAAATTAGATGAGTTCATATGTAAAGGTTTTGGATTTCAAGCTGAAATGGCATTTAAATGCCAGTCCAAAGGATACAAAACTATCGAACATCCCATTGAGTTTGTTAATAGAACTAAAGGTCACTCAAAGATGAGTGCATTTATAATTGCCGAATCCGTATTGGTTCTATTATGTCTTCGAATTAGTCAAATGAAAAAATCACTTTTTCTTAATAAAAACCTCGAAAATCATACTTTTTACGATTAATTTTTGTACAAAAACTAGTTTTAATCTAAGACTTGTCCGGATATTATGCCGTCAAATCTCTTCTTATTAGACTTCATCAGAGATTTCATGGGGTAAATATTATGAGTATCTCGCAAGCTGAAATAGCCATGGGAATTGCGTTGGAAAAAAAGAGCAGACAAGCTGCTGAGTTAGCAATGCAAGGAAAATGGGATGAAGCTGTAGAACTAAATAGGGAAATCCTGTCAAATCATCCTGACAACGTTGACGCACTTAATCGACTAGGAAAATCTTTATTGGAGACAGGTTTAATCAAAGCTGCTATCGAAGCATTCAAAACCGCTTTAAATTTATCTCCCAATAATCCAATTGCTACAAAAAATTTAAATAAATTAACTGCAAAGTATTCATCTAAAACAGCAAAAGAACAGAAACTTAAAACCGTTTCTTGGCCCAAATCAGCTAATGAAGAGTATGGGAAGGTTGCATTAGTAGACTTAGTAAATCAGGTAAATAAGGGTGCTTTAGAAGAGATTGAAGATGGTGAGGAAATAGAGCTGGCAATCATGGATAAAATCGTTAAGGCAATCCGGGTGAACGGAGAGCGGATTGGGCAAGTCGAACCAAAACTTGGAGCAAGAATTTCGAAGCTTATAAAAGCAGGCAATAAATATAAAGCTTTTATAAGAAAAATTGACGGTAACAGAATAAAGTTGTTGATAAGAGAAATTTATCAGCACCCATCTCAAATCCGGGTGGTTTCATTTCCAAATATTAATTCACAAAATAACCGCGAAAGCCAACTTTATGAAACGTTACAAATATCCCAAAAAGATAACGCGGATTTCAATTTTGATTTAAATGAAGAATGGTATGAGGACGATCCCGAAAACAGTGCAGATCAACAACTATATCCTCAAGTAAGTAAAATTCTAAATGCGCCTAATCGGCTTATCGAAGATTATTAAGCTTGCTCATCCTCTGCAAGGGGTCTTGGACGAAAATAAATCCCCCACTTTTGCATGGCCTCTTGTATTTTAGGGTCCTCGAAATCCATGAGTTGTTTAAAGAATCCTGATAATGCGTGTACATGCCTTAGATCCTCTGTGCACACCCAGCTAGACTCAGATGGGACCACGTAGATTAAACCGTTCTGATGAACGCATTGCACTTCTATCTTAGTTAACTCTGTATCGGACTTAATTTTTAAACCAAACTCTGTCATTAGAAAACGTCCACTCCTAACCTAAATATTAGCTACAAAATAATAAACCGACAATACCTTGATATACACTAAAATAATAGAGGAAAAACAAAAATATAATAGGTGAAAACTTGAATTATAAGCCTGAATTTACAGATAAAGACATGAGTTTGTATAAATTCATCAGTGGGCCATATGATAATAATGGATACTTACTAGTCTGCAAGCAGACTAACAAAAGTGTCATTGTAGACGCACCGGGAAATCCAGATGAATTAATTAGCGCCGCTCAAGAGACCGATACGGATATGATGCTTATTACACATAACCATTGGGATCACCTTCTTGGGTATAAAGAAATCACCACAAAATTCAATTTGCGCACTGGAATTGGTGTCGACGATGCAGAGGGGATGAAGCCCGACATACCAGATTTTCAAATTTGTGATGGTCAGACGTTAACAGTCGGAAAAATATCGATCAAAGCGATACATACTCCGGGTCACACTGAAGGCTCAACTTGTTTTTTAATAAATAACATCCTCTTTACTGGAGATACTTTGTTCCCAGGAGGACCAGGAAAATCACAAAATTCTAAGGCTTTCCAAACCATCATTAACAGCATATCCTCTAAACTTTTAGCTCTCAAGCAGTCGGTTGTTTTTTTCCCAGGGCACGGGTTAGACGGTACGATTAAAAATGCGCAAAAAGACTATTTTGTATTTGAGAAAAATTGTTCTTCCTACGAAATATTCGGAGATATAGAGTGGTTAAACTGAACAAAGTTTATAAAACAGCAACACAAGGAGCTGATACTGGTGTCAGGTAATTAGCACTTTCAGATAAAATACTGGTTCGGGCAGATCATACAGCAAGGTTAAAATGCTCAATCGAATAGATAAGACTTTCAATTCAATAAACAATAACGGTAAGTTCGCTTTGGCTCCGTTCATAACAATCGGATACCCTGATGTTGATACCTCTGTACAGATGTCTTTGGCTGCATTGAAGGCAGGAGGAGACATTCTTGAACTTGGGGTACCTTTTAGCGATCCATTGGCTGATGGTCCAACAATTCAAATGACTAGCTCTCAAGCTTTAGAAATAGGCGTAACTTTAAAAACCTGTCTCGAAACAATAAAACGTATTCGCAAAGAAAATAGCGAGGCCCCTTTAATTTTAATGGGATACATCAATCCATTTTTAAAATATGGTCTAGCTAAATTTGTTAAGGATGCTGTATCTGCTGGAGTGGATGGGTTGATCATTCCAGATTTGCCCGCTGAAGAATCCGGTGAATTTAATGCTTTATGCCAAGAACAAAATCTTTACCTAATTCCGTTACTTGCACCGACTAGTACTGATTCCAGAATTAGGTTGGCTTGCAAAGGAGCCAGCGGATTCATATACTGTGTGAGTTTAACTGGTGTTACAGGCGCCCGTAGCGAAGTATCATCAGGATTAGAAGAATTAATTAAACGCATAAGAAGTTATTCTGATCTTCCTGTTTTAGTTGGGTTCGGCATTTCAACCAAATCTCACGTTGCTAAAATTTCAAAATTTGCCAACGGGGCAGTGTTTGCAAGTGCAATGCTCGACCAAGTATCGGAAGGACAGAAGGAAAATGCTGGCATAATTGTATCTAAGTTTGTTAATAATTTACGTTCTGGACTAAAAGGATAATGACTGTTAGAGGAGTTAGAGGAGCAACCACGGCTGACGATAATAGCCGTTCAGCAATATTGAATGCAACTTCAGAGCTGCTAGAAGAAATTGTTGATAGGAACGATATAGAAGTAGATGACATTGCTTCTGTTTTATTCACCACAACTGCTGATTTGAATGCTGAATTTCCTGCAGCTGCAGCTAGGGAAATAGGTTGGGGAAATGTCGCCTTAATGTGCAGCCATGAAATGTCAGTACCTAATGCTCAGAACCGATGCATAAGAGTCATGCTATTAATTAATACCGAAAAATCCGCAAAGGATATTAAAAACGTGTACCTAAAAGACGCTATTGGTCTCCGGGACAGACCAAGTAATTAAGCAACAACAAGGAGAATGAAATTTGATTGTAGTAATGTCACAAGGAGCTAGTTCAGATGAACTAGAAAATGTTAAAGAACATCTGTCTAAACGCGGCCTAAAAGTACATATGTCTGAAGGCATTGAAAGGACTGTTGTTGGAGTAATAGGACAGATATATCCGGAATTGCAAAGTGAACTCGAATTGATGGATGGAGTAGGAGAAGTAGTGAGAATATCAAAGCCTTACAAATTAGCAAGTAAAGAATTCAAGTCAGATGATACCGTGATAAGTATTGGAGAAGCTGGCGTTAAAATTGGTGGCGGAGAATTTGTTGTTTTTGGTGGTCCATGTGCTATTGAAGGGGAAGATCAAGTAATGGAAACGGCGAAGGCAGTTAAGAAAAGTGGGGCAACAGTGTTAAGAGGTGGTGCATTTAAACCAAGAACTTCTCCATACAGCTTTAGAGGAATGGCAGAGGATGGGTTAAAGTTAATGGATTTGGCACGTAAAGAAACTGGATTACCGTTGATTACTGAAGTGATGTCTGAACGAGACGTCGAGCTGGTTGCGAAATACACTGACGTTTTGCAGGTAGGAGCACGAAATATGCAAAATTTCGCCTTACTGGATGAAGTTGGTAAAACTTCAAAGCCAGTAATGGTCAAACGAGGATTTTCAGCCACATATGAAGATTGGCTATTAGCAGCAGAATATGTAATGGCTGGAGGAAACAAATCGGTGATTTTATGTGAAAGAGGTATAAGAACTTTTGAGACATCCACTCGGAATACCATGGATTTGAATGCAATTCCCGTAATTAAACAATTGAGTCATTTACCAATTGTTTCTGACCCCAGTCATGGCACAGGCAAGTGGGACTATGTTACCCCTTTGGCATGTGCCTCAGTCGCAGCTGGTGCGGATGGACTAATTATAGAAGTGCATCCACGACCTGAGACTGCATGGTCTGATGGTGCCCAATCATTAACACTAGAAAACTTTGATGCTCTTATGTCTAAAGTAAGGGCTATTAGATCAGCACTGTCCGATCAGCCTTAACTAGGATTAACATGCGATCAATCGAGTCTCTTCGCATAACGGAATCTTCATATAAATCCAATATGGGTTCTGCAGTAACGATTGGAGTTTTTGACGGCCTACATCGTGGACACATAGAGCTCATCAGAACGCTCATAGATGTTTCTAAAGATATGCTCTCCTTGGTGTTGACATTTAGTAAGCATCCTTTGTCAATATTGGATTCTAACTTTGCCCCAAAGTATTTGTGTAGTGTAGAAGATAGACTATCGATGCTAAAGGAAACTGGGGTGGATGAAGTTATACCACTTGATTTTGATGAAGAGATTGCATCATTAAGTGCAGAAACTTTTGTTCAATTGCTTTGTAATAACTTAAATTTAAAGGTCTTAGTTGTTGGTCCTGGATTCGCCCTGGGGCGAAAACGTGAGGGTAATGTGCCTGCGCTAAAAGCGCTCGGAAAAAAGTATGGTTTTGCCGTAATAGATGTTAACCCTCTAACCGAAAGTTCAAGTTTAATAAATAGCACCTCAATTCGTGAATCGTTAAAAAACGGCTCGGTACGTGAAGCTGCAAATTTACTAGGACGAAATTTCAGTCTCAAAGGCCAAGTAGTTAAAGGTCAAGGTGTAGGGCATACCCTAGGTTTCCCCACAGCAAACCTATTGAGCGAAAACAATATAGTCATTCCCAAGGATGGCATATATGCAACTTGGTCTTACTTCAGTGATGGCAAGTCGAGTCAAAAATTAAAAAGCGCTACTAGCATAGGTGTACGTCCAACTTTTGGAAAACATGATAGAACTGTTGAATCTTACATACTAGACTATGATGGAGATTTATATGGCAAATCAATGGCTCTAGAATTTGTAGAAAGAATTAGGGATGAAATCCAGTATGAGTCAGCTAGTCGATTAACTGATCAAATGCACATAGATGTTCGCGATACGAGAAAAATACTGGATAATTAACCCAAGGAATATCGATATGGCCACAATAGACAAAATTAATACAGCACTGACCCGAGGTGTTTCTGAAGTAATCGTTGAAAGCGAACTTAAAAAACTATTATCAACAAAAACCAATTTACGTCTTAAAATGGGTTTCGACCCAAGTGCTCCAGACATACACCTTGGACATGTTGTCGGGCTTCGTAAACTAAGGCAATTCCAACAATTAGGCCACACTGTAGTATTAATTGTTGGTGATTGGACTGCACAAATTGGCGACCCGAGTGGAAGGTCATCCGTAAGAAAAATGTTAAGCGCTGCAGAGGTTGAACAAAATGCAACAACTTATCTAAAACAGTTTTTTAAAATTGTTGATAAGGATAAAACAGAGGTGCGTTGGCAAAGTGAATGGTTCGGCGATTTTGGTTTATCTAATTTAATCGAACTAACCAGTATGTTTACAGTTGCGCAATTTTTGGCTCGCGATGATTTCTCAAAAAGATTCAAGGAACAAAAACCTATTGCCATTACTGAATTCATGTATCCTTTGCTTCAAGCTTATGATTCAGTAGCAATCAATTCCGATGTTGAGTTTGGCGGCACAGATCAAAAATTTAATTTACTAGTAGGTCGGGATATGCAAGAAATGATGGGGCAAAAGCCTCAACACTGTTTATTAGTACCTATTCTAGTTGGGACAGATGGAGTCAGTAAGATGAGCAAGAGCTTAAACAACTCCATAGACGTTTCAGAATCTCCAAATAATATGTTCGGTAAATTAATGTCTATTAACGATGATCTTATATGTCCCTACTTTGAGCTATTAACAGATATTTCGGAAAAAGAATTAAAGCAAGCTAAAAAAACCATATCCGATAATAGTATAAATCCAATGGAGCTCAAAAAGGATCTCGCCACAACCATTGTTACAGAGATGCACAATGCAAAAGATGCGGTTAAAGCCGCGATACATTTCAAAAACACTGTACAATCAAAGGAGGTTCCAGTAGATATACCTGAATTCATCGTGTCGGATCACCCAAATATTGGAAATCAACGCTTGAGTTACCTAATAGTTGAATGTGGGCTGTCAAAAAGTGTCGGAGAGGCAAAAAGATTAATTACTCAAAAAGCCGTTACTCTCGATGGCTTAGTGATAGAACAAAACCTATCTGTTAATGATATTGAATCAGGCATATTGAAAGTTGGAAAACGTCAAATAATACGGCTAATAAAATAATTATGGAAAGCAACCACACAAATCTCCGAATACCAGGACCCACCCCGGTCACACCAGAAATATTAAAGGAAATGTCTCGGTTTATGATCAATCATAGAGGAGACGAGTTCCGCCAATTAATAGAAAGTGTCACCGAACGCCTAAAAACAATTTATGAAACAAAGCAAGACCTTCATATACTAACTGCGTCTGGTACGGGGGCCATGGAAACCGCGATAGTCAATACTCTTTCTCCAGGGGACAATGTGCTTGCAATCACAATCGGTGCATTTGGCGATAGATTCGCCAACATAGCTGAAATATATGGTGCCGATGTCACAATACTGAGATCAGCACTTGGTGAATCGACAGATCCTGACAAGGTAACATCCGTCCTCAACAACAATCCAAATATAAAAGCTGTTTTAGTAACTCATAATGAAACCTCAACTGGAGTTACTAATGACATCGAGTCAATTGCCAAGATTGTTAAACAGGATTTTGGAAAACTCCTTTTAGTAGACGGTGTAAGCAGCGTCGGATCAGTTCCCTTAAAGACCGATGATTGGCAATGTGATGCTGTTGCATCTGCATCCCAAAAAGGGTGGATGGCTCCGCCAGGCTTGGCTTTCCTAAGCTTTAGTTTAGAGTCATGGAAAGCTAACGCTTCATCAACTATGCCAAATTTTTATTTTGATTTAAGACAATATAAAAAATACATGGAAATAGGCCAGCCTCCGTGGACTCCCAATTTGTCATTGTTTTTCGCACTTGATAAGGCTCTAGATTTAATGTTGAGGGAAGGTATATCTAACATCCATTTGAGGCACGCAAAAACCGCACAGAAATTTAGAGATGGTGTGCAAGAATTGGGACTTAAGTTATTAGCTAAACCAGAAAGTGCTTCAGATACAATAACTTCGGTATTATTACCAGATGGCATCCAAGCTAAAGATTTTTTAACTATAGCGAAAACTGAGCATAATGTTGAACTAGCCGGAGGACAACAGTCTCTGGCAAGTAAGATTTTTAGAATCGGGCACCTAGGCTTAGTAAGTGATGAGGAAATAACTGAGACTTTAAGTGCAATCAAATACTCATTAGAAAAACTTAAGTGAAGTATTAATGAACGTTGGCCTTATGCCGAGGAGGGTGATGGAGCTGCAGTGTTACCCGAGGCAGATGAGTCATCATCTAACATCGTAATTAATTGATCGCCCTCTATCGTCTCATTTTGAATCAAATACTTGGCTAATTTATCCAATTTTTCACGATTAGAATTGATTATTCGTGAAGCATTTTGATAAGCGTTGTCTACTAATTCGTGAACCTCTTCATCAATCGCTGCGGCAACTCCTTCAGAGTAATCTCTTTGCTCTGAAATTTCTTTACCTAAGAAAACCATTTCTTCTCTTTTTCCAAAGGTCCTTGGACCAAGTTTCTCACTCATCCCGTACCTTGTAACCATTGAACGAGCAATATTTGTAGCCTGCTCAAGATCGTTACTAGCACCTGTTGTAACTTCTCCAAAGACAATTTCCTCTGCTGCCCGTCCACCCATAGCGGCTCCAATGCGATCCTTAAACTGAGCCTTACTCCAAAGACTTCTATCCTCTTCAGGCAAAAACCTTGTATATCCTCCCATCTGTCCTCTTGATACTATTGTTACTTTAAAAACTGGATCTGCGTTTGCAAGCATATGCCCGACAATAGCATGTCCTGACTCGTGGTAGGCGACAATTTCCTTTTCCCGTACACTTATTACCTTGCTTTTTCTAGCAGGCCCGCCAATAACTCTATCAATCGATTCAGCAAACTCAGCAAATCCGATTCGTTTTTTGTTCAATCTGGCCGCCAGCAACGCAGCCTCGTTCGCAAGGTTAGCTAAATCGGCACCAGAAAATCCTGGAGTTTGTTTTGCAATTACTTGCATTTCCACATCATCATCCAAAGGCTTGCCTTTAGAATGTACTTCAAGTATTTGAACACGACCTTTTACATCAGGATTATCTAAAGTAACCCGCCTATCAAAACGTCCCGGCCTCAACAAAGCAGGGTCCAAAATATCTGGCCTGTTTGTGGCAGCAATGACAATAACATTTGTACCGCTATCGAATCCATCCATCTCAACTAAGATTTGATTCAATGTCTGTTCTCTCTCGTCATGACCTCCACCTAGCCCGGCTCCTCTATGGCGTCCTACAGCATCAATCTCATCAATAAAAACGATACATGGCGAGTTGCGCTTTGCTTGTTCAAAAAGATCTCTTACTCTGGAAGCTCCAACTCCTACAAACATTTCCACAAATTCCGAACCACTTATAGAAAAGAATGGTACACCCGCTTCTCCGGCAACCGCTTTAGCCATCAAGGTTTTACCTGTGCCAGGAGGGCCAATCAGCAAAACACCTTTAGGTATTTTTGCACCCATAGCTAAAAATCTTTCAGGGAATTTAAGGAATTCAACGACTTCTTGTAATTCTTGTTTTGCTTCCTCAACTCCAGCAACATCATCAAAAGTAACGTTCGATGATTCACCTGTTCCCATTCTGGCTTTACTTCGGCCAAAACTAAAAGTTTGATTTGTGCTTCCTTGAGCTTGACGAATCATAAACAACAAAATGGCTCCAAATATAATCAGAGGCAAGAAATTCAGGATCAGACCAAAGAAATTACTAAGACCGCTGGAGCCTTTTACTGTGATATCAGTTCGTGAGACAAGGGGATCTATTTCAGCTGCTTCGAGCAATTCAACAATACTTGAACCCTGCTCTTTTCTGGACTCAAATGTTTCTCCAGAATTAGAAAGCACGGTCAATTTATCACCACCAACTTCTATAGACTCTAGCTCTCCACTACCAGCCATTCGAATAACTTCCGAGATGCTAATCTCTTTGTTTCCGCCTATAGAACCAGAGAAAAATGTAAAGAAGATGGCTATTATTGCCACCAAGATTAATAAGTATATGAAACCGTTGCGCATTTGCAGGGAACTCGCCTTAATACTCGGAGACCGATTTTTAAAAGGGTGGGTGGGAAAACGGTCATCAATTTAGTCGTAACTTCAATTTTTAGTTACAACACTTTTATAATACATTAAACGGTACTATTAGGTAAAGGTTAGTTCAAGCTTGATATAATTCCACCTAGAGTTCCTAATCAACTAAAAACTAATATTTAATAAAGCCATATGATTTCAATCAAGTATACAAAACATATTTTAAGTAATGGACTACAAGTCCTTTTGCATAAAGATTCTTCGGTTCCCTTCGTTGCCGTAAACACCTGGTATCACGTTGGAAGCAAAAATGAACAGATCGGCAAAACCGGTTTTGCCCATCTTTTCGAACATGTAATGTTTGAGGGCTCAAAAAATCATAACAAGAGCTACTTTGAACCCTTGGAAAAGATAGGTGCTTCTATCAACGGATCCACAAATGCCGACAGGACAAATTATTGGGTTAATCTTCCCTCCAATTACCTAGAGTTGGCCCTATGGCTGGAATCGGATCGCATGGGTTTCTTACTAGATGCATTAGATCAAACAAGGTTTGATATACAACGAGAAGTCGTTAAAAATGAACGTAGACAAAGTTATGAGAACAGACCATATGGCAAAGCTTATTTGATGCTTCAGCCAGAAGTTTTTCCCTCACCGCACCCGTACAATTGGCCTACAATCGGTAGCCAAGAAGACCTCGATAACGCGAGCCTCGAAGACGTTAAGGACTTTTTCCGGAAATTCTACGTCCCGTCAAATGCAAGCCTATCAATTGCGGGTGACATAGATTTTGATTTAACTCTTAAGCTAGTAGAGAAAACTTTCGGCAACCTGCCCCCTGGAGCCCCAATTAGTAGGATGAATAGCATGGAATCGCCCCTGTATGGTACTACTTCATTAGTAACATACGATAATGTTCAGTTGGAAAGAATATATTGTACTTGGCCTACAACACACGCATTCAATGAATATGAACCCTCACTAGATTTGCTTGCTGTAATACTTGGGCAAGGTAAAAGTTCGAGACTGCACAGAAAATTAGTGCATGACACAGAGATTGCTAAGGATGTATCTGTAGCTTCTTATTCTCAAGAAATCTCTGGCGAATTTATTATTCAAACGACAACTTCACCAAACAAGTCAACTGATGAAATAGCGGCATCATTAACGGAAGAAATCAATTTAATAGCAAATACCAACCCAGATAAAGCGGAAATGGAATTCGCAGTGAATCAGATAAGATCGCAATTTGTCAGAGGCCTAGAGAAATTGGGTGGGTTTGGAGGCATTGCAGATCAATTAAATTACTTTAACGTAATCGGAAATGATCCTGACCTAATAAGCGAGCACATAAATAAATATGAGTCCGTCACGGCAAAAGATGTTTCAGAAGCGGCACAACAGTTTCTAGGTGACAAAAAAGTCGAGCTGAGGGTAGTACCTGTCGAAAATTTGAAGGAAAATAAATCTTCTTTCAATCGATCAGAAATGCCCTTACCAACAAAAGAATCGTTTTTTACTGCCCCGACCCCTAGCAGATTAGAACTGCAAAACGGTTTACAAATATTGAGTATTCAAAAGTCAAAACTACCGATGGTTGCTTTCGGTTTATACCTACCTTTTGGCTCTGTAGAAGATCCTAAAGCCTTACCTGGATTGGTCAACTACACAGTATCAATGCTTCAGGAAGGAACCTCCAAAAATACAAGTAAAGAAATTGCAGAGATACTTGAACACAAAGGAGCCAATATCTCGGCCCATGTCAGGGAAAATGGAACGATCATTTGGGCCGAATGTCTACAAAATTCACTGAATGAAGTGTATGAGATTTTTTCGGAAATAATATTAAATCCTGTATTCCCAAAAGATGATATGGAACGCATCAGGAGACAAAAACTCGCTGACCTATCGAGAATTAGTGACGACGCGAACGCTATAGCGGCGCGAGCAGCCAAGGGCCTACTCTATGGATTGGAAAGTCCTCTAGGACATCCTATATACGGAAGTGCGGAGTCTATATCGAAAATTACTAGAGAAGATTTAATGGCATGTCATAAATCTTTATTTGGACCGAAAGGTTCGATATTACTAACTGCAGGAGATTTCGATGTGGATGAAATGGTGAAAATGACAAAAGATTTATTTGGTAGCTGGGAACCCCAATCTATTGAATATGCAAACCACAAACCGCATTCAGTTAATGTCGATAGCAAAGAAAAAATCCATCTAATAAACAAACCAGAGGCTCCACAATCTGTAATTATGGTGGGACAAGCCTTGGTAAAAAGATCAGATCCAGATTACTTGCCTTTAACTATTTTTAATCAGATTTTAGGCGGTGAATTCTCATCTCGACTGAACTCAAATCTAAGACAAGACAAAGGATACAGTTACGGATATATGTCATCCATAAAATGGCTGAATGGCCCATCTCCTTTTTTTGCGGGAGGAGCTGTCCAAACTGAAGTTACTAGAGAAGCTCTAATTGAGACGTTTAAAGAACTATCAGACATACGTGATAAAAAACCTATAACAAAAACTGAGTTTGATGACGCAATTAACAACGTATTAAGGGGATTACCATCTAACTTTGAAACTATCAGTCAACTAATAGATCAAATGTCTAATATTGCTTTATATGAATTACCAGATGATTATTATGCTTCATATCCATCAGAAATTTTAAAAGTAAAAATAGAAGACGTTCAAAGAGTAGCTGAACAATATATGAAATCAGGGCCAGATTTAATTTTGGTAATTGGAGACATGTCTCAATTAGATTTAAAATTACAAAACCTAGGATATGAAATAGTACATTCAGATAGCGAAGGTCGCCCATTATAAACTTAAGTCATATATATCAAATTAAATGCAAGATAAATCCTTAAAACTTAAAAATAAAGTCATATTAATTACAAATGCGGGAAGTGACGCTGGAATGCATATAGCTTTGTATTGTGCAACACAAGGGGCTTCTTTAGCACTAAACTTTTCTAACAAGACCGATGAGTCTTTGAAATCAAAAATACTTGCCATAACCGAAAAGGTTTTATTTACCAATTTTGATATTTCAATTTACGATAATGGTGATCGTTTGGTTTCTGAAACAATTGACAAGTATCAAAAACTCGATTCTTTAATTAACACTCCTGATATTTGCACAACCAAATCTATTCAAGATATTAAACCTAATGAATTCTATGGTTCTGTTCTTCATGGATTAAAATCTACGTTCGTAGTAACAAAATTTGCATGTAAAGTAATGAGAAGCCAGGAGTTTGGTACTATTACAAATTTGACCTCGGATGCAGGTTTAGGTGTAGAAAATCTCATAGACTGCTCTGCCACCTCAGAAGGAACAATTGGAATGACCAGAACTGTAGCACGAGATATGGCGAAGTATGGGGTAACATGCAATGCGATATGTGTTAGTGATTTAGTGTCAGCGTCTGTGTTAGCAGCTAGTTTCTGTCTTAAGTCAATGCAATCAATAAGCGGAAGAACATTTGGCACAAAAGAAGATTCAATATTTATATACCAAGAACCAAAACCTATCGATACGATTTCTAAATGGGGTGGATTTGAACTAGAAGATTTAGATTCGCTAGTTCCAAAAACAATCGAGAAGACAATAAGTGATAATCGAAAATGAGACTTAAAGGGAAAGTCGCAGTGGTTACAGGAGCGGGTGGTGGAATTGGTAGCGGCGTAGCAGAGTTAATGGCCAAGCAAGGTGCATCTGTGATTGTAAATGACGCAGGTAGCAACCTTGACGGAACTGGATCATCTCAAAATTCAGCCGATTTAGTTGTTGAAAAGATAAACAAAAACGGCGGTGCAGCAATACCGAACTATGAATCGATAGACAATTATGATTCATGTGGTCGAATTATTAAATCTGCCTTGAATGAATTCGGTAAGGTAGACATAATTTGCCATACCGCGGGCATATTAAGAGACAGGATGATCTTTAATATGGCGGAGGACGAATGGGATAAAGTTATGGAAGTGCACTTACACGGTGCATTCAACATCATTAAAAATGCGTTGCCGCACATGATTAGCCAAAAATACGGCCGCATCGTCCTGCTCGCTTCCATATCTGGTTTAAGATCAACCGGCCAAGCCAATTATGCAGCTGCAAAAGAAGCAATGGTTGGTATCACAAGATCCAGTTCCTTAGAACTAAAGAAACATGGGATAACAGTTAACGCTGTGTATCCTGGAGGCTACACTAGGATGGTAGCTAGTATACCTGATTCATCAAAAGACCTAAGAGAAGATATGACTGGAGCAGCAAAACTTCTTGGCAATACAATGCCAGAAGAATCTTTAGACCCCTACAATAATGCGGCCAAAATTGTTTACTTATGCACAGAAAATGCCAGCAACATATCTGGTCATGTAATTGAAACGCAAGGTTGGGATATGTCACTATACTCCAGTAGAATTCCAACAAGGCACATATATTCTGATAAACAATGGACCTTAGAGGAACTAGAGCGGTTGGTACCGCGGGCTCTTGGAAAACCTGAACCCGACCTAACTGTCAATGTTAAGTAAAACAAGGATTACGCTCGAATTTATTGAAAATATAATATTTAGCCATTGTCCTTGTAATTAACGATGTGTATCGTAACCATGTGGATCATTATTTAACAAACAAAAGGCAAGATAAATTAATATGAATTGGCTTGATATTGTTTTTGTTTTGATATCGATAATCGCGATTTTTTACGGCTTGAAGACTGGACTCTTCAGCGCGGTGTTCATTCTCGTTGGAATAGTAATTGGCTGGCAAATAGCCGGTCATTACTCGGATAATATAGGTTCATCTTTGTCTAACACAATATCGAGTGATAGAACGGTATCTGTCATTTCTTATGTAGTGATCATGATATTAGCGATAGTGATAGCAAAACTAGCTTCAAACATGATTAAGCCACTGATATCAGTAGCAAGTTTTGGAATCTCATCTCTCATAGATAAACTAGGTGGCTTAGTGGTAGGAATTATTTTGGCTGGTTTTATCTGTGGAGCAATTATTATGGGTATGACAAGAGTTGCGTACACTTTCGAAATCCCAGATTTTGCCGGGGATTCAGCTCTAGAAATTATAAACCTTGACTCTTTCGATGCTAACCAGTCATTAAATAACCTTTTGAGTGGTTCGAGTTTTGTAAGAACTTTTGTAAAAGTAGTGGAAAATATTCCGGCTGACGCTATAGGATTTGTACCAGATGATTATGACATCTCAGTACAAATGTTAAGTGAGCAAGTAGAGTAGAGCAGAGTAGAGTAAAATAAAATCGCTACCATAAAATGTGAATGATGCTGAACAATCCAGTCTTAATATTGAATCAAAACTATCAGCCTCTCAACGTTTGTAATACAAAAAGAGCAATAGTATTGTTGGACTTAGGCAAAGCAGAGTTGATGCAAGACTCCGTTGGTCAAATCAATACAGTATCGAAAGCATTTAATATACCCTCAATAATAAGACTACATCGCATGGTGAAGATTCCCATACACGGGAGAAGGCTTTCTCGCATTGGAGTATTTGTAAGAGACAATCACACCTGTCAATATTGTGGAACTTACTCAAAAACATTAACTTTGGATCATGTTACACCTAGATCTAAGGGCGGGCAGCATGATTGGAATAATGTGGTTTCAGCATGCAGTAGCTGTAACCATAGAAAAGCCGGGAGAAATCCTTCCGAGGCAAGAATGAAGCTGATTAAAGAACCTTCTCCGCCTAGGCCTAATCCATTTTATCTGGTTGAACGAGGTACGATTCTATCTGAGTGGCAACCATTCATACCTTGGCTAGTTCCTCAAACAACTGAATAATACGAGTCCAAAAAGTTAAGTCGTGGGAATTGGACCAATTTTAGCCTCTGTTAGCTGTACTCATAGAAAAATTTATACTTTAATAAAATCCTTACAGGTTATTAACTGTTATCTAAGTTAAAGTCGGCATACTCAACATCAATTGTTCGAAAGTCAACGATGGATTAAAGTTTTTCTTGAGCTTCTCAATTGTGTCAGTCAACATACGCACATTTCGGGCACAATTAGGCGATCCATAACGATTTGCGTAATATGAAATCTTTTTAATACGAGACTGATTTATTATCGAGTCGTCTATACCATAACTTGATATTAAAACGTCTCTCCACCACTCTTGCCACAAAGTTAGAACCGCAATTGAAGCATCACGATCTTTTAAATATCTTTTAGACAAAGATCCACCATAAATAAAACGGGAATAAGAACTAGCTTCTGCTAAAAATTCAACCTCATCCAGAGCGTCCGATCTCCACTTTTTATACTCTTCGTCGTTTAAAATTTTCACGGCAATTCCAGGTTTGCCGTCACACGTTTTTGAAAGCTCTTCTGCTACATTATTGTCCAACTGAAATTTTTGAATTAATCCTTTTTGTAATTCATGCCAATTGACTTTTTTTAAAGATATCAGCTGAGCTCTAGAAACAAGGGTCGGTAAAATTTGTTCAGGTACAGACGATATCAAAATTATTACAACTTGTTCGGGCGGCTCTTCTAAAGTTTTCAGTAATGCGTTTGATGCTTCTTCGCTCATTCGCTCACTCTGTTGAATAATGTAAACCCTATATTTACCTTCATATGGTTTCAAATAAGATTCTCGAATGATTTTTCTCACTTGATCTATGGTAATTACGGTTCTCTTATTTCCATCGCCATGCAAGTTTCCATCTACGTCAACCGAAATTGTTTCACAATCAGAGTGAACACCTCTAGAAATGCGATTACACTGAGAGCACTGACCACATGGTATTTGAGATGTGTTTTCACAATTTAAAGCTGAAGCAATATAGTTAGCCACACAATTCTTGCCTACACTATCTGGTCCAGTAATCAAATATGCATGCGAGTTTTGATCTTTAGAAATGGCAGCAGACAATCTATCTAGGGCCATTTGATGGCCAATTACAGTACTTGATTCAACCATCTAATTCTCAGCCCGTTGCAATCTTATTCAAATTCATCACATCTCATTAGATCAGCATATGTTTCTCTTCTGCGAATAATTCTAGAATTTCCATTTGACACCATTACCACCGCTGGCCGAGGATTTAAGTTGTAATTACTAGACATAGACATTCCATATGCACCCGAAGTAGGTAAAACTATCAAGTCGCCAGTATTGCATCTCGGTAAATCTGCACTAGGAGCTAAAATGTCACCCGTCTCGCAATACTTTCCCACTACTCTCACTACCTCTGTATCTGTAACGTTCAGCTTATTGGCAACTATTACCTCATATTTAGAATCATAAAGAGCCGGTCGAATGTTATCTCCCATCCCACCGTCTACTGAAACATATTTTCTTAATCCAGGTATTTCTTTTATTGCGCCTACTTTATAAAGAGCTATACCTGCTCTTGCTACTATGGAACGTCCTGGTTCAACCAAAAGGCGAGGATACGGAATATCAAATTGTTCACAACTCTCTGTCAGAGCCTTAACGATAGTTTTAGCATATTCGCTTATATTTGGCGGAGACTTTTCAGAGGTATATCCGACGGCAAACCCTCCACCTGGACTAAAGTCGCGCATATTGAATCCGTTTTTTATTAAAGGAGATAAAAATTCAATCACACTTCTAATAGCTAAATCATATGGCTCCATTTCGAAAATAGGAGAGCCTAAATGAAAATGTATCCCAGTCAAATCAAGGTTCTTACAAGTCAGAACATATTTAATTGCTTTTTCTGCGTCGCCCGTTTCTATCGAAAATCCAAACTTTGTATCAAGAATACCCGTGGTAGTTTTTTTATGAGTATGTCCGTCTATGCCTGGAGATAAGCGAAGCATTACGTTTTGAACCTTATTATGATTAGATGCGAGTTCATTGATTAAATCTATTTCATAGAAACTATCTGCCACAAACTGCCCGATACCATAATCAATAGCTTCAGCAACTTCCGTACGGCTTTTATTATTACCATGAAAGAAAATGTCCTCAGCTGGAAAATCTACTGATGCGGCGACCGCCAATTCACCTCCTGAAACAATATCAATGCCTAATCCATGCTCTATAGATAGCTTTGCAATACTGGGGTTTATATATGCTTTTGAAGCATACAAAATTCTGCTATTTGAATACCTGTCTGAAAATTCTTTGGTAAACAATTCCGCCATTGTACGAATTGTCGATTCGTCATATACATACAACGGAGTCCCATATTTTGCTGACAGCTCTACAACATCGCATCCACCTACAATTAAGTGGCCATCAGAGCTAACCGTGGTCTCCATAGGCAATATATTTAGTAACTTTGGTTCCATAAATACTCCAATTTAGATAGGAAACTTAAGTTAATTTATTGATTGACAGATCTATTTGAGCCAACTCTATCCAATTTCCATCAACATCTTGCGCATAACTTAAAATTTTACCTGGCTCAGTTTCTGCCGGATCATTCCATTTTGTTCCGCCAAACTCTACAAGCCTATCTAACGTAGCATATATATCTTCAACTATTAAAGCTATATGTGAAGCTCCAGTAACATTTCTTTCCTGAGATTGTGCACCATTACTGCTTGGCACGATATATTGCAGCAACTCAAGAATAGTACCGTCGGCAATTTCTAACAAAGCGCCTGACATTTCCACAGGTTCATATGCTACTACCTTTGCTGCAGCTGCTCCTTTACTGTGAAATTTTCTGATTAATTTCATTCCAAGTCCATCTACATAAAATTTAACAGATTGATCTATATCTTTTACAACGAATCCAGTATGCCAATGTCTTAATATCAATTTCCTCTCCTAAATTTACGTTTTTTTTGTACGTTACGAAGATATATTACTAACATTGCGACTGCAACGGTATAAGCATAAACATTCGTTTTGAAAATCGGATATACTCGCTGAATCTAAACAGTCATTTAAAAACTTCCTAAAAAGATATTCTAATGAAAAAGATGAGAGCCGCTCGCGCAATCAAGCTCAAAACCATAATCTGTGAAGAGGTTGAAGTACCCGAACTAACCGACAATATGGTTCTTGTTAAAACCAAGTTAGCTTCAATATGTGGAAGTGATTTACATGTAGTAAATATGGGTTATACCGCTTACGCATCGGATTTTCCTTTACCGTATGGAGCGCCTGGTCATGAAGGTGTGGGAGAGGTAATAGAGAGCAGATCACCAGATTTTAGTATAGGAGAAACTGTATTAACTGTTCCAAATATATATTCGTCCAAAACTTTCGCTGACTATCAAGCTATTGATCCCAAATATCTGGTCAAATTGCCTAAAAATAGTAATGAAAACAAGCTTATGATGGCTCAACAACTGGCTACTGTTGAATACTCTAGTAAGTCTATTGGCGATATCGAAGGTAAGACGATCGCAGTAATTGGGCAAGGCTCCGCGGGACTATTTCATAATTTTATTTTGAAAAGATATGGAGCAGAAAAAATAATAGCAATTGAACCTATTGATCATAGACGTAACATCGCTAAAAGTTTTGGCGCAGATGTAACGATAGAATTCACTGGTGAAAAGGCAACTAATGCCATTATGGACATTACAAATGGCACTGGAGTTGACATAGTTATTGAAGCAGTCGGAAGCGCGGAAACATTGAATCAGGCCATGGCAATCTGCAAGCCTACCGGTAGAGTTCAAAGCTTTGGCTTACCTACCACCCTTAAGACAATCCCTTTTGACTGGAATACCTTTTTCTCAAAAAGATTAACTATAAATTCAAATTTTGGAAGTCAGGATGAAAATGGTTTGACTTCAGTTAAACAATCCATAGACCTTATTTACAAAAATGAAATCGACATGGATAAAATACTGTCTCATAAATACTCTATTGAAGAAATACAAGATGCTTTTGATTTTGCAGAAAAAAGAACAGATGGCATGGTTAAGATAACTATAACCTTTTAGGAATTGCCACACCGGTAAAATAAATTTTGCTCGTTATTACCCTATGTTTTGAAGCAATTCTGCAACCTTACTACTGATTTCCTTGCCATCAGCTCTACCTCGGGTTTGCGAAATTATTTTACCCATTACTTTCCCCATATCCTGCGGACCTGATGCGCCTAGTTCTGTAATTGTTTCTTCGATGATTTGCATTACTTCGACCTCTGACAGCGGTTCTGGTAAATATAAAGCTATAATATCAAGTTCAGCTTGCTCTTTATCAACTAAATCATCTCTTTTTGCGGATTTATATGCCTCAATTGATTCTCGCCTCTGCTGAGCTTGCTTGTTAATTACTTGTAATATGTCATCATCTGCCAATTCTTTTTGCTGTGCTATTTCTTCATTTCGTAATGCCGAGAGCATCAAGCGTATAGTGGCCCTTTTAGTCACCTCGCCTTTTCTCATAGCATCTTTAAGGTCATCATTTAACCGATTTTTTAATGTCATTTATAGCATTCCCATCTTTCATTTTTTAAAATTGTTGATTCCGTTTAAAGATTCGTCTATCTATCAAAACCTCAATTAGCTTTTGGGGGTCTTCCAAAATCTTTATAATATTTTGGATGCCAGTCTGAGCCATACCAAGAAATTGTTTTTAACGGTTTTATTTTGATGAATACTCTACCAATATTTTTAGTAGAATTATAATATTCGCTACCTTTTTCTTCTCCCATATATCTAGTAGCCATAGATACCCAATCTCCAAACCAATTATCGTCTACTATTTCGGCCGTGGCCTTAATAATAACCCTGGCATAAGGGGCGTTAGAGGTGTCCACACATGCGCCCACTTTAGCTTCTCCACGTATATTCTCAACCCATTTGTTTTGCTTCCTGCCTAGAATATTAAACGTATCTTCAGTATATTCAAACCAGACAGGCGTAACATACGGGTGACCATCCGGCTCCATTGTTGAAAGCCTCATTATATTCGCATTTTCTGTTAGAAAAGTGTTTAGTTCGGTATTAGTAAAAGATGGCATATCTATATCCTCAGTTCAAATTATTGTATAGTTTCCTAAAATACCAATATTGTACAGAGTTTTATGACAATCACACGGATTCCACATGTCACCACATGAATTTTCAGCTGCTGAAGCAGCATGCCACATTAGAAACGGCTCACTAAGTTGTGAGGATTTGGTCAGAGATTTACTTTACCGCTCGAAACAGCTTAACCCAAAATTGAACTTGTGGGCAGAATTGGATACACAAAGAGTGATTAGAGATGCCCAACAAAAAGATCAGATACTTCAAACCCAAAACCCTGATGGTCCTTTACATGGTATTCCTGTAGGGATAAAGGACATATTCAATACCAAGGGAATTAAGACTTCACACGGATCTCCGATATATGAGAATTCTATTCCAACGTTCGATGCCACGTCTGTGGCTCTTCTTAAATCAGCAGGTGCGATAATCATGGGAAAGACTGTTACCACTGAATTCGCATGCGGTGATCCACCACCCACCGTAAACCCCTGGAACAAACATAGAACTCCGGGAGGTTCAAGTACAGGATCGGCAGTTGGTGTAGCTTCTAACATATTTCCTCTGGCTATGGGATCTCAAACTGCGGGATCAGTCCTTAGGCCAGCTGCATACAACGGAGTTATTGGAACAAAACCAACAATGGGGAGAATCAGTAGATACGGAGTCCATCCTGTTTCCTGGTCTGTAGATACTATGGGTTTTTTCTCTCGAACAGTGGAAGATGCTGCGTTATTATTATCTGTATTGGCAAAACCAGATTCTAAAGATCAATATTCTTCATATGTTTCTTCAGAAGATCTCAGTTTTGACCAACATTTTGAACTTAAACCAAAATCTATTGGCATACTACAATCTTTTTTCTTAGAAGAATGTGATCCTGAAATCAAATCACATGTATCCGCTTTGACAAACCTTATATCAAATGAGGGTGTCAAAGTTGAGGAATTGAATTTGCCTTTCGATATGGACCTTATACATGCTGCACACCGAATGGTAATGAATGTAAACGGTGCTTCTGTTCATACAAAAGGCTTTGATAAAAGTCCGGAGCAATATGCACCAGATGTACGCAGAATGATCGAAATTGGTAAATTGACACCAGCCACAACATATATAAAAGCTGAAAAGGTTCGACAATTATATAGACAAGAACTATTAAAAATCATTGATCCTTATGAAGTAGTGATTACAACTACTACTAAAGAGGCAGGCCCGCCAGATGCTTCAACTACTGGCGATCCAAGATGGCAAGCAGCGATTACGACTGCTGGTTTGCCAGCTATAAGCTTGCCCTACGGTGTCACGCCAGATGGTTTGCCTTTAGGAATTCAAATTATTAGTAAGCCATTCGAGGAAAAAAAACTTTTATCAATAGCGGCTTGGATTGAAAAACTTGTTGGATTTAAGTTAAAACCTACTGTTTCGCAACTAACTCAACAATAGAGTAAAAATAACATCTGTAGTAGTACCAATTTCTATATCTGGGCATGATATAATTAGAGATACAGATCATAAATACAAGAAGATCTTATTCATGGACAATTCGTCCCGAGAAACCCGTTATTGAATATCACAGAACAAGAGGAATCCGCACGTCAAACTAAACTCGAAATCGAGTTAGATGATACTGACATTGAACCCTATTTGAATCGTTCATATCAAAGGGTAGTTCAGCGCGTGAACATACCTGGATTTAGAAAGGGTAAAGCACCTCGTTCTATAGTTGAAAAACAATTTGGGAAACTTTATTTAATAAACGAAATAGCCGAGTACATGGTTTCGGACGTAACATCAAAAGTAATTGAAGAAAAAAAACTGGAACTCGGAGGGCTACCTCGCATAAGCCTTGTAAGCCTAGATCCCATTAAATTTGAGGCTACAGTTCCTTTAAAACCTGAGGTAGAACTTGGTGACTATACTAAAGTAAATGTAAAAATCTCTGCCATTAAAGTGAAGGCTAGTGACGTTAACGAGCAAATTGAACGGTTAAGAGAAAATCAATCAACTTGGGAACCTGTTACACGTAAAGCCAAGCTTGAAGACATTGTGACGATCAATTTCACGGCCGATGTAGAAGGCAATACATTCATCGATAAAAAAGATTCCATAATAATATTAGATAATCAACGCGACACGATAGTACCTGGATTTTGTAACGAGATAGTCGGACTAGGCAAAGGGAAAAGTAAAAAGTTTCAAATTATTCTTCCGGATGAGTATGAATCTGGATCGGATGACATCAAAATAGGCGGTAAAGAAGCTTCATTTGATGTCACAGTCACTGAAATAAAGGAGCGAATGTTACCGGAAGCTAATGACGAATTCGCCAAGTCAGTTGGCAATGGTTACCCAGATCTTAAGGATTTAAAAAAATCATTAAAAGAAGAATTACAGCAAGAATTGAATCGAAAATATGAGGCGGACTTCGAAAATGCAGCTGTAAGTGAATTAGTTTCAAAATCGAAAATCACGCTGCCTCCATTATTGATTGAACACGAACTAGACCACATCATGGAAGAGCGACAACAGTCTTTGAGCAGAATGAACGTAGAATTAAAAGATTTTTTAAGTTATTCAGGAAAAACAGAAGAGGAATTTAAAGAAGAATTGCGTCAATCATCTATCGAACGATTAGAACGTACATATATTTTGCAAAGCTTTATGGATAAAGAGAGAATAGAGATTGATGATAAGCAGGTAAAAGAAAGATTGGATCAGTTGAAAGCCTCAATAAACCCTGCCGAGGTCAGAAAATCAGGTATAAAACCTAAAGAACTACAACAGCGAATTCAAGAGGCGGAAGATAGAATAAGAGGTGATGTTCAGTTTGAAGAAGCTGTTAAAAAACTATCATCTATAGCTAAGACCAATATTAAATCAGAGAAAAAAGTCATTAAAAAGTCGCCTAGTAAAACGACTAAAACTGCTAAAACTGCGAGGAAAGGCAAAAAAAATGAGTGAAGACATAGCTTACCCAGAATCGATGATACCTATGGTAATCGAAACCGGAGCAAGGGGTGAAAGAGCATTTGATATATATTCATTACTCCTTAAAGAAAGAATTATTTTCTTAGGAACTCCAATAAACGATCAGGTTGCAAATACTATAACTGCACAATTATTGTACTTAGATAGAGAAGATCCTGAGAGAGATATTAGTTTATATATTAATTCTCCTGGTGGAGTTATCCATGCTGGACTAGCCATTTACGACACAATGCATTTAATCAGACCAGACGTGTCAACTATATGCGTAGGATTAGCTGCAAGTATGGCAACTGTTTTGCTTACAGCGGGCACTCCCGGTAAAAGATATGCTCTGCCTAATTCAACAATACATATGCATCAGCCATTATCTGGTGCTCAAGGGCAAGCTTCAGACATCGATATAGCTGCACGAGAGATCCTAAGGTTGCAAGATAAAATGCGGCAAATAATATCTCATCATTCTGGCCAGCCATATGACAAAGTAGCAAGGGACACCGATAGAGATTATTATTTAACCTCTGACAAAGCCCAAGAGTATGGCTTAATTGACAAGGTGTTATCGTCTTCAGAGGAAAAAGATAAGAATAAGACAGAAAAGAAATAATAAAGTATCCAGCTACTAAATTAGTGCGTAAATAAAACTCAAAGAGACCTATATGACAACTCCAAATTATCAATGCTCATTTTGCGGGAAGGCTCAAGCTCAAGTCAAAAGACTTATAGCAGGCCCTGATAGGGTATTCATATGTGATGAATGCGTAACTTTATGTGACCAGATCATCACAGAAGAAGGTCCCAGCAAACCAAAAGAATCGTCTCCTGTTATTCCAAAAAGCCTAAATCCAAAACAAATATTTGATCGCCTCGAAGAGTACGTGATTGGACAAAGTACGGCAAAAAAAGTTTTGAGTGTTGCTGTATACAATCACTATAAACGTATAACTTCTAATCATGAAAATGAGGGAGTGGAGGTACAGAAGTCTAATGTTTTGTTACTTGGCCCTGCAGGATCTGGTAAAACCTTGCTTGCGCAAACACTAGCAAAAATACTTGACGTGCCATTTGCGATAGCTGATGCAACTTCATTAACCGAAGCAGGATATGTCGGAGAGGATGTTGAGAATATATTATTGAGACTAATTCAGTCAGCTGATTACGATATAAACAAAGCAGAGCATGGAATCATATATATCGATGAAATAGATAAAATTGCAAGGAAAAGCCCAAATCCTTCCATAACAAGAGATGTGTCGGGAGAGGGTGTACAACAGGCGCTTTTAAAAATCATTGAAGGCACAATAGCCAATGTGCCTCCGCAGGGTGGTAGAAAACATCCCCATCAAGACTTTTTGCAAATAAAGACTGATGATATTTTATTTATCTGCGGTGGAGCATTTGAGGGCTTAAATGAAATTATTAATCGAAGAGTGGCAAAAGGAAATGTCACCATCGGATTCCGAGACGCTGAAAAAATCGATTCTGCTTCCGACGAATCGTTAATTGTAGACAATGTGAACTCAGAAGATCTTTTAGAATACGGCTTTATACCTGAGTTTGTTGGAAGGCTACCAGTAGTAGTGGGGCTAGAAGCACTGGATATAGATTCTTTAGTAAGAGTCTTAACCGAGCCAAAAAATGCTTTTGTTAAACAATATCAATGTCTATTTGCTATGGATGACGTGGATCTGGAATTTACTGAAGAAGCACTTACTACCGCAGCAGAAATTGCTATTGAAAACAAAACTGGTGCCCGTGGATTAAGAACAATACTAGAAAAAACCCTACTTGACACGATGTATCATATTCCTGGTATATCTGGGATAACCAAGTGTGTAGTTGAGGCTGATGCAATCAAAGGAATCTCATCCGTATCAATGACTAATGCAGATGGTAAATTGTTCCAGCACAGCCTGAATAATGAAATCGAACTTATAGACGAGAAGAAATCAGCTTAAATCATTATTTAACGCACAAAAACTTGTCATCTCAAGTCATTGATTTCTGTCAGCAATTCCACCGATTTTTCTCGAGTCTCGGAATCCCCATTAACCAAAGCATAACCGATGTCATTTAAAGCAGCCTCAAAGTTGCCATACTGAACCATAATTAACGCCCTTAAAAAATATGCCCTGCCTAAAAAGGCGTCTCCTAATATTCCGATTTCTATAGCTTTTTCGATATTAATTATTGCTCCACGATAATCACCATCTTTCAAAAGCTTTTCTGCTGTTAAAACCTCTGTAGTAGTGTTGGTTGGCAAAGTTGAATTTCCTAACCAAAACCCTCCTAAAATGGCTGCAATAATAATCGATATAGCAATATACCTAGTAAAGCTATTTTTAAGTTTGTTTATCACATAAAAGCCATCGAAACCTGGATGTAAAAAGCCACTTACAGGCGTTAAAAAATAACCCAAGAAAAATCCTGCCACAAAGCCGCCCATATGTGCCCAATTATCAATTCCTTCACTTAAAAAACCAAAAATAAGATTCAAGGCAGCTAAACCTAAAAGTCCATAAAGGTTTTTTCGTGCGTTAGGATCTTTATACATTGTCAAGAAAAAGGCCGCTAGGGCTCCTAGTACTCCAAATATCGCTCCACTAGCACCAGCAGCAATAGCAATCGGGTTAAAAATGTAAGAGACTACAGCGCCACACAAACCAGCCAAAACATAGATTAATACAAACTTAGGTGACCCAAATAAAGTCTCAGCCATTCTTCCAAATATCCAAAGCCCGATGCTATTGAACCCCAAATGAAAAATACCGACATGAATAAACATTGCCGTAACCAATCGCCAGTATTGTCCAGCAGCCAAATAAGGACCATACATAGCTCCAAAATCTATTAGGACATCAGAGTTGGTGGAGCCCCCAGCGAAACTCATTGCAATAAAAAACAAAATGTTTACAGACAAAAGTAAGTATGAAGCCCATACTGTATTACGCGCCCTACCCGGACCTCCAGCATAAATTTCTTTGTTATTAAGTATGTATAATATTTTTCTAATCATTAATGTACCGAACCAAAGACTTTGTATATTAATTATCTGCCAAGTCTAACAATGAACTAACAGGGTAAATAAACTACAAACAACCTAAATAGAATAATATCTCTAAAAACCCTGTTTCTACTTAATAAGTTTAGTCAATGTCGTTGCTATGTGGATCATCGGAGTAACTTTATTCTCATATAAATGTGCATTACCCAAGGATTCCATTAGAGCGTAAGGCGTAACCTCTTCAGACAAGTTGATTGATAGTTCGGTATAACACCTACCCAATTCATAAGATGTATGTGAATCTGTAACTGATGTGATCGGTTTCCCATTTTCTAATGCTAAAGCTTTTGCTTTATCATTAGCAGAATTTAGGGTATTCCTAGCATTGAATCCCTCAATAATATCAACGTCCATTATTATCTCTGACAGAGCCGATTGAGAAATTACATTGCGTCGAAACGTATCAAATGGATGAGGGACTGACACTAAGCCATCCTGTGATTTAATAATTTTTACGGTTTCTTGAGCTGTCAGGCCTTTCGGCACCAATTCCTTTAAAAACAGTCCCGTTAATTCACCATCAGCAGTTGTAACTTCTTCGCCCACAATTACTGGAAATGGAGCAATTTCTTTAGCCTCCAAAGCCCCTTGTATTGCATTATGGTCAGTGATCGCAATAAGGCCTAATCTCTTTGCAATACAACGTCTGATTAAATCATCTATTGAAAGTAGTGAATCCGGGGAATATTTAGAATGTATATGAAAGTCTGACTTGATCACATTAATTAAAACTTATTTATTCAGCCTCACTGGTTGAATCATATTCTAACTCAAGAGACTGTTGGTTTACCGAGCTAACATTTTGCCCGTATTCATTTCGTATTTTCGTTATTTTCAATTCTGCAGCCGAGATTTTTTCGGTGCATTCACGAGCCAGTTTCAGGCCTTGCTCATACAAATCAGTAGACTGTTCTAAAGACAATCCACCAGCCTCAAGCTTCCTAACAGTCTCATCTAATTTGGTAAGTAATTGTTCAAAAGACTCATCTGATTTTTCGTTTTCAAGTTCATTATTCATTTTTGACCTCCAAAACAGAATTCACCGAAGCGATAAACGCACCTTGAGCTAGATTAATCCTCGTTTTATCATCTATGGATAATACTGATGAGTCCGTAATTAATTCATTTGTCTCATGATTTTGTACAACGGCATACCCTCGTTGCATTGTTCCAGCAGGACTCAACGAACTCAATCTTTTTACAAGGCCTTCAACATTGATGTCAATATTTTTCCGTAAGGAATCTATTTCATTTGCAGATACTCTAAGCCAATCATCTATCCTCATTCTTAAAGACACAAAGTCTGGCATCAAATCACTGATTCGAGAATCTTGTAATGAAACTAATTCTTTACCTGATTTAATTGTTCTTTCTATTTCTATATTTAGACGTTGTAAATTTATATCTATAGACTCACGAATTTCTACTAGATTTGGTGCAGCGATTTCTGCTGCTGCAGAAGGAGTTGGTGCCCTGACATCTGCAACCAAGTCGACTATAGTTGTATCAGTTTCATGTCCAATAGCACTGATAACAGGATAATTTGAACTAAAAACAGCTCTAGCTAGATCTTCTTCATTAAAAACAGATAGATCTTCCTTCGAGCCTCCTCCCCTAGCTAAAATCACTACATCAATGCCCTTATGTAAGTTCAATTCATTAAACGAACCAATAATCTCGGGTAAAGCAGCTTCCCCCTGTACAGACGTAGAGAAAAGCACTAATTCTGCTAACGGATACCTTCGTTGAAAAACATCTACAATGTCATGCCACACGGCTCCACTAACTGATGTAATGACAGCCACTTTATTAGGAAACTTAGGTAATTCCCGTTTCCTTGAAGGATCAAATAGGCCCTCTTGTTCTAATTTTGCACGCAGTTGTTCAAACTTTAGCTGAAGTTCGCCTGTGCCTTCGGGCTGTACTAAATCTACGACCAATTGAAGGTCGCCTCTTTGAGGGTAAATAGACACTTTACCATGAACTATTATGCTATCCCCTTCATTCAACAACTCTGCTCCCATGCCCGCATATTTAAACATCGCGCACCTTAAAGTAGAGTCTCCTTCTCTTAAACTGAAGTAGCTATGACCGGAGCCTGGTCGTGCCAAATTTGATACTTCACCTGTAACCCAAATGTCCAATAGATTAGCATCTTTTTCCAATAAATCACGAATGTACGAGGTGAGATGTGATACCGGAAAAACTTGAGTGTCCATGAAATCCTATACTCTAGAGATATAGTCTGCAGACCTAGTGTCTACTTTTACAATATCTTCAACATCTATAAATAAAGGAACATTAATAACTAGACCAGTTTCTAATGTTGCGGGCTTTGTTCCACCCTGAGCAGTATCTCCTTTAAAAGATGGACCTGTCTCAGTAATCTTCATATCAACGGTGATAGGTAATTCAATAGCAATTGGAACCTCATCATGCAGAATTATTTCCACTTCAATCTGCTCTACCAGATATTTAATGTCGTCCCCTAATTGAATAACACTAAGTGGGAATTGTTCAAAAGTTTTCTGGTCCATAAAATAATATAGCTCGTCTTCTCGATATATATATTGAGACGTTCTTCTTTCAACTGCAGCTGGCTTGAATTTCACATCAAATCCACTAAAAGATCGGTCGACTACTCTACCCGTTTTTATCGACCTAAATCTAACGCGACTTGTAGGAGCACGTTGCTGCATTTTCGAACGCTCGTATTCAACTACTACGTAAGGTTCACCGTCAAGATCTATTGCCATACCCTTTTTTAGATCTCCATAACCAATCGTCATACGTGTACTCCCATCAAATTTTCATCTTTTTGGCTTTGTTTAATAACTCTACCCCAGTTTCTTTCATAACGACCACATCTTCAATCCTCACTCCCCCCCATCCAGGTATATAAATTCCCGGTTCAATAGTAAAAACCATTCCAGGCTCAATAATATTTTTTGAATTAGCAGAAATCCACGGTTGTTCATGAACTTCTAAACCAACACCGTGACCAAGACTATGCCCAAATTGGTCTCCAAAACCAGCATCACTAATAATAGATCTAGCGAGATAATCTATATCCGCACCGGACATGCCCGGCCTCGCTTCTGCCTCAGCATGTATTTGAGCATCGAGAACCGTTTTGTATATCTGCAAAAACCGATCATCAGGTTGATCAATAACAATTGTTCTAGTCAAATCACTACAATAGTTTTGGTATACACACCCCATATCAATAACTACGGAATCACCAGATTTTATAATTGAAGAATCGGGCCTGTGGTGTGGCAATGCTGCATTTGCTCCGGCTGCAACAATAACATCAAACGACATCTTTTCTCCCCCCAAATTTCTCATTGCCTGCTCTAACATCCATGACACTTCCTGTTCAGTCATTCCTGCTACGATACTAGGAGTTACAGTGTCCATCGCTTGATCAGTTATCGAACACACCTGTTTCAGTATTTGGATCTCATCACTAGTCTTAATCTGGCGTAAATCACCTACAATATTTGATGTTCCAACCATTTCAATTTTTTTGCTTTGGCCAGAATTTAATTTATTAGTTTCTGATACAAGCGTATGATGCATATTAACGGTAATATCGTCTGCTTCAAAGCCAACCCTTTTTACACCTGTAATCTTGATCAAATCTATTAACCAATCCAACTTTGATGACACTCGCTTTATTGTGAACCCTTTTGATTCGATTGAGGCTTGCTCTGTATATCGAGAATCAGTAGCTAAAATTAGCTCTGAATCAGTAATAAACAGAAATCCAGCTGAGCCACTAAATCCAGAAATATACAGTCTGTTTTCAAACGTCGAAATTAAAAGGGCATCGAGTCCCTCTCTCGCCATATTCTGACGCAGTTTTGTAAGTCTTTGAGTCAACTCTCTAGCTGTTTTCGCAGGTGGATAACTAGTCTTTCAAGAGCCATAATGTAACCATCTCCGCGATGTCCTTTTATTTGTTCAAATGATAGATCTGATATCAGGGAGTGCCGCCGAAACTCCTCTCGTTCATGGATATCAGATAAATGTATCTCAATAAATGGTAGCTTCACATCTGATAGACAGTCTCGTAGTGATATTCCATAATGAGTTAATGCTCCGGGGTTTATCAATATCCCAGACGCATTCTCATAATTGGACTGTAAAAAATCTATTATGTCTCCTTCATGATTTGACTGAAAGAATTTGAGATTGACATCTAATTCAGCGGCTTTTGCCGACATGCGATGAGAGATTTGATCCAATGTCTCAGTTCCATACTGGTCAGCATCGCGCTTCCCAAGCATATTCAGGTTTGGTCCATTAATTACTAATAGTTTCATCATTTGGGATGGTCCTTAATCGCTCTAGGATGCGCTGACAAATAAATCTGCCTTGCTTCAGAGCTGCTAACATGTGTATATAACTGAGTTGTCGACGGACTCGAATGGCCTAATAATTCTTGTACTACTCTTAGGTCAGCCCCTCCATCTAAAAGATGGGTTGCAAAAGAATGTCGAAGGGTATGAGTATGAACATCTTGTAAACCAGCTAATTCACTATAATAATTAACTCGTTTTTGAATAGTACGCTGATTGAGCCGACCTCCGGTTCGATTCAGAAACAAAGCTTTACTTTTTCCTGATTGATCTAATTTTGCCCTCGCATATGTCATGTAACGCTCAATTGCATTCGCAGCAGGCTTACCAATCAAGGCAATTCTTTGCTTAGATCCCTTACCAGTAACCACGAGCTCCTGATTAACAACATTAATATCACTAAGGTTAAGTTTCTGAACCTCACTAACGCGTAATCCTGCCGCATAAATTAATTCAAGCAAGGCTAGATCCCGCAGCCCTATAATCGATGTATTATCAACGACTTCGAAAACTTTATTCACCTCTTCCTTAGATAAAAACTTAGGTAGTCGTCGTGTAGTGTTTAGCACTCCTCTACGAGGTAATGGATCAGTTTTAATAATTCCATCTCGAACCAGCCATTTTAGAAAACTTCGTAAAGTGCTTAGTTTTCTAACCACACTAGACCTCACATAACCAATATCTACAAGCCAAGCAAGGTATTCCCTGAGGTTAGTCCGGTTAAGATCAGTTATCGAGCTCAATCCTTGAATCTGCATAAAATCAAACAACGGCGCTAGGTCATTTCTGTAATTACGAATTGTGAAATTAGATAACCCGCGTTCAGTTTTCACATGATGTTCAAATGAATCTAACAATTGTGTCCATTTAGATTCATCATTTTTAAAGGAGATTGTCTGTTTACTTACAGAAGTCATGATTTTACTTTTCACAAGTACGTTGAACTAAATAAATTTAAACTACAACTTCGAGCTGTTCAGTCGTTTTTTCATCTTGTTTTACAGCACCCTTATATGGACATTTAACGCATCTTGCCCTGTTCTGTCCCCACATAACTAACAATCCGCTGCATTCAGGACATGGTTCCGATATAGGTTTACGATTAGTCGCAAAAGTACATTCAGGGTAACCAGAACATCCATAAAAAGTTTTATTAGCTCTACCCTTCCTCTGCTTCTCTACCAATTTACTCTCACATTGCGGGCAGTTAACATCCAAAATTGTTACCAGAGGTCGTGCATTTTTACACTCAGGAAATCCACTGCAAGACAAGAATCTTCCATATCTGCCAAGTTTAATTACCATGGGTCTTTCACATGTTTCACAAACTTCATTAGATTCTTCGTCAATTTCACTTCTCGGTACTCTTTCCACATCGATTTCTGACTTTTTTATCAAATTATGAAACGGTACATAGAATTCTTTTATAACTGGAACCCATTCTCGTTCACCGCTTGCAATCTCATCCAAATATGTTTCTAATTTTGCAGTGAACCCTACATTCATAGTATCGGTAAAGTGCTGAGTCAAAAGTGAATTCACAACTTTACCAAGCTTGGTAGATACAAAACGACTGTTAACTTTCTGCACATAATATCGATCTTGTATGGTTCCCATTACGGATGCGTAAGTGCTTGGGCGTCCAATGCCTTTTTCTTCCAAAAGCTTGATAAGGGTGGCTTCTGTGTAAAGAGGTGGTGCTTCGGTGAAGTGCTGCTTCTTGGAAATACTTAAACAGTTTAAATGGTCTCCTTTTATTAAATCGGGAAGTCTAGTTTTATCAGGCAAAACATCCTTTGTATCATCTTCGGATTCCATGTATACCGTTCTATACCCATCGAATTTAAGAATTGTTCCCACCGATGTAAATGAATACTGTTTATCACTATTTTTGTTTGCAGAGATTTCAACTTTTGTTTGGTCAAATAATGCATCCGGCATTTGACTACAAACCATTCTATTCCATATCAATTTATATAATCTAAATTGATCATTATTAAGATATTTTCTGATTTTTTCAGGAGTATGAAATATCGAAGTTGGCCTAATCGCTTCGTGTGCTTCTTGAGCTCCTTTGACTTTAGTTTTATAAAATCTGGGTTTTGCCAAATGGTATTTATCCCCATATTCATTTTTTATAAATTCAGTCGTTTCCATAATCGCAGATTTAGATACATTGGTTGAGTCAGTTCTCATATATGTGATTAAACCGACTGATCCTTCAGATCCCAGGTCAAGGCCTTCATAAAGTTGCTGAGCAACTCTCATAGTATTGGAAGCACTAAATCTGAATCTACGTGAGGCATCTTGTTGTAATGTGCTGGTTATGAACGGCGGAGGTGGTCTACGAATAGTTTGTTTCTTAGTAACATTTTTTACTTTAAATTCAGCATTGCCCAAATCACTTAAAACAGACTGGGCGTTTTTCTCATTATCCAACCCTAGATCTTTTTTAGAATCGTCTATAGAAGTTAATTTTGCTTCGAACGAGGTCTTGGCCGATTTATCTTTGGATACAGTTGCTGAAATAGTCCAATACTCTTTTGGAACAAAGTTATTGTGTTCAGTTTCTCTTTCGATAACCAACCTAACAGCCGATGATTGAACTCTGCCTGCTGACAATCCTGGACGAACTTTTTTCCATAAAACCGGGCTTAATTCGTAGCCAACTAATCTGTCTAAGATACGCCTTGCCTGTTGAGCTGCGACTAAGTTGTAATCTACTTCTCTGGGATTATCAAAAGCATGCTGTACCGCATCTTTGGTTATTTCGTGAAAAACTACCCTTTTGATTTTTGTTGGTTCGATTTTTGCAGCCGCGATCAAATGCCAAGATATTGCTTCTCCCTCTCTATCTGGATCGGTTGCCAAATAAACATTGTCAGCTTTCTTAACAGCCGTCCTTAACTCATCAATAATCTTACGCCGATCAGGTATTAAAGCATATTTTGGGGTAAATGATAAATCATCGACTTTTACTCCCAAGGTTTTTCTAGGCAAATCTCTAATATGGCCCATTGAGGCTTTAGCCACATAACTATTCCCTAAAAACCGTCCCACAGTACGAGCTTTGGCCGGTGATTCAACTATTACTAAATTCTTAGACATATTTTTATATTCAGCTTAAATTCCGAAAAATATCCTCTCAGTTCTGTCACACATAGTTCATAAATTTAGTGGCAAGATTTGAAGAAGGACACATTATTTCAGTCTAGCACAAGTTTAGTTTATAACTGATCAAAATAAATTAAACCGAAAGATCGACCCTTTTTGCGGAGTTTTTGAAATATAGGAAATCAAATAGATTTAATTATGGCGGAGAGGGCGGGATTCGAACCCGCGGTACCTTTTACAAGGTACACACGCTTTCCAGGCGTGCCTATTAAACCACTCTAGCACCTCTCCGTATAATAATTATAATTCTCCCTATTATTCGTGGGTCAGATCGGTCAGATCGCATGGCGGAGAGGGCGGGATTCGAACCCGCGATACGATTACCTCGCATACTAGTTTTCGAGACTAGCGCCTTAAGCCGCTCGGCCACCTCTCCGAGCAATAAAGTAAACTCGAATAAAGTGTAAAAGGGAAATTATAGCATCAGGCCATCAAGCCCGTAGATTGAACAATCCTTTTTATCAACTATTACAGGATTTTTCTATTCACTATCAAGAACCCTAATTTTTAGTTCATCCAAATGGATGTCTTCTACTGGTCCAGGTGAACCAAATAAGGGATCAACCGCGCTCTGCGTTTTAGGGAAGGCGATAGTATCTCTGATACTATCCAGTCCTGCTAGCACCATGACTAATCTATCAATTCCCGGTGCTATGCCTCCATGAGGCGGTGCTCCATAATCAAATGATTCCAATAATTGGCCAAACCGCTCATTTATTTGTTCCAAGTTATACCCTAGCACTTTTAGTATTCTTTCTTGTAATTCCCGATCATGTACTCTAATACTGCCACTGGCAATCTCTAAACCATTGCATACTAAATCGTATGAATCTGCTATAACGGAACCTGGATCTGTTTCCAATTTAGCTGCTTGGCCTTCTTTTGGCATAGTAAAAGCATGGTGAGCAGCTGTCCACTGTCCTTCGTTATCACCAGGTTCAAATAAAGGAAAATCAATTATAAAGGCAAATTCCAACTGATTTTGATCCACTAATTCTAGACTCAGGCCAAGCGAGTTTCGAAGTTGTCCTAATACAGTTTGCGTCAATTTTTTTTCACCCGAAACTATTAACAACAGGTCATTCGCTGAAGATTTGGTAGCTAATACAACCTTTTTCAATTCTTCTTGAGTTATATATTTGGATATCGAAGATCTAATGTTTTCTAAATCATAGTCTTCAGATGCAAGCTCTTCTGGTAAGCCAATCCAAACCAATCCTTGAGCACCTAATTGTCGAGCCTGTTCAACCAGCTTGTCCAGCTTTTTCCTAGACATGTTTCCTTGACCAGGAACTACGATTCCTTGGACAACACCTCCGTCTTCAATGACCTTCTGGAAGACTTGAAACTCACTAGTAATGAAACATTTTGTAATATCAATAATTTCCAAACCAAACCGTAGGTCTGGTTTGTCTGTTCCATATCGATCCATAGATTCATGATACGTAATTTTTGGAAAAGGCTTGTTGATCTTTTTATCTGGAATTATAGACTCCACTAAATTAATCATTAATTCCTCTATCAAGCTCAGCACATCATCTCTATGAACAAAGCTCATCTCTAAATCAAGTTGGGTGTGCTCTGGTTGTCTATCAGCTCTCAAGTCTTCATCTCGGAAGCATCTTGCTATTTGAAAATACTTTTCGAATCCTGATGCCATTAACAATTGCTTTAATTGTTGAGGAGACTGAGGCAAGGCATAGAACATTCCAGGATGAACACGACTTGGGACAATATAGTCTCGGGCGCCTTCTGGAGTACTTTTAATTAAAATCGGAGTTTCTATTTCGATAAAGTCATAATTATCAAGAAAATCCCGTATAAATTTAACCACCTTATGCCGCAAAACCAAAATCTCTTGCATAAATGGGCGTCTTAAGTCCATGTACCTATATCTAAGCCGTATTGACTCATCAACATCCGATTCTTCATTAATATAAAAAGGCGGTGTTTTCGACCTCGACATAATTTCTATATCATTTGCGAAAATTTCTACGTCGCCGGTAGGCATATCAGGATTTATAGTGCCCTCGGGTCTGTTTGATACAACACCTTTAATTTTTAAAACCCATTCATTTCGAACGGATTCAGCAATATTGTGAGCCTGAGGAGCAGATTTAGGATCGAAAACCACCTGAATTAGACCAGATCGATCGCGCAAATCTAAGAAGATAATATTACCGTGGTCCCTGCGCCGATGAACCCAGCCAGCCAAGATCACATCTTGACTCAAATGTGTTTTGCGAAGCGAGCCACAATCAATACTTTTATGCAATGTCTTTACTCATAGATATAGGTTAGGAAAATGTATATTTATTTTCGGTCAAGTTCAAGTAAAACCATGTATTAATACTGAAGCTATGTAATTTATTTTACGCCATTACCATTTTTGACTATACCGCCCAAGCTTACAAAAGTCTCTGAACTTTGCAATCCGGCAATGCACCCTAACTTATCTCTCAAAAACTTACCGAGATCCTTGGGAGTGCCCAAAGCTACCCAACAAAATACATCGTATTGTCCGGTAACCTCCGATAGCCATTTAACTTCTTGAAATTTACTCAATTGATCGATAATATCTTCAATTTTATCAGCCTCTGCCTTTATTCCTACTATTGCTTGAGACTCTAAACCAATTTTAGACAGGTTAGCTATTCCATTAACTTGAAGGTAATCACTACTTATGAGCTTTTTAAGCCTCCTACGAATAGTTCCTTCACTAACTCCTATTTTCTTAGCTATGTAGGCGTTAGGAGTGCGGCCATCAACTTCAAGAATTTCGATTATTTTAGAGTCTATCTTGTCTATTAACATTCAACTTCCATTTATAAATTTTAAACTATTATATTGCTGCTACTTACCTATTATATTGTGAAACAAATAACAATTGCATCCCGTTAACAGAAATCAGTTGAGGTTATTGAATTGACTCAACCACCCAATTTCCTTCTCATCCAGACTTCTCTATCTCGAACATCCCTATCCCAGATTACTCGACAACATAGCACAATAAAAAGTGAGTGTCTTTTTGTATCTATCTTTTCAAAATTTCCAGTCAACCTTTTCAACAACATAACGCAACTCATTGCTACCGAAAGGTAGACATATTCAATTGGTTGGTTGAATATTAAAGCTAATATGGGCAGTAAAACCATTGCGCACAAAGTCCATGCGCTCATGTCTTTTGACAAAACTTTGCCCATTCCTCCCATCACGACTGTAAGTAATAGGATTTCTTTCCACATAAACAATCCAAAAACCACACCAATAGTAGTAGCAACGCCTCTACCTCCTGTAAATTTCAGGAAAATACTCCAGTTGTGACCAGCAACCAGTGCAATACCTACTGCAAACATCATCCATGGCTCAGGGTACAAATATCGAACTAATATAATCGGAAAAGTCCCTTTAGCAAATGCATCGAAAATACCCACTGCTAAACCCAGTTTCTTTCCAGAAATTTGCATTATGTTGGATGATCCAACATTACCAGACCCGTAGCTTCTCACGTCAATGCCGTGTAAAAGTCGACCTGCAATATACGATATGGGGATAGAACCTACTATAAAAGCACATACTACCAAAGCTATTTCAACAATCAATTTTGACCTTAAGCATTGTTAATTTATTTCAACCTATTTTTCAAATTGCTAAGAGTCGACATAGGCGGACCAACTGTACCAGGTTGTGGCTCTCCTGGGTTACCTGAGTTATGAAAGTCGCTACCTCCACATTCAATTAAATCGCTTTCCTTAGCAATTAAACTAAGTCTACTAATCTGACTATCTGTGTAATCACCATAATAAACCTCAATCCCTTCTAAACCTCTAGGCTTTAGTTCTGATATTAATTCGGATAAGTTGCTTATTGGATTCCGTCCAGATTTTACTTTTGATCTCATCGGATGTGCCAAAACTGGTAGCGCTTTTGATTCCACAAGTAAGTCAATAGCTTCAATCGGAGATATCGTGCTACTTGGGAAATAAGATGAGTGCGATGACCCCAAATATAAATCAAATGCTTCCTTTGGATATTTCACATAACCAGCATCTACTAATGCTTTTGCGATATGAGGTCTGCCAATAACTGCATTTCCTGCTAACTCAGTTACTTTTTCAAATTTAATTTCGATTCCAATCTGCTGAAGCCGTTCAACTATTTTCTTACTGCGAGATAGTCTGTTTTTTCTGGCTCTACTACAATATTCAGACAATCTTGCATCGTCTGCACGGGTAAATAAACCGAGAATATGCACTTCTGTTCCATTCCAATTACAACTAACTTCAATACCGGGAACAACCTCAATAGTGCCAAGCACCTCAGCTTGCTTAGTGGCTTCACCAATACCATTGAGAGTGTCATGATCAGTCAGTGCAACAACTTTAAGTCCATTTTGAGCACATTTATTGATAAGCTCAGAAGGACTTAAAGTGCCGTCTGATGCGGTACTGTGGAGATGTAAATCTAAATCAAACATTAACTTTGACACATAACTAAATTAATATATCACTATCATATAATTTGACATTCAATATATTAAACCTTGTTTTAATGTATCAAAATCTTATTATCTTCGCAGCGTTACTGAGCCAACTCAATCGATCTGCTTTCCCGAATTACAGTCACCTTAATTTGACCTGGATACACTAATGTTTCTTCAATCTTTGTGGCTATTTTTCTAGCTAAATCAGATGCCATTAAATCATCCACGTTATCTGGCTTTACCAGTACCCTGATTTCCCTTCCAGCTTGAATTGCGTAACATTTTTCCACTCCTTCAAAGCCATTAGCGACTTCTTCTAGAGCTTCTATACGCTCTATGTAATGTTCAAGAGTATCGCTTCTCGCACCAGGTCGAGCAGCGCTAATTGCATCAGCTGCCGCAACGACAAACCCTTCTACCGATCGCGGTTCATCATCATGATGATCAGCAATACAGTCACAAATTGCCTTAGAAACTTTGTATTTAGCTGCAACATCAGCACCAATTTTGGCATGGCCACCTTCAACTTCATGGCTTAGCGCTTTCCCTAAATCATGTAATAGACCACCGGTCTTTGCTGTTTTAACGTTAGCACCCAATTCGGATGCAATCATGGCAGCCAAATTACCAACTTCAATACTATGCAGCAAGACATTTTCACCATAGCTATATCTGTATTTTAATTTACCAAGTAACTTAACTATCTCCGGGTGTAATCCACGGACGCCAGTTTCAAATACAGCATCCTCTCCACTTTTCCAAATATTAGCCCAAATCTCTTTCTCAGACTTAGACACAATATCTTCGATCCGAGCAGGGTGAATCCTGCCATCAGCAATTAATTTACTAACTGCCATTCTCGCAATTTCTCTCCGAACTGGATCGAAGCAAGATAGCGTCACCTGCTCTGGAGTATCATCTATGATTAAATCTACTCCCGTAGCCTTCTCGATAGCTCTTATATTCCGTCCTTCTCGGCCAATCAAACGACCTTTCATATCGTCAGATGGTAATGAAACAGAAGCAATAGTCATCTCAGAAACAACATCGGAAGCAAGCCTATGGATAGCCTGACCTATTATGCTTCGGGCCTTATCCTCTGCCTCTTCTCTGATCCGTTCTTCATAATCTCTATATCTACGTGTAACTTCATGCTGAATCTCTTCTGAAGCTTTATCCAGCAGAAGGTTTTCAGCCTCCTGTTTGGATATGCCAGATAGGTTTTCAAGTAATTCAAGTTGCTTTCTTAGAACTTCATCTACTTCATTTCTGGCTAACCCTAGCTCCTTTTCTTTTGAATTCCATGTCTTTTCACGTATTTCTAAATTATGATTTCGGCGATCAAGTTGTTCTTCTCTTTTACTTAATCTACGCTCTGAGTCCTTTATCTCAGATCGCTGTTCACGCAGTTCGGATTCAGTAGCTGTTCGAATCCTAAGGCTTTCTTCCTTAGCCTCAATAATAATAGCTCTTTTGCTCTCATAAGCTTCAGATTTTAAAAGCTCAGCGTCCTCGTGCGCTTCTTGTAATCGTCTCCGATTAACAATTTTTTTCCAGTAAAATCCAACTAATGCTCCTGCTCCCAATCCAATCAAGACGGCGATGATAGTAATAACCGTGTTTAACACGTCCATCACCTCCTTATTAACTTTTTAAATCAACCTAAATTATTTTTAGATTGATGGAAGCTCAGAAACTTGAGTCGGATTCTATATTTAGCCATAATTGATGTCAATTTTGAGTCGATTGTTCCTCAATCGCCTATTAGACAGTTAAAAGTAACTATAAATGGTTCCTTGTTACTAAAAACGGATCAATATATATTGATCACGTACAAATAAAAAATAAGGTACTATAAAAATTCTTTGTTTTGTTAATTGACCCTCTACAATAAGAGCCCGTAGAATAGGAGAACGTGAGACCTGGTAATCAATTATAGTTTTCCACTAATGAGGTATTGGCTCTAACATTGGTACACATGAGACATATTACTTTCTTCCCGAGCCAATCTAATGAATCCTAGTATAAATAAAAACGATATGACTTTTGATTCTGGTATTCATGAGGAATGCGGGATAGTAGGTGTTTATTCCCCTAATGAAGCTGCAACCCGTATTGCATTTTTTGGACTGTTTGCTCTGCAGCACAGAGGACAGGAAAGTGCTGGGTTTGCTTCCTGGGATGGCAAAACGATTAGACATAAAACAGCAATGGGGCTTATTTCTCAAGGCATAACGGAAGACCAAATATCTCTGCTCCCGGGTTTCTCAGCGATTGGTCACACCAGATACTCGACCACCGGAAGTAGTCACTCTAAAAATGCTCAACCAATTATGTCCAAAGGTCCTAACGGAGAGCTTGCTCTTGCTCATAATGGCAATGTAGTTAATTCAGTAGAACTTCGTAGAGAGCTTACGGAATGGGGCTGTGATTTTGAAACGTCAAATGACTCAGAAATCATTGCACATATGCTTACTTATTTGCCTGGCTCTGACTGGGGACAAAGATGTTCTTCTTTGATGAGACGTCTAAGTGGAGCGTATTCATTAACGGTATTAACAAATGAAGGCATCATGGCTATAAGAGACCCCTTGGGTGTAAGGCCATTATGTATTGGGGCTCTTGGTAAAGGTTGGGTGATTGCTTCAGAAACTTGCGCCCTAGACCATGTTGGCGCTGAATTTATTCGTGAAATTATGCCTGGAGAAGCCATAATGGTAAATTCAAAAGGTATAAATACTATATATCAAAAACCCAATAATGGGCGTACTGCTTCCTGCATTTTTGAAAATATCTATTTTGCCAGACCTGATAGTAGTTTAGACGGAAAACTTGTCTACACCCAAAGAATGGAGATGGGAGCCGAGTTGTCCCGTAAATATCCTGTCGAAGCAGACCTAGTAATCGGCATTCCCGATAGCGCAACTGCTGCTGCTGTCGGTTATTCTAAGGCTTCTGGAATACCATATGCAGAAGGAGTAATCAAAAACCGTTACGCTGGTCGCACTTTTATACTGCCTGACCAAAGACTTAGAGAATTAGGAGTGAGAAGAAAACTTAATCCACTCCCGGATATTATTAACAACAAAAGACTCATAGTTGTAGATGATTCAATTGTTCGGGGGACTACAACACCACATGTTGTTAATTTGTTAAAAAAAAGTGGTGCCAAGGAAATCCATTTAAGGATATGTGCTCCACCTATACAATGGCCTTGCCATCTGGGTGTTGACTTGGCTTCAAAACGAGAACTTATTGCTGCAAATAAATCGGTCGAAGAAATCAGGGAGTACATTGGTGCAGATTCCCTAGGTTATCTGGACATTGAGAGCTTATTAAAGTCGGTTAATATTTCAAAAGACAATGTATGTCTTGGTTGTTTTAATGGTAATCACCCAATACCAGTTCAGCTTGAAATGGACAAACTAGCTCTCGAATTTTAAACAAGAATATAGGTTAATTTTGAGTAATTACTCTGTAGATAAATATAAACTTGCTGGAGTAGATCGTAACTCAGCTGAACAATTGAAAAACTCTCTTGCTAGCATAGCAAAATCATCGCAGGGAACTGAAGTTTTATCTGGGATAGGCGGGTTTGGTGGCTTATATAAACTAGCCAATTATACAAATCCTGTTTTGGTATCAAGCACCGACGGTGTTGGCACAAAATTGCTCCTTGGAAAATTGACTGGCAATTATGAAAACTTAGGTATCGATCTTGTAAATGCATGCCTCAACGATGTAATCGTTAGTGGTGCTGAACCTTTATTCTTTTTAGATTATATTGCAATTGGAAAAATCGACCAGATTATTATTAATCAGTTAGTATCAGGAATGAACCTTGCTTGTAAAAGTGCTGACTGTGCGCTAATAGGCGGCGAAACAGCTGAAATGCCTGGCATATACGCAGCCAATGATTTTGATATGGCAGGATTCGTTGTGGGGGCGGTAGAACAGGATGAAATACTAAATCCAGATAAAATCAATCCAGGCGATACTCTTGTTGGAATGCCATCAAGTGGAATACACACTAACGGTTTTTCATTAATTCGAAAAGTATTCGATATTGAAAATGATCATACAATATTAAATAAGTATTCTGATACTTTGGGCCGCACACTAGCCGAGGAAATATCGGAACCCCATCGTTCATACGTAAAAGAAACTAACCTTATAAAAAGTAAGGTGAAGGCCCTAGCTCATATAACAGGGGGAGGCTTGAAGGAAAATATGCCTAGAGCGTTACCTAGTGGAATCGGGGCCAAATTCTATCGAGAATCGTGGGAAGTACCCGCTATTTTTAATCTAATTCAATCAGAAGGCAACATATCTTTTGATGAAATGAATCGTGTTTTTAATATGGGTATAGGAATGGTTGCAGTATGTGATCCAAGTAACTTGGATCACATACTTAAATCAATCCCAAATGCAACTTTAGTTGGAGAAACAATATCCAGTCCAGAATCAGAAATAATAATTTAACTATTTGGAAAACTACATGAAAGCTATATTAAGTGTATATGATAAAACCGGAGTAGTTGCTTTAGGCAAAAAACTCTCCAACTCGGGAATGGAAATTATAAGCACAGGAGGAACTTTCAAACAACTATCAGAGGCAAAAATTGAAGTGACTGCCGTACAAGAGTTGACTGAATTTCCAGAAATACTCGATGGACGTGTAAAAACTCTCCATCCAAAAATTTATGGCGGACTTTTAGCAAGACGCAATAATAAAAATGATATTGCTCAAATATCCGATCATGGAATATCGACTATTGATCTAGTAGCTGTAAATTTATATCCTTTTTCAGATGCAATATCTAACCCAGACTGCACTCTGGACAACGCATTAGAAAATATTGATATTGGTGGCCCTTCCATGCTAAGAGCTGCTGCTAAAAACTTTAGGGATGTAATTGTTATTGTAGATCCGGAAGACTATGACCAAATCGCGGATGATATTTCCAAATCCGGATTGGGTGGAATTGATTTAGAGTATCGACAACATCTAGCACATAAAGCTTTTAAGCACGTTTCGGAATATGATTCTATTATCAGTAATTATCTTATCGAAGGCACAAATTATGAACCAGAAAGATTTTCCATTAACCTTGATAAGGTTTCCACTCTTAGATATGGCGAAAATCCTCATCAGTCAGCCTCACTGTATAAAGATCCTAACTTTTCCAAAGGGATAGCAAACGCAAACAAGATACATGGCAAAGATCTTTCTTTTAATAATATATTAGATGCCGATGCTGCCTGGAACATAGTATCCGACTTCGATGATACCGCCGCAGTGGTAGTTAAACATAACAACCCATGTGGCCTAGCTGTAAATGAAAATCAAGCTTCAGCATATAACCTTGCATTTGAAGGAGATCCTGTTTCAGCATATGGAGGAATCTTAGGATTTAACCGGAAAGTTAACCTTGAAACCGTAAAGTCGTTTAAATCAGTGTTCTACGAAGTAATAGTTGCTCCAAGCTATGATGAAGCAGCTTTAGATCTGTTAAAGAAAAGAAAGAATCTAAGAATCTTAGAAGTTCAGCACGATGAAAATCGAACTGAGCAAACAGAAATAAGAAATATATCAGGCGGAGCTTTAATACAACAAACTGACATAAAACCAATGGATGCTGACTCATGGACCGTGGTGACTGATAAAACCCCAACTAAAAACCAACTGGATGATCTTGCTTTTGCTTGGACTGCAGTAAAACACGTGAAGTCAAACGCGATTGTTTTGGCTAAAGATAGGCAACTAGTAGGAATGGGATCCGGTCAGCCAAATCGATTAAACTCTATCCACCTAGCTGTGCGCGCTGCGGGTAATTCTTCATCAGGCAGTGTGTTAGCTTCAGACGCATTTTTTCCATTTGCGGATAATATTGAGATGGCATCCCAAGCTGGCATAGTGGCATTGATACAACCTGGGGGATCTATAAGAGACGAAGAGACAATTAAATCAGCAAATGAATTAGGATTATCAATGGTATTTACTCATGTGCGACATTTTAATCATTAAATTTTCGCCACTTGCAGGTACATCAAGATGAACCAGTCAGTCGAATTTATATTACCCGTATTAAATGAGGAGAAAATTCTTGCTGCTTCTGTATCAGCGATTTATCATTTTCTAGACGCACACTTTAAAGACTACAGTTGGCAAATAACAATAGCTGATAATGGTTCCACTGACAAAACAGCCGATATATCGGAAATATTGTCAACTAAATATGATCGAGTTGAGTATGTGAAAATCCCTCAAAAAGGTAGAGGTAGAGCATTGAAGCAATGCTGGACATCTTCTAATTCAGACGTGGTGGCGTATATGGATATTGATTTATCAACACAATTGGATGATATAAGACCTTTGCTGGATTCCATAACAAAAAACAATTATGAACTTGCTATAGGTTCAAGATTAATTAAAGGATCGGTGGTTGAGGGTAGATCAAGGACTAGAGAATTTACGTCTCGAGCATACAATAAAATCATACAATTAGTATTTGCCGTCAGTTTTAATGACGCACAATGTGGTTTTAAAGCAATAAATAGATCTACAGCTAATCGAATAGTGCCTTTAATAAAAGATAACGGTTGGTTCTTTGACACTGAATTACTTATTATTGCTGATAAATGTGAATTTCCTATTAAAGAAGTTCCGGTTCGATGGACCGACGATCCAGATACCCGTGTTAAGGTCATCAGCACTGCTATATATGACTTATGTGGTTTAGCTCGATTAAAATTCGGTGGCCTCCGATTAGCTAAATCAAAATTAAAGTAATATATTTGATCTAATTAACACTCATTCTGGTAAATGCAAGTATTTTCATGTTAATACATCATAAGTTAATGATTCGAAATACATTAAGCTTAAGTTTATATCGTAAATAGAATAGAATAGCCTATGGTAAAACAAATGGTTATTTTATTAGCAAAGACCCATACAGGTCTTAGGTCGGAGTAGAATATGGCTAATTCAGAATTTGACATAAAACGTCCTACTATGATCGGCGATACAGCCGATAACTCATTACAAAAAACCGTGCAAATTTTGCGTGGTGAAGGCATTAATCCAGTCGAGGTAATAGAATTCTCACCCTCATCTTCAGGCATTTTATGTGGCTTGAATGAGGTTAAAGTACTACTTGAAAAAATCCTGCCAGAAAGCGGCAGTGAAGTTTGGGCTATTGAAGAAGGCTCTTCAGTTGATGCTGGCGAAGTATGCTTAAGAGTTAAATCACCTTATGGTTCTATCGGCCTTTATGAGACAGCAATAACTGGTATTTTATCTTCGTGCACCGGCTGGGCAACAGCTGCTAAAGAATGTGTTGATGAGGCGAATGGCACTCCAATTTACTCAATCGGAGCGAAAAACGTACATCCTAATGTCTCTGCCAATATGGACTATGCATCAATCACAGCAGGATGTATTTCATGTGCAACAATTCTGGGGGCTAGAATTTCCGGGGTAACTCCTATTGCGATTATGTCTCATCCATTATCCTTAATAATGGGAGATACAGTAAGAGCATTACAAGCTTTTGACAAACACACCCCGCAAGATGTTCCTCGGATAGCATTAATAGATACACATAGAGATGAGGCGGAGGAAGCTATTGCGACTGCTAGGGCACTAAAAGATAGATTGAGAGGGATAAGAATAGACACAGCCCAGGAAAGAGGGGGCGTAACTATCAATCTAGTCAAAGAGATTAGGGCCCGTCTAGATCTATCCGGATTTCAACACGTTGATATTTCTATTTCAGGTGGTATGACGCCTGCAAAAATCAAGGGTTTTATTGAAGCAAACGCACCTGTTCAAAGTTTCGGAGTTGGATCTTATATCGCGAGCGCTAAGTCAAATCCATTCAATGCTGACATACATGAGATTGATGGTAGACCTATGGCAAGACGTGGAAAAATTCCAGGGGTTACACAAAACCCTCGACTTGACAGAATTATTTGATTTGAATTTCCGTTGCAGCGATTTTTAAAGCATCGGTACCTTTATCAGTCACCTTAGCCCAATCTGATATTCCGCATCCTGCTACCCATATTATGCCTTGGTCTGAGCAAATCACTGGCATCGACTGTCGCCGATTCTTAGGAATTTTATGATCAACAAATATGTCCTGAACTTTCTTTGTGCCCAACATTCCTAGTGGCTGCATTCTGTCCCCATACTGCCAACCTCTAACCCATACCCTATTGCCTGCCAATCGCTTATCGACTTTAACCGTTTTACAGTCGTTATTCACAAAATCTGAGTCTACAGCTTTTTCGAACGATGAATTGATAGCCCATCCAGGAATATTGGTAATTCCAGGAATTTTTATAATATATTCCCCATCTATATTGACTGAAGGTAAATCTTTTTTGAATGACAAAATAGTCGTATCATTAAAGCTATAAGCTTCAATACCGTTCGGTAGATTTACTTCCTTTCCTGTGCCACCGTGCATTAATTTTATAATCTCCCTAACATGAGTCCGCCTTATATTTTTTAACCCGTCACCCAACTCATTTAACGCTTGCATTATTAAGTTACTGATTAGCGCAGGATGCAAGCTAGTGACATTGTTTTTTATGACTATTTTGTCTGCTTCAAACATTACATACTGATCAATAAGTTTGCTAGCAGACAAATTAATAAAATCATGAGCCTCTGCCGCATTTGAAGCTAGGCGAACTAGAGATTCTTCAACATTGAAATTGAAATCTTTTAGTGACGGAATAAGTTGGTTCCTGATCTTATTTCGCGTAATACTTTCTAGATCATTAGATGAATCATGCCTAGGTTGTAAATCATTATTTAAGCAATATTGAAGCGTTTGATCTCTAGTTATTTTTAAAAGTGGTCGAAATATTGGAAATCTTACCCCATCAATTGATAAAATTGACATCTCTCTCATTCCAGATATTCCTTTTAACCCAGATCCTCTGAGTGCATTGAAAAGAATTGTTTCGGATTGATCTGTGAAAGTATGGCCAATAACAACAGCATCCACTGAATTATCGGCAACAGTATTTGCTAGAAAAATGTACCTAGCTTGCCTTGCAGCCTCTTCCAAAGATAATTTTCTATTTTCTTTTAAGGATTGAACATCAGCATTTCCAATCACACATGAAATTTGCAACTTATTACTTAATTCCAATACAAATTCTGAGTCCATATCAGATTCAGTGCCCCTTAGATTATGATTCAGATGGGCAATAATCAAATCAATAGATAAATCTTTTTTAAGCGAATTAAGCACATGAACTAATGCTAAAGAATCCTGACCTCCTGAAACTGCTACCAGCAAACGTGATTTTGTTAAATTTGATTCTAAAATCGACCTGTTAACAACTGATTTAATATCCAAAACGGTATCGCGTGACATCTAATTTGTTTCCGTAAGCTTGCCTTTTGAACTAAAGGGTTTGATCAATCTTATAGACTCGACTTTAAATTTTCTCATTTCCAATACTTCTACTTTTACTTGATTAAACTCAAACTGTTCGCCGACAACTGGTATATGGCCCAGATGATCAAGAACGAATCCTGCTACAGTTTCAAAGTCACCATGTGGTAAATCAATTGCAAATGCTTCTTGTGCTTCATCTATATCCATGCTTCCATCAACTTGGAATGTGAATTCATCAATGGCCTCATACTCCTCCTCTGGTGCTTCACCTTCCTCTCCCACCGGTCCAGCTAATTCGGTTAGTAGTTTTTTTAGAGTAACAAGTCCTGCAACCCCACCAAATTCGTCTACAATTATTGCTATCTGACTACCGGACATACGCATATCTTGAAATAATTCACTGATTCGCTTTGTCTCTGGGAAAAAATATGCAGGCCTTAGTTCTTTTGTAATCACCTTTTCCATATTTATGCCATTGCCGGAGATGGACTGAAGAATATCTTTAGAAGAAATTATGCCAGTTACATTTTCCGTTTCATCTTGAAACACCGGAAATCTAGTATGAGAGTTTTCAGCATAAACTTTTAGAAAATCTTGCAATGTTGATTCTTGCTCAACAAATACAATTTCAGTTCTAGGCGTCATTACTTCACGAGCTTGACGATCGCCAAACCTAAATACATTTTCTAACAGCTCCGCTTCTTCTGGCTCAAAAGCTCCTTCAGCCTCTCCTATATCAATTAGAGTCCGTAACTCACCTTCCGTTATTGACGGAGGATCACCGGTATCCTCTATCTGTCTAACTAATATTGTTCTACTTACAAATTGAATGGATACAATTATTGGGTAGAAAGCTATTTCTACGATCTTCAAAGGCCTGGCATAAACAAAGGCAACCTTTTCGGAGTTTCTGACCGCGAAGGCTTTAGGTATTACTTCACCAAAAATCAATAATACCGCTGTGCCCAAAACAGTCGCAACAATTACTCCAACTAATTCGTCTTTGATAAAGTCCATTACCAACATAGTTACCAATGAGGCAAAAAGAATATTAACCAAATTGTTGCCCAAAAGTATCGTTGCTAACAGGCGCTCAGGACTACTTAACATTTGTTGGATCCGAAGAGCCTTGGAATCACCACTACTAACCAAATGCTGAAGCCTCGGTGTGTTTTGCAATGCTAAAAAAGCCGATTCAGCGCTAGAGAAGAAAGCGGAGAAACCTAAAGATATTAATATAAGAATAATGTACCAATATGGCACGTCCAAAAGAGGACCCCTAAACCTTTTAACTAATCACCCATTTCACTTAACATTTCTTGGTGATCAAACTATTTTACAACCTAATTACTGTTCAAGGCTAATTTCTTTACTTTCAATGAGAGAATCGCCAGCCCGCTCGATAGAAGCCAAAGCAACTCCAGAGGAGAAACCTTTGCGCATAAGTTTGCTATACAATTTTCGTTTAAAGTGAGTTAAATCTTGCGCTGAAGCATTTCTGGCCATTTTTTCTGCTATTTGACTTGCGTTTAAATTATCATCCACAGAGATGAGTGCTTTGTTTATGGTATTTGATGAAACGCCCTTTTCTAATAATTCTCTCCGAATCATAGATGAACTCAAGAATTTCTGTCTGACCCTCGATTCAGTCCACCAGGTGGCAAACTTTTCATCATTCAATAACCCGTTTTCAAGCAACCAAGACAAAGTGATTTGTACGGACTCCTGATCATATTTCTGCAACAATCTCTGTTTGATTTCACTGACAGATCTGGGTCTATAATTTAATAATCTAAATGCCGATGACTTGGCAGCGTCATTCGATGTTTCAGACATTTTGATTTGGCCTTATAAATATCGATTTGGCTAAATTAACGTTTTTAATTTGTTATTGCGCCGTTTTCTCTAATCATATTTTCGATACTAGTTGCTATTTCTTTGTTATCTCGCAAGAAAGTTTTTGAGTTTTCCCTACCTTGTCCTAACCGAGTCTCACCAAAAGAATAAAAGGACCCGTTCTTTTTAACTATTCCCATTTCATCGCCGATTTCGAGAAGATCACCTTCAAGGCTAACTCCCTGATTAAACATGATATCGAATTCAGCCACTTTAAACGGAGCTGCAACTTTATTTTTTACTACTCTGGCGCGTACTCTATTTCCTACAACATCTGTACCTGACTTTATAGACTCAGCTCGCCTTAAATCTATCCTGACTGAAGAATAAAACTTTAGCGCACGTCCACCAGGCGTTACTTCTGGGCTTCCCCAAATTACACCTACTTTCTCTCTAATTTGATTAATAAATAACACGGCTGTATTTGATCTACTAATTGATCCTGTAAGTTTTCTTAAAGCCTGTGACATTATTCGAGCCTGCAAGCCAACGTGACTATCTCCCATATCGCCTTCTATCTCAGCTTTAGGAACTAGAGCCGCGACACTATCAATTACCACAATCTCAACAGCACCACTTCTGACTAAATACTCGCATATCTCTAAAGCCTGCTCTGCAGAGTCAGGCTGGGAAACAAGTAAATCTTCTGTATTTACTCCACATTTTCCTGCATATAGAGGATCTAGAGCATGTTCAGCATCTATATAAGCCGCAGTGCCTCCATTCTTTTGGGCATTAGCCATAATGTGATATGCAACTGTTGATTTTCCTGATGATTCTGCACCGAATATTTCTGTGACTCGTCCATGAGGTATTCCGCCAATACCTAATGCCATATCTAAAGCTATAGATCCCGTAGCAATACTTTCAATCTTGCCTTGTCCTTCAGCATCTCCCAGCCTAATTACAGCGCCTTTGCCAAATTGTCTGTCAATCTGGCCAATAGCTAAGTCCAGTGATTTGGTTTTGTCTTCACTCATTACAGTATCCTTACATGAACCTCGAATCGAATGTCGGTATAAATGATCGTAACACGTAAGCCTTTAACTGTAAACACATTTGTTCTAATTTTGTATTAAACCGTAATTAACCTGTAAAGGTATTAAGGTATATTAAGGTCAATATGTTGTGATTAACTTGCGCTATTACACACTCCATGGTATGAATGCACCCGAGAATGAAGTATTTACTTAATTTTAAGTGATTTACATGTATAGAAAATTATAAGGAGTATTCATGAGTAACAGAGGAAAAGGCATATGCCTAATTTTAGGCCCAATAGTTGCTTTTATCGGATGGATTCTTTACCAGGCTACATTTATTGGTAGTACTGAGAACGATGACATTGCCGGTTTGTTAAGTAATGCTGAGGGCGGAACAGTGATGGCAACAGTTGTGATTATATTAATCATAGTTGGTTTACCAATGTTCGTTGCTGGCCTAAGAGGCATCAAGGGACAAGCTGGCGGAACGTTCGAAACATTGGGTATCGGATTTGTTACAGTAGCAGTGATAGTTTTTGTTGCTACTATAGGACTATTAGGCACACATGTTGAAATGGGAGATAAATTAGCTGAGTATACCGCTGGAATTGGAGCAGCTACAGCAGGTGGTGACGCAGCTGCCGCAGCCAAATACATGGATGCTGCCTACGCAGCTCAAATATCCACTGGTGCTGTACAAGCATTTAATGTTGCAGCAAGCAACATAGGATCGCTACTTTGGGGTGCCGGTTTCTTTCTTATCGGAGTTGCGTATACTTTAAATTCGAGCTTTAAAAGCATAATTCCAATGATTCCACTAGGGCCACTAGCAGCCATTGTTGGAATATTGATAATAGTCTCTGTGCTTATTATCGACCCAACAGCAGGCAGTAATACTGCGGGTATAGTTGGAGGCATAAGTTTCGCAATTTCAGTATTGTGGAGCGTTTTAGTTGGAGCAAAACTAGCTACTAGCTCTGATTAAAAAATAAGATTAAGAGAAACGCAGAGAAAATAGCTTTCTATCTGCAATGTGCTTGGCTGGCGTACTAAAAAACCAGCCAAGCACATTCTTTTTTAACCCTTTCTGAATCGAAGACTTTTTAGTATGCAATTAATCAGTTAAACTTATATTCACAAATTTGGAACTTTTTAAGAAAAAAATTTATATATGTCTAAACCATTAATAGGAATTACTGAAAGCGAACGTCAATACATGGCTCCATTTATTGACGTAATAGAGAAAGCAGATGGAGAACCATTTCCGATATATCCTGAAGACAACATAGATGTTAAATCTACCCTCGATAAACTTGATGGTTTATTAATTGGTGGTGGCCCAGATATTCACCCCTCTGAATATGGAGAATCAATTGATCCAGATGCTAACGTATCGAGTCAAGTTGAGCGTGACGCGATGGAGCTCCCTATGTTAAAAATGGGCATGGAACGGGATATGCCAATCTTATGTGTATGCCGAGGCATGCAAGCATTAAACGTTGTCTTAGGAGGGAAATTGATTCAGGATCTTGGCCATGCATATCCCGGTCATGGATATAGCTTAAATGAAGGTGGAGACAAAACCACTTCAAAGCATCGTATTTTCATAGCCCCTGGCACAAAACTTGCTTCCTCGGTCGGATCTGGAGGCATTGTGAGAGTCAACAGTTGGCACCATCAAGGAGTTAACCCTGCTAAGCAATCCCCAAAGCTACTTGCTTCTGCGTATTCATTAGAAGATGGACTTATTGAAGCAATGGAAAGTCCTAATCATTCTTGGGTATTAGGGGTTCAATTCCACCCTGAATTGCGTGGTGAAATGCCGCCACATTTTGACAGATTATTTGAAGCACTTGTATTTTATTCTAAGGCAAAATAAAGGCTTAAAATAAGTTAGCACATATATTCTGGCCTGTTTCCTAACTTTATTGAAAATAAGTTTTGCTTTTTCTTATGTTACTGTTATAATTTGACGTACAAATGTATAGTAATCAACCTCGTAAAAAAACAGTTCATTGTATGCTTGTGAAAAGGCCTAGAAGCCGTATCATCAAACGGCAAAATTTGACTGACTTTCGTTATGACACACAAACAATAAAAAAATCATTGGCTTCACGCGATTAGTGATCGGAGAAATGCATGGTTAGTAACCCACTTATCGGAAAAGTAAAACCAACTCAATTAACCCAAGAAATGCGTTCGTCGTATTTGGATTACGCGATGAGTGTGATTGTTGCGCGGGCATTACCAGATGTTAGAGATGGATTAAAGCCAGTTCAAAGACGCATCTTATATGCCATGAATGAACTAAGTATGCGACCCGGTACACCATATAAGAAAAGTGCTCGCTTAGTTGGAGAAGTGCTTGGTAAATATCACCCACATGGAGATTCGGCAATATATGATGCCATGGTCCGTATGGCCCAAGATTTCTCGATGCGAATGACCCTGGTTGATGGCCAAGGTAACTTTGGCTCAGTTGACGGAGACCCACCTGCGGCAATGCGTTACACAGAAGCTCGATTGTCAAGAGTGGCAGAGGAAATGCTTATAAACCTTGATGAGGAAACAGTAGATACTGCAGAAAACTTTGACAACACGCTGGAAGAACCCACGGTATTACCTGCAAGGTTACCGAATTTACTAATAAACGGGGCATCAGGCATTGCTGTTGGCATGGCTACCAATATTCCTCCACACAATCCAGGCGAGGTCTGTTCGGCTATTATTCGTTTAATTGACAACCCAGAGCTGACCATACCTGAATTAATGAGATCTGTTAGGGCTCCAGATTTTCCTACCTATGGAACAATTATGGGTAAGGAAGGTGCACTAAGTGCATACACAACTGGTAAAGGAGGCGTTGTAGTTAGAGCTAAAGCAGAAATTGAGGCAGATAAACGAGGAAAACGACTTAGGATAGTTGTTACAGAACTACCATATCAAGTCAATAAAGCAACCTTGATAGAAAAAATCGCAGCTCTTAGTAAGACAAAAAGATTCGAGGCAATTACAGAAGTACGAGACGAATCAGACCGAAAAGGCATGAGAATGGTCTTTGAGCTTCGTGGTGGCAGTCAGCCATTAGTGGTATTGAACAATTTGTACAAATACACACCAATGCAAAGCAGTTTCTCTGCAAACATGCTCGCTTTAGTGGATGGTAGGCCTAAGGTACTAGATCTAAAAACCATTTTAGTTGAGTTTATTAAATTCCGAAGACAAATTATTACACGCAGATCTGAGTTCGAACTTCGAAAAGCTAAGGCCAGGGCCCATATCTTAGAAGGATTAAACCTCGCTCTTAACGATCTTGATGCAGTTATCGAATTAATACGGCGTTCGGATAGCGCAGAAGCTGCCAAGAAAGGCTTGATAGAACGATTTTCATTAACTGATATACAAGCCCAAGCTATTTTGGACATGCAGCTTAGAAGAATAGCAGCTCTTGAAAGACAACGTATTGAAGATGAATATAAACAAGTACAGGGAAGAATTGCGGAACTCGAATCATTGTTATCTGATCCAGCTAAAATCGATGCGGTTATAAAAGATGAAACAGAAGAAGTTAAGAAAAAGCATGGAGATAAGCGTCGCACTAAAATAGAGGCTGCAGCAGAGGATCTGAATCGTGAAGATCTAGAGCCTCATGAATCAGTCGTTGTAACACTCAGTCACAGCGGCTACATAAAGCGTATACCTGCTACTACGTATCGAAACCAACATCGGGGTGGCAAGGGCGTCGTAAGTATGAAAACAAAAGAGGATGACTTGATTCGTGAGCTCCTAGTTTGTGATTCTCACGATATATTATTATTCTTTACTGAAAAGGGAAGAGTACTCCCGCTAAAAACTTACGAATTAAGACCTGACACTAGTCGAAATACAAGAGGAACTCCTCTCATAAATGTTGTCCCATTAAAGTCTGATGACAAAGTAAATGCCGTCGTTGCAGTAAGTGATTTAGATGCAGAAAATTCGTACCTAGTGATGGGAACAAGAGAGGGAGCAATAAAACGAGTATCTCTAGCATCTATAAATAGTCTCCATAGACGCCGATCGGGACTGAATATCATGAATTTGAAGGGAACTGATGAATTAGTTACTGCAAGGTTGGCAAAAGAGAATGATGACGTAGTGATGATAAGTCAACAAGGAATGTCTATAAGATTTGGATTAGCAGATGTTACTGCAAGGCAGAGAGCGGCTGGCGGAGTAAGGGGAATGGAAATACGTCCTAAAAAAGTTAAGGGTAATAAAAAACCTGTAAAAGACTATATAGTTGGAATGAGTATTATAGATGCCGAAAGTGACAATAAATTATTTGTTATAAGTAAAAAGGGATTTGGTAAACTCACCTCATTAAAATACTACAGAAAGCAAGCGCGTGGAGGAAGAGGATTAAAAACATTTAGGATAACTGCCAGAACTGGTGTTGTTGCTGCGGCAGAAGTCGTTACCGACGACCTCGAAGTGTACGTAATATCAAAACAGGCAAAGGTGTTACGAACAAACTTATCAGAGATTTCTAGTATTGGGCGAATAACGCAGGGTGTAACTATATTTAAATTACCATCTGGAGATTCAGTGACCTCAATCTCTGTGTGTGCAGATATTGAACCTCAACAAGCATTTGATATAGAAGCATTGAATTCACAAATTACTGGTAACAGTAAGCCATCGAAAAAGTGATTTAAACCACTACTTCAATTTAAAGCACCACTTATTGTTGCAATGAAAATATGTTAGTCTCATTTTGATATGTTTGAAAATCTCTCAGATAAGTTAACCCATGCATTAAAGGTTCTCGGAAATAAGGGTCGCATCACAGAAAAAGATCTCGACTTTGCAATGCGAGAAATACGTCTAGCTCTATTAGAAGCAGATGTAAACTTTAAAGTCGTTAAAAGCCTCATAGCTAAAATTAAAGAGCGGGCCGTTGGGGCTGATATTCTCGAAAGTTTAAATGCTCATAATCAAATAGTTAAGATCACAAATGACGAACTTACTTCCATATTAACTGGAGAGTCTCATTCGCTGGATCGACGTGCAAATAACGGATCTATATTGATAGTGGGATTGAACGGTGCCGGAAAAACCACAACTGCCGCTAAATTGGCAAAAAGATTAAATGATTCTAAAGAAAAGCCGTTTTTGGTGCCAGCTGACTTGGCTCGCCCTGCTGCAGTAAAGCAACTTATTAGTTTGTCCGAAAAAATGGGCATTGAGGTTCATCAATCTGAACTTAATTCATCTCCCCTGCAAGTATGTAAAACTGCTCTGGCATATAGCAATAAAATAAATGCCACTTGGACAATTATAGATACAGCTGGGCGGCTTCAAGTTGATGATGAGCTCATGAACGAACTAAAAGCCATTAAAGATGAAGTAAAACCTGATGAAGTTCTATTAGTCGTCGATGCGATGACTGGGCAAGAATCAGTAAACGTAGCGCAATCATTCAATCAATACGTAGGCCTGACAGGTTTAATTCTTAGCAAATTAGATGGCGATGCTCGAGGAGTAGCGGCTCTATCGATAACTAGTGTCACTGGAGTACCTATAAAATTTATTGGTACGGGAGAGAACCCTGATGCTCTAGAACCATTCCACCCCGATAGACTAGCTTCGCGGATATTAGGAATGGGAGATCTAATTACACTAGCTGAAAAAGCGCAGAAAAACTTTGACGAGACTAAAACTTTAGAACTTGAAAAGAAAATGCGCCAATCAACCTTTGATTTGGAGGACTTTTTAGGTCAATTAGATAGTTTGAAATCAATGGGACCGCTGGGTGATGTTTTAGGAATGATACCTGGGATGAATAAACTTAGCAGTAAATTAGAAGATGCGAGCTTAAACGAACATCATCTTTCTCAAATACAGGCAATTATTTTCTCCATGACAGTTGATGAAAGACGTAATCCAAATCTAATTAACGGCAGTAGGAAGAAGCGTATTGCCAAAGGTAGTGGCACTTCTCCTCAACAAGTTAATCAACTTTTAAATCAATTTAACCAAACCCGAAAATTAATGAAACAGATGAATTCCGGTCAGGGATTCAAGGCGATGCAAAGACTATTGCGTTAAGACTTCCTGGAAATTCCCTTTAAAACGCTATCGACTATATCATTGTGAGTTAAATGATACTTCTTTAATAATTGGTCTGGTTTTCCTGATTCAGCATAACCTCTCAAACCCACCATTTCTAAAGGAGCTGGAAATTTTTGAGCTAATAAAGTAGCTACCATGCTACCAAGGCCTCCTTGTATGAGATGCTCTTCAGCGGTAACAACTAAACCCGTTTTACTAACTGAACTTAATATAGCTGATTCATCCAATGGGGCAACAGTTGCCATATTGATAACAGTTGATGAAATCCCTTTATGCTGAAGATCTTCCGCAGCTTTAAGTGATTCGTTCACCATTATCCCATAAGAGACAATTGTCACATCATCACCATCTCTCATAACTTCCGCAGTACCGATCTTAAAATTATAATCTGCTGTATGAACTATCGGTGTGGCGGGCCTGGAAAGGCGAATATAAACCGGACCATTCATATTAAGTGCCGCTTTAATGGCATGTTCTGTTTCTGGTCCATCTGCTGGAACTATTACGGTGAATGAGGGCAAAGCTGACATTATTGCGATGTCTTCAATTGATTGTGCAGATACACCGTCTTCTGCAGTGAGCAAACCGCTATGAGTAAGTATCAGTTTGACATTTAACTTTGATTGAGAAACACCAACTCGCAATTGATCGAATGGTCTGGCAGTTCCGAAAACAGCAAATGTACTAACTACCGGGATTTTCCCAGATGCAGCGAGGCCCGCCGCCACGCTTACCATATTTTGTTCGGCGGGACCAAAATCAAAAAACCTATCGGGGAATTCTGCTTGGAATTTATTGGCAAATGTTGATTTATTTAGATCGCCTCCTACTATAACTAAATCAGCATATTCATGCCCTAGCCTTACTAACAGATCTCCTGCTACTTCACGTGTCGAAGCTGAATTTGCCATAATAAGTTCTATTCCCCTAATTCTTCTAATGCTTTAGCAAGCTCATCTGGTGAAGGAGCTTTACCGTGGAAATCAACATTATTTTCCATAAAACTTACTCCCTTACCTTTCATAGTATTAGCTATGATCACTGACGGTCGACCTTTCGTCTGTTCAGCCTTATCAAACGCTGAAAGTAACTCGCCGATACTATGTCCATCGACTTCAATTGAGTGCCATCCAAATGACTTCCATTTATCTGCAAATGGTTCGAGGCTCATCACTTCATGAGTCCATCTATCGTTTTGAATTCTATTGCGATCAACTATCGCAACAAGATTATCTAATCCATGGTGCGAGGCAGACATTGCGGCTTCCCATATCTGGCCTTCATCACACTCTCCATCCCCAAGAAGAACAAAGGTACGACAAGGAAGGGAATTCAAACGACTTGCAAGAGATACTCCTACCCCAAATGACAAACCTTGGCCCAAAGAACCTCCAGACATCTCAACACCTGGTGTTTTTATATGTGCATGACCTTGAATTCTAGAATCTATTTGCCTGAATGTGTCCAATTCTTTAACCTCAAAATATCCTGTTTCTGCCAAAACTGCATATAAGCCAGGACATGCGTGAGCCTTACTAAGAATAAACCTATCCCTGTCCAACAAATCAGGATTTGATGGGTCATGTTTCATGACTTTCCCATAAAGGACAGCAAGAATGTCAGTCTCAGATAATGATCCTCCAGGATGACCGCTGTTGGCTTTAGCAACCATGTTTAGCACGTTGACACGCACTCTCCTAGCCAAATCTTTTATTTCGAGCAAGCTAGACTCGTCAACAGACATAAACATCCTCTCTTAAAATAGTCATTTATATTTCACTAAAAAGTATAGGAACTTGAGTATTATATGTACAGTCGAGACAACTCGCTACTTATAATTTTGTAAAGTTGACGTCTTCTTGTGAAAAACCGATACTGTCGCAATTAATACTGTTAATAGATTGTGCTTTTAATCTTCGAAAAAGTTTAAGGTATATCTCTGCGTTCGAAGATAACCATTGCTGACATCAGACATATGAAAGCGACGAAGAACAACACCGTCAAGTTACCCCATGAGAGTGACTCAGAGTTAACCAGAATTGACGGTTCATAATAATGAAACACCGAGATATAACCTATCCAATCAATTGATGGAAGGCTATCTGCCAAGAATTCAATGAAAAACATTAATACTGTCACGCCGGAGGATAAGGCTAGTGTTTTACCTCCTTCGCTCAAAAATGAAGATATTAAATATGATATTCCAACCACTGAGAATGCCAATAAAAACACATTAAATTGAATCTTAACCACGAGATCATAATTAATGTTATTTACCCCAAATACTATAGACCCTAGCCATGTTCCCAAAATTGCAAAACATAAGAGTAAAACCGTTCCAATTATACTTGTAGCAAGTTTTGCTAGAAAAAACTGTCCTCTTGAAACTGGTCTTGATAGGAGCAGAAATATAGTGCCTCTTTCTATCTCCTTTGCGATAGCACTTGAGGAAGAGGCGATAACAAAGCTCAGGATTATTATTAAATAAATTGGTTCTCTAAAACCAACTGCCAAATAACCCATTTCCTCAGAAGCGTATTCTCCGCTTGCTTTTATTAATGCACGGAATCCTTGGGGCATTGTTTCAATCATTTCAAAAAACATGTCTCCAAACGCATCAAATGTAGCTAGAAAAACAAATGAAAACAATAAAGCTGCAAAACAAAGGGATGGTATTGAAACCTTACCTCCACGCAAAGTAGCAAAAAAAATAAATTTCATATAGATAAACCTTCATGATCGGAATCTTTGTAATAATCTAAAAAGATATCCTCCAAGCTGGGTTCCTCTATAGACAAACTTTCTACTTCATAATTACTCAACATTTTTATAAGAGGGTTTATGTCATAGTCGATTGAAAGTAAAATCTCATTGTTTTTATTAGATATTATTGTTGATCCCTTTAAGTCAAATTTCGAAGGGAACCCACTTTTAAACTTAATCTTTGCAACTTGTCTTTTACGAGACTTAAGTTCCTTTATTTCTTCAATTACAATTAATTTTCCTTCTCGAATTATTGCAACTCTTTCACAAAGATTTTCGACCTCAGAAAGAACATGTGAAGAAAAAAATACGGTACCTCCATCATTACTAAATGATTTGAGCATGCCAAAAAGTGCCATTTGAGTAAGTGGATCTAATCCCTGAGTAGGCTCGTCCATAATTAGTAAATCCGGCTTATGTTGCATCGCTTGTATAATTGCTAGTTTTCTTTTCATTCCGTGAGAATACTGTCTGATTTTACGATTTAAGTCTTCATTGCTTAATTTCAATGAATCACATAGTGTATTTAAATTTTTTTGATCTAAGCCGCCATGTAAAGAACCAAAGTAGTACAACAATTCCCTACCAGTACTACTATCGTAAAGAGATGATAAATCTGGAACAAAGCCGATCCTTTTATTAATACCCACAGTTTGGCGCCAGCAATTCATACCAAAAATATAAGCCGAACCAGAAGATGGATTTAAAAATCCAGTAAGAATTCGAATCGCTGTTGTTTTTCCTGCTCCATTTGGGCCAAGGAATCCAAAAATCTCCCCGGCTTCTACACTAAGATTCATGTTTTCAAGAGCAATATGTGAACCATAGGTTTTGGTAACGGATTTAATTTCGATAGGTGTTCCTGAGCTCATCAAATAAATTCTATACGACTACTCAATGATCGGCATGGATAAAATCCAAAGACTTATTGCAGTATATATCAACATAAGTAACAACATTGGGTACTGACTTCTAATCGCATTGCTATGAGATTTAAACAGCTTCAAAGCCATTACATGAGACACATAAACTGCAAGGACGTGACCTATAACAATGACAAATACCGAGAAAAACCAAGCCGCTTTGGCATTTATAGCAGTTAATCTGATCTGATAATCAGCCGACCCAAACAAATTCCATCCTATTCCAAATGGATCAGACAATAATGGGATGATGGCCTGTCCGGGTATCAATAACAATGATAGATAATGAGCAAAGTGATATGCCAAAGCTATTGGCAAAAGGGAAAATGCAAACGATATGCCAATGAAAATTAAATTTGAATTTTCTCTAGAGAAGTACCGTATAGAAAAGCAAAATATCAAATATATTGAGATGAAAATTGCCGGTACAATTATTAGCCCTAAAGTATCGATTTGAGTATAAGAGAGAGCGGGCAAAGTTGAATGCAAATTAGCCCAAAAAGGAGTTTCTTTAATTCCATCAAACGTAACAGTAGAAAGTAAGATTAAAACAAAAATCATAGTTGAAACATCAAGCTTGCTGGAACTAAGAAAGCCGAAGCCAGGCGGCCTTATGAAAACTTTTCTTTCTAAATAATTGATTTCGAAAATGGATAATTTTGAAAAGAATCTAAAAATTTGATTGAATGGATCGCCAATCTTTAACCAAATTTGTTTCCCAAATAATAACATTCCACCCCATTGAATCAGACTATAGACTATAACCAACACTGCTAAATGACGTGGTATTGCAGCGCCCCAATAAACATTTTCTATCCAAGCAAAAACCGCGAAGAGAATAACGGCTGGCCATCCCTTCAAATCCACCGGATAGTTTAATATTGGCTTAAACATTTCCTTGTTAGTAAAAACTTTACTGATTGTTGAAGCAAATTCAAACGTGATCTTCCAAGGATTTATAAATGGCCACACATTACCCAAAACGGCTGAAACGAATCCAAGACCTACCCACCAAATTATCCATATAAAAGTTGGGGAGAAATTATAGATTGGCTTGTTCGATCCAATTAACGTTGTTATAAGAATTAACGCCAACAGTAACACGGAAAAACATTTGATAATCCAACTGATGTAACGAGTTCCAATATGTCCTTTAAGCCAATTAGGGAGAGGTATTTCAAATCGTAAGCTTCTTAGGGAAGCTTCGTTAGTCACAAAAATTCCAACCAATAGAAACGAGAGCCCTACCGCGACTATGGCACCTATAATAAAGTATAAAAGAGGCATAGGGAGGTCATATCGTTCCCCAAACCCATGGGCATATGCCGTTGAAGTTATTGTAAAAAAGGCAACCAAACCCGAAGTTAAAATAAACAGTCTGGGTTTTTTATTCAAATTCACCTATTTAATTTGGGAAGACCTCGATGGAGCCTAAAACTACCTCCATGTCTTCATGTTCATCTTTTTCATGTTCACCATGATCACCATGTTCATCTTTTTCATGTTCACCATGATCACCATGTTCATCTTTTTCATGATCACCATGATCATTCCCCATAAATCTATGAAACACCATTTCATATTTGCCAGTAGCATTTGCTACAAAGCTAAAGTTAATAGTCGTATCTGTATCAACATCGTTTAAAATATCGTAGCCGTGTATATGAAAACCCCCCGGGGTTTCTGAAGTTAAATTGATACTCAAAGTATCGCCCTGTCTAAGCTTAATCACACTATTATCATTTAAAGAATAATATTGGTTATGGGAGCCCATATCGTAATCTTTATCTGGTTCATCTAAGCTAACCATGCTTAATTCATGTGAATTTATATCATATTTTATTGCCAAACTAATGCTAACTTCAGATGGTCCTGTACTGCCGCTACAACCAATTATTAAGGCAGATAACAATAGAGAAAGAAATATTAAAGCCTTCATGAGAAAATTTTTACAACCTCTATCTTTTTATATACTAATTATATGTCAGTTATATTACTGTATTCTATTAACTCAATTAATCATCTAGGTCGATTTGGCTTAAAATAAGTCCGAACGGCCAGCGCCAAAACAATTAGAAATATTATTAGACCAATAACCGAAAATATGCCTACAAGAGGACTCGATTCTTGGACTTTTACACCATAATATGCTTCGTGAAGCTTTCCGGAGTTTTCAATAATCACTTTAAATGACCAATTTCCCTCCTCAGCAACCATAATGTCAACATCCCAAAACTCAGGGGCATCCATGAATTGATCAGCAAAAATTGGTTCGAAAGAACTGATTGAATCTCCCTCTAAATTTAGAATACTTCCAGATAGCTGAACAGTCGATTCATTCAAAGGAAGTCCACTTTCGACAGACACAATTCTTAAAGCAACATGGATTGGACCAGGTGAAGGAGATCTTGGACTAGTTCCAAACTGAATTTCATAAGGACCGATAACCTGTTTTTTAAATACTGTTACTCCGCCATGAGCCTCAACATGATCGTAATTCCAGAAAATTAATAAGATAGCAAATATAACAAGGTAAATAATATTTAACTTAGATAAATTAGCTAGCACAAATTTGCTCCATTTAAACAAAAGGCTTAATCTGAATAAAACCTAATATGACCTTAAAACAATCCTTGATATTTAAGCAGCATATTTATTGGTTCGTTTCGAATTCAGATACTGTGTCGATGTCTTTATCACCTCTACCGCTCAAACCAAATAACACAATGGAATCACGTGAAAGAGTTGGGGCAAATTTTGAAAGATATGCGATTCCATGCGCTGGTTCAAGAGCAGGTATTATACCTTCAGTTTTGGTTAATAGTTTGAACCCTACAATTGCTTCCTGATCTGTGACACTAACGTAATTAGCACGGCCCGCGTCTTTTAAGTAACTATGCTCAGGTCCTACACCAGGGTAATCCAGTCCAGCAGATATACTGTGAGCCGGCGAAACTTGACCATCTTCATCTTGCAGCAAATAAGACATACTACCGTGCAAAACCCCTATTTCCCCATAAGTTAAAGTGGCTGCATGTTGCCCTTCTTCCTGGCCTAATCCACCAGCTTCAACTCCAATTAAATTTACTTCTTCATCTTTAATAAATTCATGGAATAACCCTATGGCATTACTACCACCGCCTACACATGCAATTACATAGTCAGGCAACCTGCCAGACTGCTCGATAATTTGATCTTTCGATTCGGCACCTATAACTTTTTGAAAATCCCTCACGATTTCAGGGTAAGGATGAGGTCCAACAGCACTGCCAATAAGATAGTGAGTATCATCTACATTAGTAACCCAATCTCTTATTGCTTCATTAATAGCATCCTTAAGAGTTTTGGTTCCTGAAGTTACAGATCTAACTTCTGCGCCAAGAAGTTCCATTCTAAATACATTTAGACGTTGTCTTATGATGTCTTCTTCTCCCATATACACTACGCACTCAAAACCGAGCATGGCGCATGCAGTCGCTGTAGCAACTCCATGTTGGCCGGCTCCAGTCTCAGCAATAATACGTGTTTTGCCCATTCGTTTTGCCAAAATGGCCTGCCCCAATGCGTTATTTATTTTATGAGCTCCAGTATGAGCCAAATCTTCTCTTTTAATATAAATTTGAGCTCCGCCTAGATGATCAGTCAAATTTTTAGCAAAATACATAGGAGTTGGGCGTCCGACATAATTCTTTGCCAGACTATCAATCTCAGCTTTAAATGTATCATCTGATTTAGCGCTTTCGTATTCTTGAGACAATTCATCTAAAGCTTGCATTAAGGTTTCTGGAACATACTGGCCGCCAAAAGATCCGTATCTACCTACAGGATCTTGATTATTAATTTCAGGTGTTTTGTTAGCCATAATTTACCTATCAATTAATTATATGATCCATTTAATTAGGTTTATAGCTAATATTTAAATCTTTAGCCTCAATTTTTTCATCCAGATCCAGCACTTATATAGACATAGAATACCTGCCTGAACAACGGTGGCACCCACAATCCACATAGTTGCATCAAAGAAAAATCCCTCCGGAAACATTATGAGTAACATGTCTCTTCGCGGGTCAAGCTGCCAAAGATTATTATCAAATGAGATGATATGGAATGCTAAGAATAATTTATCGAATCCAATCAAAGATAGTAAACCTACGAACACCACCAAAGCCAAAGTTAACATCCCACCCAACGCAATAAGTTCGCCTAAAATTCTTAGCCATTTGAGCCTATAGATCAAAAATCCTAGGCCAACAAAAGTCGCTAAAAATATACCCAAATATATTTGGGTATCAAAAACTCCTTGTACTAAATCTTTAACATCCACCATGTGAGCAATTTCTTTTGCGTTATATAAGTTCCTTAAAACTCCATTTTGTACTACTCTCATCTGCAGTAATTCTTGATCATTATTGAAATAATCCCTAAAAAGTTTTCCTGCCTTAATAAGCTCAGCGCGTTCAATGCCGGTCCTGGCAGCAGTATCATATTTATCGAATCCGTAGGAATATAAGAGAGGTGTATCAATTACCCAGCGGACATTAGAAGTAACAAGAAATATAGGTATACATAGAATGAAAATTGATGTTAACAGTATTTTAAAAAATAACTTAAGGCGGTATGTCATATGAATATTTTAGAGACGAATCCCGAAAACGGATACCCTTCAACATTTAATGGACTCCTAAAACTTGTAGAAAAATTGAGAGGTCCTGACGGATGTCCATGGGATCAAAAGCAAACTAGAGAATCATTTCGCAACCAGTTTCTTGAAGAGACATATGAGTTAATTGACGCATTGGATGAAGGAGATAGTGGGTCTATTTGTGAAGAATCAGGTGACGTTCTCCTACATATCGCTTTTCAAATTCAGTTAGCAAAAGAGTTGGATTTATTTTCAGAAACTCAGGTTTTCAAGAACATAATAGATAAACTAATCAATAGGCATCCTCATGTTTTCGAGGGTGCCGAAATCAAAGACGAGAAACATTTGCTAAAAAACTGGGATGACATTAAAAAGACCGAGAAAACTCATTCTAATTACAAATCAATTTTAGATGGTATGCCAAAAGCCATGTCATCTTTATCGGTATCTCAGAAAATGCAAAAACGAGTAGAACGAGTAAACTTTGATTGGAAAGATGTAGATGGAGTTTTAAAGAAAATTTCGGAAGAGATTTCAGAGTTTAATAAAAGCGAGACAGACGCCGACAGAGAACATGAATTAGGAGATATTCTGTTCTCTATTGTGAATCTATGCAGATGGAATAATATAGATGCTGAATCTGCTTTAAGAAAATCAAATAAAAGATTTGAAGAACGTTTCAAGTTCATAGAAGAGTCTTGTGAAAAACAGGGTAGGTCAGTTGATGGGCTTTCTTTATCAGAACAAGATGATCTATGGGAAAAGGCAAAATTAGAAAATAATTAATCTAATAATCAAATTGGGCTGTTGTGTTCAAAAATGAGATTGAAAGATTAATCGCCGTAAATTCTGCCTCTGACAAAACTTAATACTTCCTGTGATATTTCTATCGCTTTTAGTGATTCATCTTCAGAGTATGCATTTATCGAGGTGCCTCCAGGTAGATAAGATGGATATCTAGTCGAAAAATAGTACTTATCCAATAGAATAGCAACCGATTTTATCATTTCAAAACTGGGGTCAAAATCTTTAGCATCCTCACATAAATCAGCTAATGAGTGGCCCCATACTTCCTCTACATTTTTCGAATATAAGAAGGCATTAACGGCTTTTTCACTAGACTGTTGGCACATAAAACACGCCCAGCTATATAAGCCATGCTCCGTTACAATACGTGCAGATTCGATATCATATTCAGCTTGCTCTAACCACCTATCTACCTCTGATTTGATATTAGAGTTCATATAAAACACCTTCAGGCTTTATTTTTTTAAACATCGTTAAATTACTTGATTCTAAATTAGAGAATTCGTTAGGGGTTAGTACGGATATTTCAACCCCGACGTTGGGCCTAAGATGTGAAACAAAAAAATCTATCCGATCCAAATATAATGCGTCGGTATCCTGAACAATAATTAATTCAATAATACTTGATGGCTTTATATCTTCAGTTAAAAGATCTCCAGTAATAATAACCTTCAAAGCACCTAATGCCGGTAATTCAGCTACTAGTCTTTCAAGTTCCTGCCTTAAAAGCTGCAACCTATATTGGATGAATCCAATCCTAACTGGCATTGCTAAGTTGTTATTTCCATTTAATTAATGATCAACTTTGGAGACTTTAGGGGTGGTTCCAACTCATGAGGTTGTAACCTTTCAGCATCTTTTTTGTAAATTTGAATCCTATGAGAACCATAATCTGCAACCCATAACATACCATTGTTGTCAAACGTAACACCCACTGGAAACCTAAATAGCTTCTGATCATCCAGCTGGGACATTTCCCTAAGCCTTAATACAACTGGATTCGTTTTGACATATTGTCTTGCCATGCCTGTAAGTTGCGAATCGCCCAACAGCTTTTGAACATATCTCCCATTAGCATCAAATATTGCAATACGATTATTATCTCGATCCGCTACATATACGTCTCCATCTTGGTCAATTGTGATGCCAGCTGGCCGATTCAGGCCTAGTTCGTTCTTATTATCTTGTCCGAATTCTTTCACGAATGTTCCTTCTTCTGTGAAATGCTGAATTCGATTATTTTTCCAGTCAGATACAAAGATATGATTATCCCCCCTAACTGCCACACCCCATGGATAACTAAATTGACCAGGACCAGAACCTTGGTACCCAAATGACGAAATATAATCTCCATTTTTTGTAAACTTTTGAACGCGATGGTTAAAGCTATCGACGATAATAAGATTATTATCTTTATCTAAAGCCATTCCAGAAGGCCGGTTCAATTGACCTTCTTTTTCTCCTGTTTGTCCCCACTTATATAAAAATGATCCGTCCTTGGCCATAACCGTAATACGATTTAGAGCCTCGTCCGAAACTATAAGATTTTCATCTTGGTCAATTAATAGTTTAGTAGGCCAAGAAAACTGTCCGTCTCCACTACCTGTTTCGCCTATCGTGCCAAAATCTTCATCTTCCCAATTTAGTATGCGAATACAGCATCCGCCTATTGCGATCTCAGCTCTAACCAAAACATACACCCGTCCATTTGAACCGGGTATAACATCGACGGCCGCAGATGTAACTCTACGCATCCCAAGGGTTTTAACATAAGGAAAACCGCATCTAAATAAAGCGTCGGCTGCAGTCATGTTTACAATACCTCTGTCAATTAATAGTCTTTTTTAAATGGGCTTATTTGTTCATAAGTACCATTAACAATCGGGCTTGCATCAAGTCCCAACCATTGATCTAACAAAGTCGAGTAGACTCCTCTAAAATCAATATTGAATCCCATGTCCTCACCATTGGCTAGATCAGAAAATTCAAGCGAAGGATATTGCCCATATAATCCCCCTTCAACACGATCTCCAATTAGAAAAGCTCCACCGCCGGAACCATGATCTGTTCCACTCCCATTGTCTTTAATTCGCCTTCCAAACTCACTAAAAACTAACATGACCACTTCTTCGGAGGCATTATGATTTCTTAGGTCTTCGAAAAAATCCACAATCGCACGCGTCAATTCTTGAAGTAGTTTTGGATGTACCGCTAATTGAGTTGCATGAGTGTCATAGCCACCATGTTGAGTATAAAAAACTCTTGTACCGATACCTGCAGTGTGCACCCGAGCCACATCACGTAAACTTTTGGAAATTGAATCATCCGCATATTCAACCGTAGAAGTATATTTACCGGGAACCGTTCCTAGAATCTCTGAACTTGCCAGAGCATTCGTTCCAGTGTTAGACAAATAATCCGCGACAACACCCGATCCCATTACCGGTGTATACATTCTTTTAAAAACATTAAGGGCTTCTTCCTTTTGTTTTTTTTCATCGATAGCAGACATGACTCCAAAAGAATCTAAATCACTAACAGATGTAACCGGCACACCAGGTGAAACCATTGCTCTCGGTAACCCTTTACCGAAACTAACACCAGTTACTACGTTTTCCCCAGAGGGATCCAGTTCTCTAATTGTTTTGCCCAACCAGCCTTCAGTTACTATTTTCTCAGGTTCGCACGTATGCCATATATCCATACCACGAAAATGAGACCTGTTATGATTCTCGTAACCTATTCCTTGAACAATTGCGACATTACCCTGATCATAAAGTGATTTCAACGGAGCAGCTACTGGGTTCCAAGCAAGTTCATTGTTTAGCGGCAAAGCATCCTCTTCACTAACTCCTAGAATTGGGCGGGAATCATGATAAATGCCGTTTGAGATAGGAATGACAGTATTCATGAAGTCATTCCCTCCGCTAAGCTGTACAACAACTAGAACTGGGGGTGCAGTAACGGTAGTCATAATATTTTTCCTTTAATAAACCTCATGCAAATTGATATTCCGGGCTTGATACCGACATCTGCAGCATCTGTTTTATATTTTCTAAACTCTCCTGCTCTTGATCACTGGTTGTAAATTTCAGTCCGCCAACTTTCTCAGCAAATTCCATAAGGCCTTGTTTCGTTTTGTCATCAACCTCCATATGCCCCAGCAATTCTAAACAATTGTTAACAAAATCAGGCGGCGATATTTCATCACCTTTAGATTTAATTCGATTTATGAGATCTTTTATTCCAGCGCTCTCAATATCACCTATCTGTTCTACCGCAAAGTTAATCCTATCCGTTAAAGTTCCACTATCGATCCATTCTGGACCCGTATGCCAGCTTTCTACAGTTGGTGGATCCATTAAAGTCTGGCCCATTAACGAAGTTGCTGCTGCAAGGTTAACTAAATCAGGTTCCGGAATGGTGTGCGTTCCCGTTAGTTTTACTGTACCTACTACGAAATCAACCGGACTTTTTATTTTCTTAAATCGAGCTTCTTTAAAAAAATCTGAATTTAACAATACACGTAAAACTTCACGTATATTGCCACCTGTATCACGGAAGGTTTTAGAAAGTGTTTCAATAGCTTCAGGATTCCTCGGTTCTTGAATACTCCAAGCTGGAACCTGAGCTTCATCTTCAACAAAAAAATTGTATAAGTGGCGAGATATAAATTTAGCAGTTGCTGGCTGCCGAACTATAATATCCACAATATCATCACCATCAAAATCTCCAACCTCTCCTAAAAAGTGCTTCTCACCATAATCATGGTCATCTTGACGGAATTCAAATGCAGGTGAATATGAACCGAAAGGGTACAACGGTATATTTTGACTAAAGGTCCAACCAGTGAAAGCTCTTGCTGCATTTTTTATGTCTTCCTCGGTATAGTTGCCTATACCCATTGAGAACAACTCCATAATCTCACGGCCGTAATTTTCATTAGGAGAATCCTTATGATTTTCACTATTATCAAGCCAGAATGTCATATTAGGATCTTTCGATAGAGATATAAGAATCGTTTTCATATCAGACAAACAAATGGAACGAAACATGTCAATTTGCTTTGCACAGACAAGCGCATCTTCACTTTTAGTATAGCCAGTCGCAAAGATGTGATGCCAAAAGAGCGTCATGCGTTCTTCTAGTGGACGAGGAGTGTTAATCATTCTGTAAATCCAAGCAGCCTGAATTTGTGGATATGAATCGCCAGTGACCGTGCCCATCAAATGTCGAGAAATTAAATCAGAGTCATATTCAGGGGCTTTCTCAGGGCTTAAAAGATCTTCAACAATTTCTTCATAAGGCTTAGCTGCATATAATTCAACTTCCGTACGGCCCGCACCAAATCCTGCGCGCCTTAATAAATGAGCTACTGTCGCTAAGTGTGTTTCAGGCATTTGACACTCCATATCTAAATTTTGCTAAATGATTTGCTAAATCTTCCTTCCAAAACGATATTTTTACGAATTGGGCAAATTAGACCTGGAAACACAGGATTGGCGCCAGCATACAAAACTAAATAAAAAAAGTCAATAAGACATAAATAACGGACTAAAACACTCACATTCATCAGTATCTGACGTAATCAGACCATATCCTTGTTTCTAACTCATTTACAGTTGAATCGACCAGAGATGATGACAATGATCCAGTAATTTTTTGCATCAAGGATTTCTTTGGTCCTAATGTGACTACTTTCCTTTTGCAGTTGGCTAATTCAGCTGCCGTATCAATCGCTGTATCCAAAGTCCCTAATTTATCAACCAAACCATTTTCTAAAGCCGCAGCGCCCCAGAACACTTCACCATTTGCTAGGTTTTCAACTTCAGTCTTAGGGAGGCCTCGGGCATTCATAACCACATCTACAAACCGTTTATATGATTCATCAACAAAACTTTGAAGTTTAATTTCCTCTTCTTTTGTAGTAGGTCTCCAATATGCACCCATGTCTTTATAAAGTCCTGTCTTTGTTACATTGACATCTATACCAGCTTTTTTTAATAACTCTTCTACCATAGGCCTTATAGAAATAACCCCAATTGAACCAATAATAGCTCCTGGAGAGGCCACTATTGTGCGCCCTGCACAAGCTATTAGATATGCTCCTGAAGCTCCCAATCCTCTTACATTAGAAACTATTGGCTTATCCGATCCAAACCTGGATAAAACATGATATATGTATTCTGAGTCGGTAACGGTTCCTCCCGGAGAATCAATATCTAAAACTAATGCTTTACATGATTTGTCCTTCCGTAACCTCTCAATTAACTTTTCGTAAACAGGAGATTTTATTGATCCACCAATTTTTCCAAAAAGCTGTATCACTACTATTTTCCCTGGCCGTAGATTAAATTTAATACCCATATCAGTGATTTTATATTATGGTCAGTAGAAACAAGCAATTATGAAATACGTTGAACAGCGTAGTTTGTGAAATTTAAAATCTCTTTAAAGTAATGGTGTTGAAAATTGGCTTCTGAAGATAATTTACATTTATTAGAAATTGAAACTGAATTGAAGTTGCTTGCTAAAGAAGCTGGAAAAACCCTACTTACTTATTTTGGCAAACCAATTCATATTGAATACAAAGATAGTGCCCAAACTGATCCAGTTACTGAAGCCGATAAAACTGTCCAGGATTTATTAAAAACATCTATCCTTAAGTCTTTTCCAGATCACGCGGTAATAGGTGAAGAAGATCAAACAGGAACGAATAAAACAATACCTAAGTACGTTTGGGTTATCGACCCATTAGATGGCACGAGAAATTTTTCCAATGGGCTTAGGGTATTTGCATGTTCTATTGGTGTTTTACGTGATGGGATTCCAATCGCTGGAGCAATATTTATTCCCACTGGGAACAAGGGAGGAGACATTGTTCATGCTGTTATTGGTAAAGGTGCTTATTTAAATGATACGGCTATAAAAATTCCAGATAGAGGTTCACCAGAGTCTGTAAGCTTGGTAGGTCTACCAGGCTCTTTCCATAACTATTATCAATTTACCAACAGGATTACAGGCGAGCCTAGAATATTAGGTAGTATTGCATACGAACTAGCCATGGTTGCAACGGGTGTTCTGCAATATTCTGCACTACTTGGTTCATTGGCAATATGGGATGTGGCGGCAGGACTAATAATCATCAAAGAGGCTGGAGGAAACATAAAAGTAGGAAATAAAGGTAAAACGAAGGTCATATGGTCCGACTTTAATTCATTCTACAAACAATCAGCAAAAAATAATGTTAATGTAGCTACACTACGTAAATGGCACGCACCTCTGATTTTTGGAGCGACCGGGATAGTAAACCTCATTTGCCAAAATCTTGAATACAAATTTAGCTGGCAAAGGAGTCTGAAAAACTTATTTAAAATCTAATTTTTAAATGTTTTTGTTTATTATTTAAGGCATTGATGATCGGTGCATTAAACAAGTGGCCAAGGAACGTCAAAATAAGGGTCTAGCACCGGATGTTGAGGCTTTTCAATAATAAGTTGCAATCTGGAGATTAAAGCATCAATCTCAACGTTACTAATTTGTTCTGCCAATATATCGTACGGCGCCTGCTTGCTTTCCAGCTGAAACACTAAACTTTTTGCGTCATCAATAAATTCTTTAGGAACTGATTTTCCACAATACTCAAACATTACTGTGCGCAATTTAAATTCATTATGGAATGTTAAACCATGGTCAATACTCCAAATCTTACCTTTTAAGTCCTCTATTAAATGGCCACCTTTTCTGTCTCCATTATTGACTAAAAAGTCGAAAAGAGAGACTGAAGCCATATCTGCTAATCTGTTTACCCTTAAAGTAAAATAGTCTTTATTTGGGTCAAAATGAACAAAACGCTGTAATGTTCCTATTCCCAAAGGACCTTCTCGAATTACTGTTAAAGGTATATTCGGCCATCCTAAAAATTGAGACATTAAAAAAGTAGCATATTCTCTTCGATATAATGTTTTATCTGGGTAATCATATAATGGCCTTTCTCCTTCTCTCGGCTTGTATATCGCTCTCATTATCTTTCCGTCATACGCCTCCAAATTGACTAGAAAAGTACTATTTGAGCCAATCAATAATTCTCCACCTGAAACGATTTTAGCCGACTCCAATAGTTGTTTAGCAATTAAGAAAGGAGGGTCAATCACGTTTTCTGATTTTCCTTCAACTGACATTAATTTCAGTCATCCCAGAGATCCGAAAATACTGACATTTAAACTAAAAATCCTTAAATCTTTTGTAATTCATCTGTTGTATGGTTTCCATTTCTTCGTGGACATTTGTGGCCACCTTCCTCGGGTGGGTCAACTGGTGCACCGCACAGGTTACAAAGAGGCCGGCCGGCTGCGCAAATTCGCATGGCTTGATCTGCGAATGAATCTGCCTGATATCTATTTACCCATAATCTCAAATCAGGTGTATCATCTTCACCTTCGACACTATCTGCATCATTGAACTCTATTAAAAACATTCCGCTTGCGTCGTCATGTTTCAATGCCAAGCGAATTATTTTAAAATCTAACTTGGTCATATCAGGAGCCTCAAATTGGCTAGGTGAAACACCAGATGCTGCTGCATCTTCCCCTTCCACTACAGATTCAGTCAATTGTTTTACTGACAACGAGAGCTGTAGTAAATGTTCTTTTTCAATCCATATTGAGGCAACACTATTATTACTTTCTACGATAATACGAAATGTGCGCTTGCCAGGCCTACCTAAAGCTTCAGCCTCAAGTCGCGATATTTGAGTAAATTCGAATTTAGAATAAGACATTTAAGACTATGATAACACTGACTTAATTTGCTAAACGATTTTACGTTGTGAGTTGGGCTAAAATTTGAGTTTTATCCTAAGGCTTGATTAATACAAGTCAATTCTACGAATATAAAACAGGTCAATTTTGTTGACTGAATTGGCAAAAAGGATTAAAAGTTTGGGAAACGACCAAAGTTTTACAGGAGATTTAAATGAATATTTGTTATACATCAACGTTTGAGGGTACTTTTGAGGACTTCAATTCTGTAATGTCTCAACTACGGGCGGAATTCCCTGGCATTACTGACGCAACTGAAAGTGCTGAAATTGAAATTGACAAGGAAGGCTGGTGTAAAGTAATTACAATCGCTAACGTCGTGGATTTTGACAAAATGCGAGAACTGATGGCCTCACCGAAAGTAGCAGAGTGGGATAAGAAATATAACAACACAGATGTAGTCTACAAGTTAGAACGAATCAATTAATAAAAGATAGCGAATAGCTTGCGTATGGTCCTTGACACCCTACGCTTTAATAGTGAGGGGGGCGTTCGTAATCTCTCGATTCTATAGGCTCAACCTTCTGTCCTTGGTCCATGTAGTTGCCATTTTTAATTTGGTGCCTGATTACGGATTCATTAGTTTTACGCACATGACTCCAAGTCCATTTCCAAATCTTGATAAAAATAAATCGGCTTAGCTTAATAGGTATAATTTGGTCCTTTTTGGAAAGGGTATTGTTTTTCTAATCCTTCTCTAAGTATGAATCCCAGTCCCGGACGATCAGGAGCATGTACATATCCATTTTTTATTTCAAAAGGTTCAACGAATAATTCCCAGTTTAGCGGTGAATTACTCTGAGAAACTTCAAAAATAAAACAATTTGGAGCATGCATAGCCAAATGGATGCTAGCCGCAAATGTAACTCCACTACCCCAAACATGTGGTGCATAACGAATGTTGTATGTACTTGCTAGGGAGGCAATTCTTCTGTTTTCGGTTATTCCACCAGACATCGCCACATCAGGCTGTACTATGTCAACCGATCTATTTCTTAACAAATCGAGTATTTCATACCGGGTGGACTCACTTTCTCCGGACGAAATTGGAACCGAGGTGCTTTTTCTAACCTCGGCTTGGCCAATATGATCGTCATAAGAGACAGGTTCCTCAAACCAATCCACATCATATTCTTCGAGAATTTTGGCTACCCTTTTTGCTGTGGAAACATCAAATGACCCGTGGGCATCCACCATCAACTCAATGTCAGGGCCCAAAGCTTTTCGCGCAGACCCAACTCTAGTCCTAAGTTTTGTATATGAGAACCCATCTATACCTTCAGCTCTCATCTTTACAGCGCTAAAACCTTTAGCGGCATATTGAGCCATTTCTTCTCCAGCTTTATTTCCTGGAGCCCAGCCCCCGGAAGCATATCCTCTCACTCTATTTCTTGATGCACCCAAAATTTGATAAATAGGCTTTTCAAAAAATTTTCCTAGAATATCCCATAACGCAATGTCTATACCAGCGATAGCACACAATGTATCGCCGCGACGACTAAACGTCGGTTGTGAAACACCCCTACTTAAGCTCGGCTTACCACGTGATCCGCTATACATTTTTTCCCACAGGCCTTCTACATATAAAGGATTCTCTCCAACTAGAGATGGTTTTAATTGAGTTTCTACAATAGATTTAACAACTTCAGCATTGCCGAACCCAATTCCAACTCCTGTTATTTCATTATCAGTTTCAACATGAATCAGACAATTATCTGATTTGGTAGCAACTCCTAAGTCAGTACGCCACCTTTTGTCCTCTGGTATTGGAAAAGACAGTAAAGTTGTTTTAATATCAGTTATTTTCATTAAGCATCCTTATGATCAGGTTCAATCAATTCTAATTTCACTACTGGATTTGAATTAGGTTGAGGCCAACAAGAATAGATATTCCCAACAGAATCACCCCAAATTCCGTGGCCACGGTGCAGACCTCGTGCAATTAACTTACCATCGCCATCTAATACTGATATTCTGGGAACTTGATCTGTAACAAATATCCTATCCTTTTTATCGATATATATATCCATTGGCTTGTACTGGTCTTGCCAGATATCAATAAGAACGCCTTCTGGATTAAAAATCTGAATCCTATAATTTTCACGATCACATACAAATAATCTGTCTTTACTATCAAATGCCAAGGCATGAGGAACTGTAAATTCTCCTGGCCCATCACCAGGTTTGCCCCAACTTTTAATTAATTTACCTTCGGGAGAAAAATGATGTATGGTTGAATTACCATAACCATCAGATATGTATATATCCCCATTTCTATGAACAGCAACATCAGACGGATGAGAAAATGGTTCTTGTAATTTAGGCATTTCATAATTTCCTAATTTCATGGTGATTTCACCCAATGTATTGAACCTAAGCGCTACATGACCATCTTTATCAGTTACCCAAATATCATCTGTATTTGAGATAGACATTCCATGACCTTCTATTATTTTTCCGTCACCAAAAGAGGTCAAAAAATTGCCTTTACGATCAAACACTATTATCGGTGGATCAGACCTTTGTAAAATATAAACTCTATCTTTTGAATCAACACAACATGCGCTCACTCCTCCATAAGACATGCCATCTGGTAAAAGGCCAAACGGCTTTATAACTGAAAAAGCCAGTATGCCCAAGTTGCCAACTACCCTTTCTCTCATATTTTGTTAATCCTCAATAGATTTATTGATCATTGCAGCCAGATATCCTGCACCAAATCCGTTATCAATATTCACAACCGATACTCCTGGGGCACATGAATTTAACATGGTCAATAGAGGGCCTATCCCTTCAAAACTTGCTCCATAGCCAATACTGGTGGGCACGGCTATAACCGGTGCCTTAACAAGCCCAGCTAACACCGCCGGCAAAACACCATCCATACCAGCGACCGCAACAATGACATTATGCTTTTTTATCTCTTCCAAATTATCAAGCAATCTATGAAGACCCGCCACTCCGACATCGATTAACATTTTGACTTGGCAGTCCATTAGTTCGGCAATTATCTGTGCTTCTGATGCAACCTCTAAATCAGATGTACCTGCACTAACTACTAAAACTCCCTTTTGTTTTGAAACAGGGCCTCTTGTGTCAATCGTTATAGCTTTGGCATCAGAATGATACTTTGCTTCTGGAGAAAGATTTTTTATTTGCGAATACATTTCAGTAGATACACGTGTAATCATTAACCGTCCACTAAATTTGAGTATCTCTCTTGAAATTTTCACAACCTGGTCCGTTGTTTTACCTTGACCAAAAATTACCTCAGGAAAACCTGTGCGTAATTCCCTATGATGGTCCGCTTTAACAAACCCAAGGTCTTGATAGGGCATATACGCCAATTTTGTTATGACTTGATCTGACGTTAGTTTGCCCTCGCCATATTTTTCTAAAAGCTTCTTTATAGATTCTTCGTTAATTTTCGTGCTCTCTTACTTTTTTTGGATGAAATTCTATTTTAGCCAATTTGAAGTGACTAAATATATTCAACAAAATTGCAGAAACAAAATTTTAAATGCTAATATTTTGTAAATCTATTAATTTTAATAATAAGGATTGAATCATGAAAGTCGTTGGATACGCAAACAAACTAAGCTTACACCCCGGTGAAAATATAGACTTTATGGTCAGCTGTCAAAACGAAACTTATCATGCGGATATAGTTCGACTGATTCATGGAGATACTAGTCAAGATGGACCGGGCTTTAAAGAAGAGTATGTTAAAACAAATATAGAAGGTGAGTACAAAGGACAGGTTCAGGAAATAAGAAATGGATCTTATGTGGCTGTACCCGACACAGAAGAACTAAAAATTACTGAAAGCCTAACGTTACAAGCTTGGATTTACCCAACGACGACGACACTTAGAGAGCAAACTATACTCGGTAAATGGTCTGGATCTGACTCTACTGGGTACCGCATGTTGATCTCCGAAAACGGATGTTTAGGTTTAGCTTTTGCAAACTCAAAAACTTCTTTAAAGATATCATCAGATGTACCAATGAGAGACGGCGTCTGGTATTTTGCTGCAGTTACATATGATGCCGAAAAAAAACAAGTTGCAATCTATCAAATCCCCCTCACAATTTGGCCGAATGAACCTTCGCTTGCCCAAACAAAAACGAATGTTGAATCTATAAAAATAGCTAAAACCGACGTGCCTTTCATGATGGCTGCTCACTCTTACACAAATAAAAGTTCCGAATTTTTGATTGACGCTAAATACAATGGCAAAATAGACAGTCCGAAAATTTACAGCTGTGCTTTAACTGAAGATGAGGTTTATAGATTAAAAAATGAAGCTCCAGCGAATGAAGTTGGTGATGGGAATTTAGTTTCTGCATGGACATTTACAACGAATTTTTCAAGCTCAGAAGTAGACGACATATCAGGCCACGATCATAATGGACTGGTAATTAATAGGCCCTATAGAGCGATGACTGGACATCTTTGGAGAGGTCAAGAGCAGAATTATAAAATCGCACCTGAATTATATGGTGCTATCCATTTCCATGATGACCATTTAGACGACGCGGGGTGGGAAGTTGGATTTAAACTAAAAGTGCCATCAAATTTGCGTAGTGGAGTATATGCTGCGCGACTTAAATCAAACGATGCAGAAGATTATATTCCTTTCTTTGTACGTCCACCAAAGCAAACATCTACGGCACCCATTTTGTTTTTGGTGCCCACAAACAGTTACCTAGCATATGCTAATTTTCATTGGAATAATCCAGGGGTAGATTTAACAGAGCTATTTGGAGATGATACAGAAAGAAAATGGGATCATCCTGCAACAGATCCAGACAAATACATGGTGAATAATAAACTACGGAGTCTATATGACCGCCACACAGATGGTAGTGGAGTTGCTCACTCATCCATGCTGAGACCTATTCTGAATATGAGACCCAAATATATTTCCCCACTTTTAAATAACATGAAAGGGGCTCCCCACCAATTCAATGCTGACCTACACTTAACTGATTGGCTTGAACAAATGGGGCACGAATTTGATGTAGCTACAGACGAAGACTTACACCTAGAAGGATCTGATTTATTGAAAAGATATCAAGTAGTACTGAGTGGTTCTCACCCAGAATACTGGACTGGAGAAATGCTAGATTACCTAGAAGAGTATCTTGTAGATGGGGGTAGGCATATGTACTTGGGAGGTAATGGATATTATTGGGTAACATCTTATGGAACTGATTCCACTCATTCAATAGAAGTGAGAAGGCATCGAGGTACGGAGGCTTGGGAAGCTGCACCGGGAGAATATTATCATCAAAGTACAGGAGAATTGGGAGGTCTATGGAGATTTAGAGGACGACCGCCTCAACAGCTAGTAGGGGTAGGGTTTACATCTCAAGGGTTTGATGTCTCTAACCCATATCGCAAATCAGAAGAAAGTAAAGATCCAAGAGTTGCATTCATAATGCAAGGAGTTGATGAAGGAGAAGAGTTCGGAGACTATGGATTGGTACAAGGAGGTGCGGGCGGTTTTGAAATAGATAGAGCAGACATCGAACTCGGCACACCTCCACACGCCCTTGTTTTAGCTACCACAGATGGCTTCTCAGATGTATACCAACATGTAATTGAAGAAGTATTGCTAAATGATGGATTACAAGGCGGTACCGTAAACCCATTGGTAAGAGGTGATATGGTGTATTACGAAGGACCAAATAATGGCGCGGTGTTTTCAACTGGCTCGATATCTTGGTGCGGGTCTTTATCTCATAATAATTATAATAATGATGTATCGAAAATAACAGATAATGTTCTTAAGCGGTTTGTTTCAGAGGAATGAGTCAGAAATTTACGATTAAAGATACTAAAATTAACTAATGCGAGCTATTGATTCCATAGATTTAAAGAATAAATTGATTGCTTTAAAGGACAGAGTTTCTTCGAGTGATTCGTTGATCGTCGCATACTCAGGTGGCGTTGATAGTGCTCTTTTAGCTTCCGTGGCGCATCAAGTATTAGGAGATAAATCATTAGCGGTAATCGCAAAATCCCCGAGCATTACTGATATTGAGATCAATAAAGCTATTTCTTTGTCTAAAACCGTTGGCTTCTCGTGTCATATTATAAAAACTGACGAAATAGAAAGACCAGAGTATAAGGCGAATCAGCCGAATAGATGTTATTTCTGCAAAGATACTCTTTACCAAGAACTTTCAAAGTTGGCATCTAAATTAAATTATAAGACGGTTGCTAATGGAACAAACCATGATGATTTAGGTGATTATCGACCAGGCATAAAAGCTGCTAGCGATCATGGTGTAATAAGCCCATTAGCAGAGGTAGGACTAACGAAAACAGATATTCGAGCTCTTTCACGGGATATGAAACTGCCAACCTGGGACAAACCGGCTCAAGCGTGCCTTGCATCAAGAGTGCCTTACGGAACACAAATTTCAAGTAAACTATTAAACCGAATTGGAGCGGCTGAGCAAGTACTGAGAGATCTAGGGTTTGATCAACTTAGGGTTCGGGATCATAACACTGTAGCTAGAATAGAACTGCCTATTAGCGAATTCGATAAATTATTAACGCCATCAATTAAACAAGAAATTACAAAACGATTGAAATCACTAGGATATAAATACATAACTATTGATATAGAAGGCTTTCGATCTGGCTCTATGAATGAGTGATTAAGCAGCTGATTTTACTGCCCCAATAGTTGAGGCATGTACTATTGAATCACCCAAACTTGTTGATCTATTTTGCAGGGACATAATTATTGATTCATGCCCTTGCTTTTAGGATGACTCTGATTATACTTTAGCAATAAGTTTCAGCACTCGTTTTTAAAAAAGGATTTATCATTGGATAAGGAACACTTTGAGTCGGTAGGTTTAATTGATGGCTTGCATTCCACTCCGTCCAGAAGATACCTATCTAACAAACCAATATCGGACGCAATTATATGGGATATTATTGATGCTGCCATACGAGGTCCTTCAGGTGGGAACAAACAAAGTTGGGTATGGATGGTGATTAGAGATAAAAACACTAAAACAAAAATTGCTCATTGGTATCTTGAAAACTGGAATAAGGAATATGGCGTTAGGCGAGAAGAAATATTATCTGGCACCGACGATGATGCGCTAGGGCCAAAAAACTTCCTGAGCGCAGATCATCTGGCAAATCATATACATGATGCACCAGTCTGGATTATTCCTATTCTAAGGGATGTTGCTGGTTCTCAAGATCCAAGAACCGGATCATCTATTTATGGGGCAGTTCAAAACTTAATGTTAGCAGCAAGAGCATATGGAATAGGCTCAACACTAACAGCGCTTCATTCTACAAATGAAACTCAAATTAAAAGCCTCCTTAATCTTCCGGATGACACCTTAACAATGGCAATAATCCCTCTTGGGTACCCAGTTAAAGGTAGATGGTCTCAGCCGAAAAGGAAGCCGGTAGAAGAAGTTACTTATTGGGAATCTTGGAACGTAAAAAGAGATAGAGCCACGCACAAGTTATGAACTCTTCATTTGTGATGCCAAAGAAATACAGCAACTTAAAGGCTCTTATTAATTGGGGATGAGACTTGCTAATAAAATCGCAATAATAACGGGCGGAACAGGTAATTTAGGTTCTGCTCAAGTTCAAACATTTGCTTCCGAAGGAGCGGCAGTAGTAATTGCTGATATTGATTCAGTAAAAGGTAAACAAATTGAACGAGACACCCAAAAAAAGTTTGGCAACGCAATTTTCACATATCTTGACGTCACAAACGAATCAAGTTGGATAGAGCTAGTAAATAAAACCGTTAAGATCTTTGGTCTACCAACAATATTGGTACAGAATGCTGGCATATATAGATCAGGAACAATTTTGGAAACAGATGGTGCGAAATGGGACTCAATAATGAGTGTAAACGCAAAAGGGGTATTTCTAGGCACAAAAATCGTGCTACCTAAGATGATTTCCGCAGGAGGCGGATCTATAGTAAATATCTCGTCAACTGCCGGGATAATCGGAAGCAAAATTTCCACAGCTTATAATCCGTCAAAAGCAGCAGTACGTGTATTCACCAAGTCTACGGCTTTGCAACATGCTAAAGATAACGTGAGAGCAAATTCTATCCATCCAGGACCTGTAGAATCTGATATGTTAACTGAAGTATACCCAGAGATAAATTTAAAAAGACAGAGGGGGCTTGAAATACCGCTAGGTAGGTTTGCTAGACCAATTGACGTCTGTAATGCAGCATTATTTTTAGCTTCAAACGAATCTTCTTATATGACGGGATCTGAATTAGTAATTGATGGTGGATTAACAGCACAGTAACCGGATATGATATATAAGTTAAAATTACTATGAAAATTAAGTAAAACTACTAAGAGGAAAGCTATGTCGAACAAAATGGATCAAGAAATTAGAACGTTTACTGCCAATCATCCTAAATCCAAAACAATGCAGGCAGAAGCGTCTAAATATATGCCAGGGGGTAGTTCACGGGCCACAGCTTATTTTGATCCCTACCCCTTCTTTGTTGACAAAGCATCTGGACACCATGTTTACGATGTGGACGGAAACAGTTATCTAGATTTTATGCTTAACGCCACCACTTATATCGTCGGTCACGCAAATCCGACAGTAACTGAAGCTGTAAAAGCCCAAGCAGATATAGGGTTGAGTTATTCAGCTCCAACCGAAGTACAGATTGAATTAGCAAAAACTATAGTTGATCGTGTTCCATCGGTTGAAAAAGTACGATTTACTAACTCAGGTACAGAAGGAACACTTAACGCCATCAGAATGGCAAGGGCATATACCTCCAAACCAAAATTTGCTAAGTTCGAAGGCGGCTACCATGGAAATCATGAGTACGTCTCAGTTAGTGTGTATACTCCAATGAATAAGTTAGACCCTAACAAAACAACTGCTGTCCCAGAGTGGCCTGGACAACCTCAAAGCGTGATTGATGATGTAATAGTGCTTCCTTACAACGATCTCGATAAATGCACAGAAATTATTACAAAGAATGCAGATGATTTGGCAGCAGTGATAATGGAACCTGTTTCATCCAATTTCGGTTATGTGCCTGCAACCCCAGAGTTTCTTCAAGGAATCCGTGACCTTACCACTAAACTTGGAATTGTTCTGATTTTTGATGAAGTACAAAGTTTCCGCTTATCTAGTGGAGGTGCTCAAGAAATATATGGAATTACCCCTGACGTAACAACTTTTGGGAAAATTATAGGTGGAGGGCTACCAATCGGAGCATGGGGAGGAAAGGAAGAGCTAATGGCTCTATACGATAATGAAAAAGGACCGGTAATTTCACATGCCGGCACATTTAATGCTAATCCAGCCACAATGATAGCGGGATTAGAAACTCTTAAACAATTAACACCTGATGTTTTTAACCGATTAAATACTCTGGGTGATGAAATTAGACAAAAGATAAACGCCGTATTCGGTGAACTTGAAATACCAGGCCAGGCAACAGGAATGGGATCTCTATTCGCAATTCAATTCTCGGATGAAGACATTACTGACTACAGATCTATGCTACGTGGAAATCAGGAGCTTAAAAAAGTGTTGTACACCGGTTTAATGAATGAGGGGATTCTGATGTTCGCTAAAGTTCAAGGTGCCGTGTGTAGCCTTACCAGTGAAACAGAAATAGATACCTTGGTCGGATCAGTTAGAAACGTGCTTCAACGAATTAAAGGGTAGTTGCTAACCCAGACCACCGCTTCGTTTTAACCGAGCAATATCTGATTTTGTAAATCCGACAGACTCTAAAACTTCATCATTATGCTGTCCTAAATCTGGAGGTGGCATGCGCACTGAAGCTGGAGTACCTGATAATTTAACTCCAAAACCAACATTCTTTATGTTTCCAAGGCTTGGATGCTTGATATCGATCATCATTTCTCGCGCTTGTACATGTTTATCTTCGTACACTTGTTTCATATCATAGATTGGACCTGAAGGAACATTGAATTCAATGAACTGATTCCACCAATGTTCAGTATCATGCTCCAGAAGAGTTTTTTCAATTTCAATCTTCAATGCTAATAGATTTTCAACTCTTTTTGCATTTGTACTAAACCTTGGATCATCTTTCATTTCTGATCTGCCCATGGCATCGCACAATCTAATCCACGTACCTTGATTTGCAACTCCGATATTAATATATCCATTGGAAGTACTATAAGCTTGATATGGTGCTGCCATACGATGCCGGGAGCCAACTGGCGTTGGAATTACATCTTCATAAAATAAACTAGCGGATTCCCACATTGTATAAGCAATCCCAGCTTCTAACAAAGACGTGTCTAAGTACTGGCCTTCTCCAGTCTTTAGTCTATTTATATATGCAGACAAAATGCCATAAGAAGCAAACATACCAGCATTTAAATCACTAATTGGGACGCTCAGTTTCACGGGTTCACTGTCCGGGTGGCCAGTGAAACTCATGTGTCCACTCATGCCTTGGGCTACTAAATCAAACCCTGACCTTTTTGAATAAGGCCCCGTCGCTCCGAAACCTGAAATGGAACAATATACTATTTCGGGTTTAATCGATCTTATTTCTTTATATGAAAGTCCGAGTTTTTCCATCGTTCCAGGCCGTAGGTTTTCAACTAATATGTCCGACTTTTTTGCCAGCTCTTTAAAAATATAAATACCATTTTCATTTTTTAAATCAACAGTGATGCTTCGTTTATTACGATTTACCATTAAAAAAGCTGCTGCTGTATCGTCCACGAAAGGCGGTCCCATTCGACGAGTATCGTCTCCACCAGCTGGTTTCTCTATTTTTATTACATCTGCACCCATATCCGCTAAAAGCATGGTGCAAAATGGACCGGCTAGGATTTGGGTGCAGTCTAATATTCGAACACCATCTAATGCGCGTTTTAACACCATTTAAATACCTAGTCCCAACTTAAAATCAGCTCGATTTGACAATTGACTATAACCCTTTGAACTTCGGTTTTCTTTTTTCTAAAAATGCTTTGCGCCCTTCCAGAAAATCAACAGAATCAAAATTTGTAAAAGGTAAAAGGCTTTCCTCTTCAGTTAATTTTTCTAGCCCAGGATTAGACAATACTTTTTGCATTATTTTTTTGTGCTTGCTTTGTGATAAAGGAGCAAGAGGCACCATTGAAATAGCAAGATTCATTACAAATTCATCTAATTGATCAACAGGATACACACCATTTATTAATCCTATCCTAAGTGCTTCATCAGGGTTGATTGTTTTTCCACTAAGTAATATATATGATGCATTACCAGCTCCAACCAATCTAAGTAGACGAGTCATTTCTGAATAACCTATTAGAATTCCTAGATGAGCTACCGGAATGCCAAAAGTAGAATTTTCAGCTGCAAACCTCATATCTGTAGCCATAGACATCTCACAACCGCCGCCAATGCAGTAGCCTTTGATTGAACTGATAGTAGGTTTAGATATCGCCTCTATTGCATTCATTGCGCCCTCAAAAGCTTCTGCATAGATAATCGCTTTTGCCGAATTACTCCGGTAATTATCAAAGTCCGCTATGTCTGCACCAGATGAGAATGCATCTTGTCCTGAACCTTGAATTATAACCACTTTCACATCTTTATCTTGATCCACCATATTAGATATGCGTTGCAACTCAAGCCATCCATCATAATTTATCGCATTACGCTTTTCAGGTCTGTTGATCGTTATTGTGGCTACACCATCTACTTTTTTTAACTCAATTTCTTCATTCATGATTTAACTCATATTTTGTGTCGGCAAAAATCCCCAAGGATGCGGCCCGAAATCTGGAGTTATAACATCTCCAGATCTTATTGTAATGTATGGAATTATAGCCTTGTTAGTAGGGAGAATGTTGCCTTTAACGTCACTTACATGCCAATCCCCATCGACAATTGATAAAACACTTATATCTGCTTCTTTACCTACCATCAAAGTACCAATTGAATCTAACATATTCAGAGCAATTGCTGAATTCTCAGTAGTCATCTTTATAACATCAGCCAAACCAAATCCTAGCGCTAAAAATCGAGTTAACATCTCAGTCATACTATGAGCGGATTGTTGTCTACCTGGAATTGTCATGTCTGTACTGATTGTATTGGGAACCAATCCTTGATCCAATGCTGTTTTAGCTATATCAAAACTAAAATTATATCTGCCAAAAGCTGTGTCTAAAGTTACTCCTCTTTCCTGAGCGTCGAAAACTTCCGATAAAACTTTCCCATCACTATCGATTATCTTCCCTGGATTAGGGGTAAAAGTATGAGTTAAGATGTCTCCATGAGTCAACAAGGGTAATAGTTCTTGAGTTAAAGTTTTACCTTCATGGTATAGTTCGCCAATATGTACCATCAATTGACTTTTAGAATTGATTGCTGCTTGCTTGGCCAATCTAACTATTTCTACTCCGATCGTTTCAGTTGTTGGGCCCACAGCCCTAATCTTAATGCCTCTGGCTAGTGGGTAGTTTTCTTGTACAACCCTAGCTGTCTGATCCACATCAATGTTCTCAATAGTGGTTAATTCAGGCATCACTGACAAGCCCGTACTCGATATATGGACCATGCATAAAACTCTAGTTTTTGAGTTCGGGATGATGTAAGCGGGAAAACCACCAAAATTAGAATGGCCTGCACTGCCTCCATCTACCACTGTGGTTACACCTGATCCTACTCCAGCCACATCCGGATGAACTCCAGAAGAATTGAATCCATGAAAAACATGACAATGTAAATCTATTAATCCTGGAGCAACCACTTTATCTGTAAGATCAATAACTTGATCGAAATCTCTCGAGTCAATATTCTGAGCGACTTCGACAATGATATCGTCTTGAACAGATACATCTAACTTCTGTCCTTTTATACCCTGAGCAGAATCATAAACAGTACCATTCTTTAAAAGAAGTGAAGTCATTAATGTATTCCGTTTATCTGTCTGATTGAGGTGCGTCAGGATGTCCTGAGTTGCTCATTTCTCCATATGTTTTTGCTTGACCCACAATATCTAATCCCACGCGCTCAGACCACGCCGCTAAAAGCTGATTTGTGATAGGTCCGGGCTTCCCATTGCCGACAGGTCGCCTGTCTATAGTCGTCAACGGCAATACGCATGGTCCAGTAAAAGCTAGAAAAGCCTCATCCGCAGTATATAAATCGTAGGGCTGTAAGTCCTCTTGCATCACCTCAATTCCTAATTGCGATGCTAGGTCTCTGACTGTCCAACGAGACTCGCTTTGTAGTATTGAACTATCGGTTGGGCATTTAAGAACACCATCAGAAACCAAAAATACTGAGTTAATCGTTCCCTCAGTAAGGTTACCTTCTAGGTCCATCATTACGGGATATGCACCTTCATCTATGTCCCAAGCTTCCATTTCAGCCAAATTCATGTGCATTCGACTTTGATGTTTTATTTTGGGGTCTACTTGCTGACTGGATAAGTTTCGTGTTTTCGGAATAGCGCCTTTAACACCTTCATCAAACCATTCTGACCATCTTCCAAAATACACTGGGTAAGCTATACATGCCACTGTAGGAGGACCTGATGCAGGAGCGGGCCAACCCATTCCTCGAGTCACAAAAGGATATATGTAAAAATCACCTGCCTGATCTAAGTGATGTTTGTTTCTTTCCACGGACTCATTAAATATATCTACCCACTCATCAGTTGTTAGGCCAGAGTCCAATCGTGCATATTTTAGTGATCTTGTAAATCGATTAGCATGACGGCGAACATTGTAAATTACCCCATTAAAGGTTCTTGCCGTATCGAAAACACAATCACCTGTCCGAAATCCTCTATCTTTGTGATCAATTTTTATTTCGTCAGAATCAATCCAATTACCATTTAAATAAGCTGTGTATTTTTTCATATAGGCATCCTCTTTCTAAGCACATATTAAATTAAATGTAATCTAAAATATAGATTAATCGCGAAATCTCTTACCATAAGTAGCATCTTCCTCAATATAACCTTCAGACAATCTCAACACACGATCAGACATTTCTAGAAGATTTGAATCATGCGTTGCTGCCACCACGGCCATATCATTTTCCTCAACCATTTGTTTAAATAGTCCAAAAATAGCCCTTGAATTAACAGAGTCTAATTCTCCAGTCGGCTCATCAGCCAATATAAGCACAGGGTCATGAACTATAGCTCTTGCTATAGCGACTCGTTGTTGTTCGCCGCCGGAAAGTTCGTAAGGACGATGATTAGACCTGCCTACGAGGCCTACAATGTCCAAGGCTTTCCTAGTTTGTTTGTCTCTTTCTCGAGAGCCTAATCCCGAAATACGCAAAGGCAGCTCAACATTTTCAAAAGCAGATAATAGTGGCAATAATCCGAAACTTTGGAATACAAATCCTAATTTACTTCTACGCAATTCAGTTAACTTGCCTTCATTTAGATCAGCCATATTATGATCTTCAAATAAAACCTTACCGCTCGTTGGAGAATCAAGACCCGATAACAGATTAAGTAATGTAGTTTTCCCAGATCCAGAACGCCCTATTAATGTAACAAATTCCCCGTGCTTAACATTTAGATCAATGGACTTAAGAACCGATACTGTTTCACCAGCCAACTCAAAAGTCCTGGCCGCTTTTTCTACAGATATAATAGACTTATCTACACTCATTTCTTATCCTCTCCAGGTTCTAAAATAACACCTTGATCATCAATCCTTACTTTAGCTCTTCTTTCAATTTTTGTCCGATCCAATAAGGTTTTAGGAACTTGCACTCTTCCACTACCATCGACAATAATAAATTCCTCCAATTCGTCTCCTTTTTCCCCTGATTTTTGCCGCATTATCTCGGTCGATAATTTCCCATCTCTAATTAAAACAACTCTGTCAACCTTATACGCTATATCTTGATCGTGACTGACAATCATTATGGTCGTGTTCAATTCCTGATTAATTGAATCAAAAACCTTCATAACTTCAGCTGCAGTCGCATCATCAAGTTCACCTGTAGGTTCATCAGCTAACAACAATGGAGGATTATTTGCCAGGGATATAGCAATGGCGACGCGCTGCTGTTCGCCGCCAGAAAGTCTGTCTTGTTTATGATTCATTCGATCACCCAACCCTACCAATTCAAGCAAGTCCTTAGCTCTTTTACGCCTCTTGGCAGGAGTATCTCCAATTAACATCATGGGCAATTCAACATTTTCTATTGCAGTTAAATAAGGAAACATGTTTCGACCTGTCTGCTGCCAAATAAAACCCACCTTAGTTCTACGATATTCTTCTATTTCAGAAGAGGTCATACTTAATAGATCTCTGCCTAAAACTGACACTTTTCCCGCTGAAGGCAAGTCGTAACCAGCCAATATATTCAACAAAGTGGATTTACCAGAACCGCTAGCACCAACGATGGCAACTATCTCTCCGCTTTCAACGTCAAGATCAAGGCCGCGTAATGCCACAACCTCTAAATCGGCGATCTTATATATCTTAAATACGTCTTCACATGAAATGTGATTCAATTTTTCTGCATTTATCACAAATTAATTCTCCCCTATTCTTAACGTTGTTACCACTGATATGCGTCGAACAAACCATATCATCGAAAAAGTTATTGCTGTGAACACAACAATCATAGCTGCGTATGTTCCAATTAATGCAACCCAGCTTATCTCTGTTACGAAAGGCGGTAGGACTTTGGTTCCAATATCATCATTTGCAATAAACGGCATGATTATTGCGCCAAGATTTTGACCCATCCATGCTCCTAAGGCCATTCCAGTTGCAATTACAAAAACCTGCTCCAAAAGTACAACCGTACCTATTTGTAATTGAGTTAGGCCGACAGTTCTTAGCAGAGCAAATTGGACTCTACGTCCACTAAACGAAACATAAGCATGCACAACGAATCCTAAACAGCTCAATATAAAGACCGCCCCGAAAGCTATGAACAAAATAGCCCTCCACCCCGCTTTAGTCAGTGGATCTACACTACTTTCCTCCAACAATCTGTCCCTTTCAAAGACGTTTGTGGCACCAAAAGGTTCATTCTTTAAAGACCCAATGAGATCGGACTTATCTTCCCCTTCAGCATCAAGTTTAAGCCACATTTCATTTGGCTTTAATTCACGCTGCGAAGTATCTAAATTAGCAAATGAAATTAAATTTTTGATGTCTGCCACAAGATGAATTTCACTATTAACATCAAGGGTTGGAAAATAGATAAAACTATTTACCAATTTAACGGGAACCCTCTTGCTTGCAACGTAAATGTAGAATAAATCCCCGATCTCATGACCAGAGGATGCAGCAAATGACTCGCTTCCAATAACCGGAACAAACGACATCTTAGTTCCATAATACATCCCTCTTGGAACTAAAGATGGGCCTGTAGACCAGTTAAATGAAACTGATTTCCCATCTAACCCTTCTATATCAACATCGGATACAGTTATAAAGTCTCCAATTGAGTCAGAGTTCATTGATAACGGATTCCACATCATATTATCAATAGAGTCATCGACAGGAAATCTCTCCCCCTCTGCATTCCTTACGCTAATTTGGCCTATAGTTATTTGCCCAGGAAATGTACTCCCCAAAGTATTTGTTTCCTCTATAGCTATAGAAACTAACCTCAATGGGGCTGTTGGTTCGAGTTGTTGGCCTCTTGTCAACCGGGATGTTGACCTGCTAGTCCTTGTTAAAGACACTTCATACAATTGAACATTAGACGTATCCAGTGTCCCCATCTCGTAAGTAAAATATCTATCATTTGCATCAACAATTCGTGCTGCCAATCTAACAGTTGGTTGAGGTCGGTCTGCTTTGGCAATTATAGCTAGAGTCCGAGCGTCTTCCGGAATTGGAATTCCTTCTGCAACGTCCCCAGATTTTAATGAATCTAACAACTCTTGTCTGTCTATATTAAAGAAATCATCCCTGAACCATCCCACATCATCAAAAGTACCAGGGTTAATAGCCAGTATTTGAATTTTGTCTGATGTTAGATCCGTGTAGTCATAGGCGGATCCACGATACACAGACGAAGCGGCTTCAATACCCTCAATTTCTTCATAACTTGATTGTAATGGTTTTGTAAAACCACTGGCGTCCGTCGAAATGCCATCAATTCGAATCTCACTACCAGTAGAATATAAGACCCTTTCTTCGAAACTACGATCCAGTGTCCCACCAAAGCTAGCCGCAAAAATACCTAGGCCCGCAGTTAAAATCAACAGAAGAGATAGCCGCGCGTAATACGCAGGATTCCTTGCCATTTGCCATAAGCCCAGCGTGGGACCTACGGGCAAAACTTTCGATAGGACACGACTCGCTAAATTTAAAGCTATAGGAAACAATCTAAGTAAAACCAAAGCAAAGCCTAAAAGAGTAATTGCTGGAACTGCCAATAACAAATAATTGGCAGTTGTTGCACCAAAAGTTTGAGTGGCAAAAAGCGAGCCCTGCTCGCTCAATTGTCTAAAAAGCACTACGAGCAGAATTAATAATAGAACATCGATGTAATATTTTTGGAAAAATGGTAGTCCACTTGGGCGTGCACTTTCACGCCGATAAGCTGTTACAGATACCCGAGACGCTTGAATTGCCGGTATCATTAGTGCGCAAAAAGAAAATATACCACCCACAGCTCCAAGCGCAAATGCCGACCCAGATAAATTAACGTCTAGACCTGTTCCACCTAACAAGTCGGCAAATATTGGAGTCGATCCCGCTAGTTTTATGGCTCCAGCAGCCATTAAAGGGCCTAATGCTATCGACATCCCAGATATGGTTAACCCTTCAACAGTAAAAATAGATATTAGATGCCAGAATCCGGCGCCTCGGCTCCTCAGTAACGCTATTTCACCCTTCTGTCGCTCTATTAACAAGCCAGATAAAGTGACAATATAATAAAGAACCACCACTGCCACAAGTACAAGTAAAACAAACATAGGTAACTTAGAAAAGAATAGCCTTTTATCGTAGTCAACCAGCACCTCATCTAATGATGTGAATTGACGATAACTAGATAATTTACTTTGTAATCTAGATTGAAGTGTATCAATACTTATGATTCCTTCTTGTGCCCTATCAGCACTTATAAGATCCTTGTTTACAGAGAACATCCATCCATAATTACTGTCCATATCGGGAAACGAATTACCTAAAACTTCAAAATAGGTCTCTTCAGATATATAAAATGGAACTGTCCTGAATGACGACCCAGTGTTAGCAGCAAAAACTAGTTCATTTAAGTGCCAAAAATCAGCTTCTGGGTTTAATTGACGAAGTACACCTGTAATCAATACGTCTGCGCTGTCAATTTGATCACTCCAAAATGGAACTACGGTCAACGTATCACCTATTTTAATCCCGGATTCCCAGGCTGATTCTTCAGAAATAAGGGCTTGAATAACAAGTGGTGAGTCACCATCTTGTAATCCTTTGGAATTGTCCGGTATTGATCCCCCATCAATAAGGCCAGCATATTTGTTCAAGTCAGGTGAGAATGCAAAATAAGCGCGCGCGTTGTCTTTACCAGCAGACTCTTCTTTACCAGGCTCAGTCAAAAAGAATGTAGCTGAGCTGCCTCCATAAATCAGGCTATTGGAAAACCAGCCTATTGTCCTGGTGGCTTCATTAACGATCAAACTGGTAACTTTTTTATACTCTTCAGTAGTTGTCGGTCCTCTCATTGCCTTAGCAACTAGATCACGATCATTACTTGGCATAGCATCTAATGTTTCATCAAGAGCTATTTCCTTGAGAGAATTAAAATATATTACCGTTCCAGACAATATCGCTGCAGCTAATAACACCCCAATTACAACTGATATCAGTAAACGGGCATGAGACAAACTTCTCTTAATTACGAATTTCCATGTTGTAATAAAATCTGATAACAATTAATTAATCATCCTTCTGGAAATTGAAGGCAAATCAACTTTGATTACTCCCCTGTACATAAACAAAACTGCAGTAATAAATATCATTGTCAATATCCCATAAACTGGCCACATTATTTGCCAATTAGTAACAATCTGAAAAACTGGCATAACCTTATTTCCAGTTTCAGTGACTGCAACTGAATCAACCATTAATTCACTCATCTGAAAACCGGCCCACGTACCTAATCCAATGCCTAAAGCAAATATGGCTAGGTTTTCTAAGTAGAGAAGCCCGATCATTTGAGCTCGAGACAGTCCAAGAGTTCTTAGAGAAGCCATTTGTATATTTGATCGCGCAGAGAACGATAACAAATAAGTAGCATAACCCAATGCCCCAGTAAAAATGACTACGAAAATAGCGACTACCACCATCGATTTCCAGCCACCAGAAACAAGAGGATCTAGCTCACTGGAGGATAAGCTGGAACTTTTATCATATATCCTTACAGGATCTGCCCTGCCTAGAATACTATAGATTTTATTTACAACTTCATCACTAGAGCCTTGCTGTACAGATAAAAATAACTCATTCGCATTATCAATTGAATTCGATGCTTTCATTTTCAGAACACGAAGCATTAAATTTAAATCACCGATTAAAAATCCTCTATCAGACCGCAAAGTAGGAAAATTATTAATTACATGAATTACTTTGATCGGTATCACCTGGCCATTTATTGTCACTAATACGTTGTCTGAAAGTTCAATGCCTGTACTCAAGGACAAGCTTTCATTTATTATCACGGGTACTTGTCCCCCAGAAGGTGCAAAATAAAACCCTCTTATCCCATCAGCAGTGTCTTTCCCGAATTGGAATTCCGCGTTCCTCTCTCCAGATTTAGGTTCTATATTATTTGTTGATAACTGGTGAGTGGCTAATGGGGTTGAAACTAAGGTGCGCCATAGTAATGGTCCCTCAAAGTCTTCAACAACTTTTTGTGAGCCTGAATCAGTTACAACAAAAATGTCGTCGAATTGCATTGAACCTATTGAACCATTAGCTCCTAAAACTGGTTCGTAAATTTGGACGGAAACTATGCTTATTGGAGCGATGAGGTTTTCAGGTATATCGGCTTTTAATAAATGCCACTCTGATTTTTCAGTTCTACCTAAAGTGATCGTTCTAACAAAACCTCTAGCATCTTCAACTATTAACCATACAAAAATATTCGGATAATTTTCCTCGGGTTTTACATGAATTCCAATCTCTTTAGAATTTTCTGGAATCTGTAATTTTTCTAAGTCACTCTTTACTTGCAGATCATTCATAAGAGTTGTTAAATCTAATTCGGCATAATCTTCTCTAAACCAAGAGATCTCTGTAAATTCTTCCGGCTGTACTGCTAATACATCGAATTGAAACCCAGCTCCCGTAGACCCAGGTGTAGCAGCCCCACGATATGCCAAGGCACTGTTTGATACTCCCTCAATATCTTGGAAATATTCTCTAGTCTGATCCACGCCTCTACTTCTATCTACCGGAAGTCCCGTGACTCGTACATCAGATGCAGTCTTATGTAGCACTCGCTCAAGTTGGCTTTTATCTAACGTTCCACCAACTGTGGTCGATAAAACCGCCATTCCTGTAATTAACACCAATAATAAAACTAACCAGCTATATTGAAATGGGTTACGAGCCATGTGCCACAAACTAACTGAAATCCACACAGGGTAACTACTTGAGATGTACCTCAAAACAATGAAAAGGATTTGCAGGGGCACAATCGCTATCAAAAAAGAAATGATTATTTCGTACAGAAAGTATGATGATTCAAGTGAGGTTTGGGACAAGTATACATATATGGCTACAAATGGGACTTGAGCCACTAACCCGACTAAGATCCACAAGTTCCTTCTTTGTTGAGATTGGATTTGACCGATAGTCCAACGGTAACAAATTAAAAACCCTAGTCCGATCAATATAAAATAAAGCCAGTTAAACCCCCGTTGATCAAAAAATAATTGGATAGCATAAACAGGAATGATCATTATTATTGTTATGTACATAATTAGATCAATCAGAGAAACATCTTCACCAACAAAATACCTAATAACCAAAGGGAATACTCTCATAAAAATAAGCGCAACACCGATTAGAAACAATACTGGAGCAAATAGTAATCCTTCGTTTATTTGTTCTACGTTCGCAGCGTTATTAGATAAAAAACTTCCACTACTTTGTAATTGCCAAAAAACAATTCCACCTATAATCAAAAATACTATGTCGATGTAATATCTTTGGAAAAACGGCGTGAGTTGTGGGCGAGAAGCTTTTAGCCTCTGAGAGATAACTCCTGCCCTAGCAGAAATTAAACCAGCAATTGTATATATGGCTAAACATAAAACCCCTAATCCCGCTCCTATCACAAATGGCTGCCAAGATAGCTGCACGGGAATGAAATCACCAGAAGTGATTGCATCAAAGTACGGAAGCTTACCGGCTGCTGCAATTAAACCCATAGCAATAAAAGGTCCAATTGCTACAGCGCCAATAATTATGACTAATATTTCGATTAGATAAACACGAAACAGGTTAAAGGTACTGATACCACGAGTTCTGAGGCGAACAACATCTTCTTCTCTGCTCTGTACTAAATAAGACACCATCATTGACATGTAATATAGAACAGTCACTATCATAAGTGTCAAAAGAAGTAATAGTGGAATACTCGTATAAAGGCTGCGCGTCTCGTATGTCTCTAGCACTTTTGGAACAATTGACAGTATGAACGATCCAGGCAACGATAAAGAGATATCCTCTCTAAAGTTAGAGAATTTCAGTTTAGCGTCTTGAACATCATAATTTTTCAAGTTTTCCCGATCTAAAAACAAAAGCCATGATGAACTAACCAGCGTACCTGGGAATGAGCTCGATATAGACTCAATTAAAGTATTTTCAGTTACGAAAAATGGAAGGGGAGGTTCTTCAGGATCAACCATTACGCCCTGCTCTACAGGGTCTTCTAATGGGGCAGGCTTAAGAAAGGTATCAGAGTTTTCTCTCCAATAAGGTGATTTTGGTTCTATTGGTTCAAAAATTCCAGTAATCTTTGCAGATATAGTTATTTCACTGTCTATAAAAGTGGTGAGTTCTATCACATCGTTGACTTTTAAATCATAAATATTTAGCGAAGGAGATCCGAGTATCACCTCAATCAATGGGCCAGATTCTCCTTGCTTTATCTCATCGGAAGCCATTCTGCCTTCAATAAAGACAATATTTTGATCAATGTTCTCCATGGACTGTAAATATCCTCGTGAAACCATTCTGGTCTCCAAAGGCCTATAAGGTAATCCGGCTAAATAATTTTGACTTCTTATGAGGCGTCTTTCGTCAACATATACCTCTTCTATGTACTCTTTCACAGCATTGTTAACTTTTTGTTGGCTTTGCTCAAGAGATTCACGAGTTAGCACAATATTAGGTGTGTAAATTAACGCATTTAAGGTTACGTCAGAGGTTCGATCGAAGGCTGTATTAACGCTAATCCGTTCTAGAGAGTCAAGATATATTGGTGCGCCTGAAATAAGAATGGTCGCTATCAATACTCCGGAGAATATTGACAGCATAAGTTTCCATTCGTTAATTAATCTTTGCCGGATAAGATTTAATGTGTTTAAGTGTTTTTCTGAAGCTGAAGAGATCATAAAATAAAATTCAGTTAAAACTTAATTGTAAACTAAACCATATCTGTTTTGTCGGCCCAACACTCTTGTCTACCTATTTCTTTTGTCAGGTTCTTTGAAATAGCTCTAGCAAAATCAACTAAATCTACCTTAGTTAAAAGTTTTTCCATTGATGTCACAGTAATTCCTGGCATTCCACAAGGAACTATATGTTCAAAAAACCTCAGGTCAGGAGAAACGTTTAATGCGAATCCATGCGTAGAAAAACCTTTACTTACTCTTAATCCAATTGCTCCGATTTTCGCATCTTGAACCCAGACTCCCGTTGGTTTATTTTCACAAATGGCAGAAATTCCAAAGTCAGATAAAGAGCTAATCATGGCATTCTGTAAAGCACAAACTAGACGCAATGGACCTCCCAGCTTACGCACATCTAATATAGGGTATCCAACTAGTTGGCCGGGACCATGATACGTGACTTCACCGCCCCTATCTATTTGATGAACCTCTATTCCCATTGCATCGAGTTCTGCATTTTGCAATAAGATATCTTCTCTTTTACCTCTTCTTCCTAGAGTGTAAACATTGTTATGCTCTAATAAAAGAATTGTTTCTGGTGCTTCACCTTTAGCGATTTGATCAGACAAACGTTTTTGTAAATCCCAAGTTTCCTGGAAATCAGACTCGCCCATCCATACAACTCTAATGTCTTTAGCTTTGTTGAGAGTCTTCATTTTAAAATTTTTATTCTAAAGTAGTATCTTCATCAAAAGATTCCATGGACTTTTTTACGCTGTTTAAAAAGCTAGATGCGTCTGCACCATCCATGATTCTATGATCAAAGCTTAGTGATAAATTCATTATAGATCTTATTTCAATCGCCTCCTCCTGATTGACCAATAACTGTAGGCCTGTTCTGCTGGAATCCAATGGCACTACCATAGGCATCTTGAAAATTTTCTCAGTCGTCAAAATCGCTGCTTGCCCAGGAACAATAATTGGTTTTGACAAATTCGATCCTAAAGCTCCAGTATTATTTATAGTAAATGTTCCAGATATCACCTCTGAGTGCGATAGATCGCCCGAATTCACTGCACTAACTAATCGGTAAATTTCAGCAGCTATAGACTTAACAGACATACCGTAAACATTTTTAATAACTGGAACCATAAGACCAGATGAGCTAGCAACTGCTACTCCCATATTTAGTTCAGTATGTTCAATAATTTCATCTTTGTCGATAGATGAATTAACAATCGGGTACTCGTTGATTCCTTTCGCAGCTGACAGTACAGCAAAAGCTAAAAAGGTTATCGGAAATCCATTGGTCTCAAGAAACTGTTTCTTTTTCTTTTCCCTTAAAGTAACAAGATTTGTTACATCAGCTTGAATACTTAACCATGCATCAGGTATCTCTTTAGCACTTTGCACCATATTATTTGCAATCAGTTTTCTAATTGGACTCATTGATTGTCGAACACTTCCAAGGCCAACGGAATTATCGGAAATATTCCTGTGTGCATTTATAAAAGCTTCTAAATCTTTCCTGGTGATTCGGCCAGATTTTCCAGTACCTTCCACTACGGATACATCTATATTGTGTTTCTCTATTAGTTTTTTTACAGCAGGTGAAAATTTAGGTTCTGATTTGTTATGGACATTTTCTTGCAAAACATTTTGAGGGACATTAGCGGCTCCAGTTGGGCCTACGGGCGTCATATCAGAAACAAAGCCTCCAATCGTATCCACTTCTGAAATGTCACGAGTTTCATTATCCACTTGATCAGAAGTTTCGATTGAGGCAATAACTGATCCAACTAAAACTGTTTCACCTTCATTTGCGACAATTTTAGTTACCCTGCCTGAAACCGGAGATGGCATGTCGATATTTACCTTGTCTGTTATTACCTCAACTAATGACTGATATTTTTCTATGTCATCGCCTTCGGCAACCATCCATTTCCCGATTATAGCTTCAGTTATAGATTCTCCTAATTGTGGTAAAACGATGTCCATAGTCAGTACGATGCTAAATCTTGTAATGCTTTTACTATATCTGATGTATTAACCATAAACTGATCTTCCAAAGTGGGGCTAAATGGCATTGCGGGAACCTCGGGACCAGCGAGCCTTTTAATAGGTGCATCAAGTGAATCAAAAACATGCTCTGACAATATGGCAGATATCTCAGCCCCTATACCTAAAGCTAACGTATCTTCATGGACTATTAAAGCTTTACCTGTTTTCATAACAGATCTCATGACAGTATCTTGATCAATCGGCCTTAAAGTCCGGAGGTCGATTACTTCAACTTCAATGTTCTCCTGTTTTAAGCTTCTAGATGCTTCAACGCAATGATGTAACATCAGGCCGTAGGTAATCAAGCTTATATCCTTACCCTCTATTTTTACATCAGCTTTACCAATGGGCAGAGTATATTCTTCTTCAGGAATATTACCTTTTACCAGACGGTATGTTTTTTTATGTTCTAAAAAAATTACCGGGTCATTATCCCTAATTGCAGCCTTTAACAGCCCTTTTGCATCAAATGGAGTTGAAGGGGCTACAACTTTTAAACCTGGCGTATGCGCAAAATATGCTTCGGGGCTTTGTGAATGATATAAGCCTCCCCTAATACCTCCACCGTAAGGCGCTCTTAAAACTAATGGTGCTTGTAATTTTCCTTCTGTGCCGTACCTAAGCCTTGCCGCTTCACCTATAATCTGGTTGAAAACTGGCCAAATAAAATCTGCGAACTCAATCTCAGCTATAGGTCGCATCCCTTGCGTGGCCGCACCTAAAGCTACTCCTGCAATTGCAGATTCAGAAATCGGTGTGTCTATCACGCGATTCGCTCCGAAAGCCTCTAGAAATCCATCCGTTGCTAAAAAAACTCCCCCTCTAACTCCTATATCCTCTCCCAAAATAAAGACACTCTGATCTCTATCCATTTCTTCATACATGGCTTGGCGAACAGCTTCGATTAGATTAATTTCTTGCATTAGAAAATCCTACGACTTGCTACGATTGTGAATACACATGATCATAAAATCCGTCAGGATCTGGATATGATGCTGATTCGCCATACTCAGTTGCGTCATCTATGCTTGTTTTTGCGAGTTCATTAATTTCAAGATCAATTGCATCAGTCAAAACACTTTCTTCTTTTAATAATAGCCTCAACATTTGCACTGGATCTTTTTCTTTTGCTTTCGCTAGCTCATCCTCAGACCTATACCTCTTGTCATCATCATCACCAGTATGAGGTAAGTATCGCTCTACTATACCTTCAATTAAAGTTGGTCCTTCCCCTTGACGAGCACGTTTGGCTGCATCAGAAACAATTTTAAATACCTCGGTTACACTGGTACCGTCTACCGTAAAGCCAGGCATGTTATAACTATTTGCTCGAATAGATACATTTTTAACTGCCATCTGTTTTTCTAAAGGAACAGAAATAGCATAGCCGTTATTTTCGCATATAAATAATACAGGTAATTTATGGACGGAAGCGAAATTCATTGCCTCGTGACAATCGCCTGTAGAAGAAGCTCCATCACCAAAATATACTGCTACAACCGAATCAGATTGTTGTTGAACACAAGCTAAAGCGGCACCTACTGCTTGCGGTAACTGCGTGGCAACAACATTAGATAGATTAACTAAACCTAAATCAGGCATAGCGCCCTGTGTAGGAAATTGCCTTGACCCACTCATTGGCTCCCCCGATTTTGCCATATAACCAAGCATTATCTCTCTTGGAGTCACTCCCAATGCAACCATCACCGCAAGATCTCGGTAATAAGTGTAAAAAAGGTCTTTCCCTTTTCGCAAAGCATAAACTGAAGCCACTTGCAAAGCCTCATGTCCTTGCGAAGAAGCTACCAATGCGGCACGCCCTTGCCGGTTTAGCTGCCAGACTCTTTGATCCAATAATCTGCTTTGAACCATAGTTTTGTAGATATCAAGCAATAGATCAGAAGAATTCGATTCTTGGCCTCCACCATTTTCAGTCTTTTGTTTAGACATGAGTTGGATTATACAATGTCGAAATATCATTACCCTAAAGGAGATAAAAGCTTGTCAACTTACATGATAGGAGAAGTTAATGTTAACGAACCAGAAAAATACAAAGAATACCTAACAGAGGTGCCTAAGATATCAGCGAAATTTGGCGCTAAATACTTGGTCAGGGGAGGGGATATCACCATACATGAAGGCAGCTGGAAACCACAACGTGTCGTTGTAATTGAATTTCCCAATCGCAAGGCTGCAATGGACTTTTATAATGGATCCGAATATGCACCTTGGAAAAAAATAAGGCATGAATACGCAGATTCAAAGATTATATTTGTGGATGGTGTTTGATATATCAGCCGCTAATATATTTGTCATAAGCTTGACCAAGTCTATTAATACCTTCAGTAATATCCTCAATATCAGAGAGAGCAAAACACAGCCGAATACAATTCGAAAATAGGTTTTGACCAGAAAATGCTACCCCGGGCCTTAAAGTTACGCCTTGATTAAACGCCAACTTTTCTAGGACGTTTGCGTCTATTTCTTCCGGAAACTTAATCCAAAAATAGTATCCTCCTTGCGGCATAAGAAATTCAGCTTCGGGTATGCGGGTTTTCAGCGCCGATGACATAATTTCCATTCTGGATTTATAAGTATTCTTCAAGTGATTAACATGCTTAGCTAAAATTCCTTTACGAATAGCGATGTCAACAATAGCACCCGCAAAATTATTATTTCCTCCGCTAAAATTAGAGCCTGAATTAGTAAACTTATCCACTATATCTGGGTTTGCCTGAATCCATCCTAGCTTTATGCCCGGAGCAAGTATCTTTGAAAATGACCCAAGTGAAACTACACATCCTTTTCTCGAATCATCCAATGTAGCCATTGTCGGAGGAGGAGGATCACCGTAATAAAGTAAATGATAAGCTTCATCAGCAGCAATTAAGATGTCATGTTTATCCGCCAAGTCTATGATCTTCTCACGCCTTTCCAGCGACATTACACTTCCCATAGGATTATGAAATGATGGGATAAGATACAAAAGCTTAACATTGCCTTTGTATGAGTCGATTATTTGTTCAAGGTTTTCAATTTTCATTCCTTCAGAATCTGTTGGAACTCCAACTATATTTAATCTGTGATCAATTAAAATCTGTCGGACCAGATAATAACTAGGTTCTTCAACTAATACAGTATTTCCTTCTCCAGTAAATAGCGTACAGGCTAGATCCAGGCCATGAGATGCTCCATATCCAATATACAACTCCTCTGGTTTAATTATTCTGGTATACGATTTATCCTCAGAGAGATATTGACTTAGTGATCCAATCAGGGGCCCGTATCCTTGGTATCCACTATATTGGAGTGCTGAAATTTCCTTGTTCACAAAGATTGCATCAATAGCAGGCTTGAGTGCATCCAACGGATGTAAATTGTCGGAAGGATGACCCCAGGCAAGATCAATAATCCCGTCACTCCGAGAAAGCATGATTTTGGGGAATAAATCATTCATAAAATAAATCTCTGATCTTCAACAGACTATCTTTAGATAATCGTTATGGAAACTCATAAATGCGCAACGTATTGGCCAACAATATCAATACCTACCATTCCCGAATATGCATCCATTAAACGTTTGGTTACAGTCCCAGGTACATCTTGGTTATCAGGCTTTGAGCCATTAACAGACGCCACTGGACATATACAATAACTTGTAGAAGTCACAAAAATTTCGTCTGCGGTGTAAGCGTCATATAGATCGAGGTTTTTTTCTTTGACGTTTATACCTAATTCATTCGCCAAATCAATTGTGACTTGGCGGCTAATTCCGGCCAAAATATATTGCTCATGAGGAGTAAATATCTCTCCATCCTTAACCAGAAAAAGGTTGGCTCCCATACCCTCACACAAATTACCGTTAATATCCAGCATTAATGCTGAAGCATTAGGGTTCTGGGATTTAACTTCCAGGTCAGCTTGTACAATATTTATATAGTTATGAACTTTAGCTCGAGGGCTTTGAGACACAGGCGGCGTACGTCTTACAGAAGGAGTTACAAGCTGCAAACCATCTTTGTAAAGTGATGCTCGTTGCTTTAAAGGTAATGGAAAGGTTTCGATCACAACCGTCGGATTAGAAAGGCCGCCTAGGTCTTGCCTGACCCCCCTGCTGACTCTTTGAGATACCCAATAATCATCATTGTCACCTAATAACGGCAAATTCCGCTCCAAAACCTCCATTGTAATGTCACTCATTTCGTCTTGAGTCATCAATGGATCAATTCGCATGTATTTTAACGACTGGAAGAACCGATCCAGATGTTGCTGAAGTCTAAATATCTTTCCCCCAAAAGTTCTTGTTGTGTCAAAAACCGCATCTCCATAGAGAAATCCCACATCATTATAAGAAACTTTAGCTTCTACTTCGGGAACTATTTCGCCATTTACGTAAGCTACTCTATTATTCTTCATAACATTCTTCTCCAGTGACTCAATTTTGCAATTCTTATTAATTTTTAAAAATTCTAATTGCACATATATCTGATTGGTACTTTTTGTTTCAGCATATTAGCATAATTAAGTAAGCCATGATTTTTACGATGCTATGAAAAATTAAACGTTAAATAGTGTGATTATTAAGTAAACTGGTTAACATATTGGTATAAAGTTAATCAACTCGGTGTTAAATATGCGTTTAATTTTTATGGGATCTCCAAAATTTGCCTTACCAGTACTAAAAAGTTTAATTGGCAGCCAGCACGATTTAGTAGGCATTTATACCCAGCCTGATAAACCATCGGGGCGGGGAAAGAAAATGCACTCGCCTGCGGTGAAGTTATTTGCAAAAGATATAGGGTTTGATGTTCATCAACCTTCATCTCTAAAAGACCTTAAAATATCTCACGAGATATCTCGGCTTAAACCTGACCTGATTATTGTAGCTGCATATGGAAAACTAATCCCAAAAGAATTACTTTCTATTCCAAAATTTGGATTTTGGAATTTGCATCCTTCCCTTCTGCCTGAATATCGAGGTCCATCTCCCGTAATTTCAGCGATTTTAGATGGCAAAACCTCGACAGGAGTAACTTTGATGCAAATCAATGAAGGCTTAGATACCGGACCTATAATTGACCAAGAACAATTCAAATTTAATATAACAGACTCAGCCGAAGAAGTTACAGAAAAGTTATTCACGATAGGTGCAGAAATGTTGATTAAAAATTTACCCGATTTAATCAGTGGAAATGTGATGCCACAACCACAAACAGAAAATCTAGCCACAATAACAAAATTGGTGAAAAAATCAGATGGCTTAATTAACTGGAATGATACAGCAGAATACATAATTCGTATGGAGCGAGCTTACCGAAACTGGCCTGGTATATATACAAAATGGAAAAATAAAACTATTAAAATACTTGAGGCCAGAACTAACAAATCGGATCAAATATATGAATCGCCCGGTAAAGTTGAAAAGTTTGAAGATAACCTCATTGTTCAAACAGCAAAAGGAGGTGTAATAATCTCCAAACTAAAACTAGAAGGCAAGAAAGAGGTAGCAAGTCTTGATTTCATTTCAGGGTACCCAGATTTCATAAACTCTAAACTGTCATAAAAATGAGTGGTTTTGTCTAATTAACGACTCAAATCAAATTTTAGATTGCCATGCTTGAAACATCCTATTCTATGATCGTTTACCAATCCCACTGATTGTATATATGCATATATGATCGTCGGACCACAAAATTTAAACCCTCTTTGTATCATGTCTCTAGAAATTTCTTCTGCTGGATCAAGCACTGCTGGCACTATGTCATTTTGGTGCCAGAAATTTACTTTTTGGGCGTTATCGACAAACTGCCATAAATATTCATCGAACCCTGCATATTCGTCTTCAAGCAATAATATTCTCTGTGCGTTATTTACGATGGAATTAATCTTGGCTTTGTTTCGGATTAATAACTTATTTTGAAGTAATTCCAAAATTTTATCTTGTGAATAATTAGCAACTCTTTTGATTTCGAAATCATCAAAAGCAAATTTAAATGAATCCCTCTTTTTCCAGACCATCCACCAATTTAAACCGGCTTGCATACCGCTGAGGGATAAAAACTCAAAGAGGCGTCGTACATTTTTTGAAGGTGTTCCCCAATATTTATCATGATATTCTAACTGCATCTGGTCATATGAGTTTTCATCACATCGTTTTAGCTTCTTATCGTCAGAGTAAATATAATCCTGATGATCTGGCATTTAAAGGTATTTTAAAGAGAGCCGTCGATAGAAATGTCTAGAACGGTAGGTTTTTGTGATTGGATTGCTTTCGTTAACTCAGGTCCAATGGCTAACGGATCTGTTATACGCACACCGCGCACACCCATAGCCTCAGCTAAACCGGCCATATCTAATGCTTTAGGAAAGTCCATAGCTAAGTATTTACTCTGGTTTTGAGTGCCACCTAAAACAAGGTCTTTGTATATATCCATGTTAACTTTGAGTACTCGGTAACTTTGATTATTACAAATAATATATATAATCGGAATATCTTCTATTGCGGCAGTATAAAAAGCCTGCACAGTCATCATTGCAGAACCATCTCCAACAATGGCAACAACTGGACGATCAGGATTAGCCAGCTTAGCTCCGATGCCTGCTCCTAATCCCCATCCTATTGCTCCACCTCTCTCACCAAATATTTGTCCGGGCTGATTAAATTCAATATTTTCGAAGACGGCTCCCCGAGTTGTCACCGAATCGTCAACTATAACCGTATTCTCAGGAATGCAATTAGCTATCTCATGCATCATTCTTGAAGCAGGCATTGGTATTTGATCCCAGCTTTGCTTGGAACTATTTACCGCAAATTCTCTGTCTGTGGCGATGGCAGAAGATATCTTCTCAATACGGCCTTTAGAATCTTCTTGGTATGATCCAGAAGATTTGTTATTCAATGATTTTAAAAGCGCTGACATTCCAGTTTTTGGATCCGAAATTATACCCACATCAGTGGGTTCACTATTACCTATAACACTTGAATCTGTGTCAATATGAACTAATTTCGTATTTTCAGGTATCGTGTTTCCTCCTTCATCAGCAAAAAAGAAATACCCTGAAAAAACATTGCCAACAGCTAAAACTGAGTCATAATCTTTCAACAACTCTTTAGTTTCAGGAAATCCCCACTTCATAAAACCCTTAAATAGTGGATGCTTAGATGGAAAATTCATCTCAGAATAATAAGTGGCATAAACTGGAGCTCCCAGTTTTTCTGCCAACTGCACCGCCTCGTTGGTAGCAATCGATTGAGCCACCCTATCTCCAACTAACATTATTGGGTTTTTGCTTTCCAACAAAATGTTTGATGCGGCTTCTACAGCGTCTTTGTCAGGAGGAAGCCTAAAGAATCCTTCACGATTTGAAACTATCTCAATATCCGCCTCTTCATCAAGCGAATTTGCCGAAAATGCTATAAATGTTGGGCCGGTTGGCGGAGTCCTAGCTTCATTGAAAGCTTTGCGAATTGCCCCAGGTATTTGTTCTGGGTGTGTTAATTCAACACTCCATTTAGTAAACAACTTGACCATCTCAGCTAAAGGGGTACGTCCTTCCACTAGTTTTCGCATATCCTTGTTCCCCGCTGTAAGAACTAATGGGGTACCTCCAGCTGCTGCATTGTGCAAAAGACTTATTCCGTTAGCTAGCCCAGTCTCGATATGAAGATTGATAAATGCCGGCTTACCCGTTGCACGAGCATAAGTATCAGCTGCTCCCATCGCAACGCCCTCTTGAGTAGCTAATATATACTTCAAAATTGGATAGTCTTCC
>JAKUTS010000044.1 GCA_022447925.1 SAR202 cluster bacterium | reverse complement strand
CTGTATCCTTTTCATACCAGTCATCTTTAGTTAGCGGAGGTTTGTGGTAAACCGTATTTAGTTCATTTGTTTCCTCATCAAGATATGTAAGTTTTTCCTGGTAATTGTCTTCATGTGCCATGTCGTACATCCTGGCACGTATATCAATTATCGGCTTTAAAGAAGGATGATTGCAGATATCCTTAACTTTTTCTCCATCTATCCAGACTTGTCGTCCATCATTAATAGATTCTCTGTATTGATTCCCTGTGCGTATCATGTTGATCCTGAAAGTTTAGATGATTATGTTTTGATTTTTCCAATAACTAAATGTATTTCCCAAATCGCACGGCAGTATCACCTGGTCTTTGACGTCTGGAAGGCATTATAAGTACACAGTTATCGTAAGGGGTCTTTACCTCTATCTCTCCATCATTGGCAATAACAGTACCTGCAGAGGGAATTTCTTCAAGTCCCAAATAGGGTTCCTTAAAACTGAAGTCACTGTTCCTGATGGTATATGGTCCTGAAACCTTAATAATTCGTTGTTCAAATGGTGGTTCTGTTCTTAAATGAGCTACAGCATTTTCTTCCGATACTAATCCGAGCATCATGAGAAATCTCCAAGAAGCAGTAATTGCCAGGTCGGCGCTCCTTTGTTCCCAGTTCTGACCACATTCTATAAGCAGGGCGTTTTTATTACTTTCGGGGTCAGAAAAACCTTCATACTCTCTCATTCTCCTACCTGCTTTGTGTCCAAAATCCATTACAACCACCTCCGGAATGCCAAGTTTTCTGGCAAACTCACAACCCTTGTCAAGCGGTCCTGCCATCATCAGTGGTGTAGTTGCAGTTTGCATCGAATGAATATCAAGCAGCAGATCCACTGTGTCAAGAACAGGAAGTACCTTCCTTGCACGCCGAAGTTCATTACTGTCACGATTCCCTTTCAGGACTTCCTTTGTCCAAAGCCTGTTGAAATCTTCATCCAAATACCTTGAGGCAGAAGGATTATCAGCATCAAAACTGAGATAAGCGTCAACATTCATAAACGCCAGTGAAAGCTTTCCCTTCATGGGACGCACGTCGTTTTGTAGCATATGGTCTACTGCAATCGCACCGCATAGTTCATTTCCATGTACTACGGAACTTATCATAACATTAGGTCCCGGCTTACCGGAATCAAACTGATGTATGTAATCAACTCCGGTATTACCAATACGATAACTGGAAATGTCTGGTGGGACCAGTGACACAGGATAGATAGGATCTAATTGAGCATTCATTATGTTTTATATAAATATATATTTTTTTAAATAGATTTCACCTTATTTATTCAATCATTTATTCTGCTACTATACAATATTCATCAAGTGCATCTTTTCCCATCATAAATGACTTTTATGCTATCATAATTTATCTAATAATTTTTTTTAGAGAACATGGTTCAAAAATAATTAATTTAAACTTCAGAAATTATTCTAAGAAAAATAATTTAAAGTGTTGACCTGAGTTTAAATGAATGTTAAATTGGCGGATTGGTTATTTAATATTGATTGAAAATCTTACAAAGTAGTTTATATTTATGCCTACTCTAAGTCAGCTTGTTCGAAAGAGGCGCAAAAGCAAATTAACCAAAAAAGATACCCCTGCACTCCAGGGATGCCCCCAGAGGAGAGGGGTTTGTGTTCGTGTCTACACATCAACACCTAAAAAGCCTAATTCGGCTCTTCGCAAGGTTGCACGTGTACGGCTTACAAACGGAATTGAGGTTACAAGTTATATTCCGGGAATCGGCCACAATCTGCAAGAACATTCGGTCGTGTTAATTCGTGGTGGCAGAGTAAAAGATCTTCCAGGAGTTAGGTACCATGTTATTCGTGGCGCACTGGATACATTAGGCGTAGATGAACGGAAACAGGCACGTTCAAAATACGGAGTTAAAAAAGGATAACTGGCTAAAATATGCCCCGAA
>JAKUTS010000043.1 GCA_022447925.1 SAR202 cluster bacterium | reverse complement strand
AGCCTTTATGTAATATAGATGCTATCCCTTCAATTATTGATTCAAAGACTGTCCCTACCTCAACAGTGTACCCTTCCGGTATCTCTATTCCCCAATGCTCAATTTGTTTGAGGATCTTTTGTCCAACAGGTACATACACTTCATAGAGACCAGTTGCAGACCACGCGACTTTAACTTCTAATAATTCATTGCCCTCTCTGCAGATCCTTGACACCGGAAGAGCATCGAAAAACTCATTACTCAAAATACAACCCTGAATACTAAAACCAAATAGTCGATCTATGTTTATAACCTCAATTTTAGACATATGTTCGTAAGAGTTATTGAAGCTAAATTCTCTGACGTCAACACAAAAATACCGAATAGCATCATAAAAATCTCTTGAAATATGTTTTGAATAATCTAATATATCTCTCGATAACTTACCGTTTCCTGCACCCAATTCCACCACATCGAAAACACCTGGACGTTCCAATGAGTCCCACATGGAAAACAGCTTTATAGCTATCAATGATCCAAAAATGGGATGGAGAAACGGACTTGTATAAAAGTCACCGTGAAATCCCACAGGATCTTGCTTCCTGTAATATGAATCTTTGAATTCATACAAGCACAATTGCATAAATTCTTCATACGACACTGGGCCATAACGCTTGATATGATTAATAACTTTGTTTTCTATCATCATTTATCTGAAAACAAAAAAATCAGGAGCCTAAACCCCTGATTTTTAACGGTACCTTTCATGTACTAGCGACTTTCTATAGGTGTGTACTCCAGATCCATTCCACCAGTATATTCTAATAATGGACGAATCAAGATATTATCATCAAATTGTTCCAAACATTGTAATGTCCAACCTGGAATTCTACCTAAAGCAAAGATAGATATGAATAAATCATCTGGTATTCCCAATAAGTAATATATCGAACCTGCAAAGAAATCCACATTTACAAAAATGCCTCTATCTCTATATTTCGACATAACATTTTCCTCAAGATATGTAAGTATCTCGAACCATTTGGGCTGACCCATTTTCTCCCCTAAAGCTTTAGAACGCTCTCTTAAATGTCTAGCTCTCGGATCTTCAGCTTTATACACTCGATGGCCGAATCCCATAATTCTTCCACCATTATCTAGAATATTCCTGCAATATTCTTCAGCATTTTCTGGCTGGCCTATATCTAAAGCCATTCTCATGACTTCTTCTGCCGCCCCACCATGCCAAGGGCCTTTCAATACACCCACGCCAGTAGTAACCGCAGAATGTAAATCAGATAAAGTAGAAGCAGCTACTCTAGCTCCAAATGCAGAAGCGTTAGCACCGTGTTCTGCATGTAAAATAAAGTCAACATCTAATAATTTAACAGTTTCTTCATCTGGCATTTCATCAAATAACATATACAAAAAGTTGCCTGCATGATTTAAATCCGGATTAGGAGCAACTGGTTCCAATCCTTGACGTAACCTATGATGGGCAGCTACTAAAGTAGGTCCCATAGCTGTTAGTCTAATGCCTTTTCTTATAGTTGCCTCTGGTGAATTATCGGTCACATCCTCATCAAATGCAGACAAAGCTGATATCCCAGTACGTAAAGCATCCATCGGGTGACTATTCTGAACTAAATTTAACACTTCAATTACTTGATCAGGAATACGTCTATTAGCTCTCAATTTAGCATCAAAATCTGTCAGTTCTGATTGCGAAGGTAATTCGCCATAAAGCAGCAAGTAAACCACTTCTTCAAAAGTAGATTTCTCTGCTAAATCATGGATACTATAACCACGGTAAAGAAGTTTTCCTACGTCACCATCTATAAAACTAGCCTCTGTATTATCAAAATATACGTCTTTCAGACCTTTCATAATTTCAGGCATCTGAGAAACCTCCTACCTTATCAAGCATATAATGGTTGTTAACATCAGCCGAAATATTAAACAACTCAGCTGTCCGATTCTAGCATCACCAAAATAAGCAGTCAATAAATACTAGCTAAGACACATCTGAT
>JAKUTS010000042.1 GCA_022447925.1 SAR202 cluster bacterium | reverse complement strand
AAAGGACGTTGCCTTCCAGATAGCCGGTAAGCATGCCTTCCGGCAAGGCATACTTGAATGTGATCCATGTCTTCTGGAACCTATCTACAATCTTGAAATCAAAGTACCTGAGGTATATATGGGAGACGTAATGGGAGACATTTCCGGAAGAAGAGGTAATATTCTTGGAAAGGATGCACTTGGTAAAAATCAGGTTATACGGGCACAGGTTCCACAAGGGGAACTTTATGGATACGCAACTACATTGCGATCAATTACCGGAGGAAGGGGATGGCATCAGGAAACTTTCAATCATTACGAAGAAATGCCCAGAGACCTAGAAAAGAAAGTGATTGATGACAGCAAGTCTGAAGAAGAACATTGATCAATAACTGCACTGTGGCTACTCTGCCTAAAGAGCAAATGGTCCTCAGGAAAACTTAATTATATTATCGCAAGTAAATCTTCATTTTAACTGCTTTTTCTTTTAAGACAGTTCTTACTAATCATTAAACAATGGAAGGAATTATGATCGAAACCGACAACAGCCAGGAGCTTACCGCTGATGAAGTTAATAATAGGCTTGATGAATTGTATGCTGAATTGAAAACACTTAAACCTTACCTGCCTTTTCAGCAGATCAAAAGGGTTCTTGCTGAATTGAAGTGGATTATATCCATGAGGGAGAACAGTTCAGTTTAATTCCTGTTAATAAAGCAATTTTATTAGGGGAAAATTTCGTTTAGTTAAGACCGATAATGTATCAAAGTGCTTTATCTTGATGAAAGGGAAAAGAGTTATTTGAAAAACAGTTTATTAAGCCTTTATACCTTTTGATGCTCCAAATTCAGCCAAATAGTTTTCAAATCTGCTTCACTATAAAATTCCTGTAAATTTATCACAAAATAACTTTAACCTTAAATTAAATGAATAAATATTTTTTAGTTTACACTGTATTACTTTTATTACATGCTCAAAATAACATCTCCGCTAAACCTTCTGTTGAAAGAGGAGAATACCTCGTTCGTGGGCCTGCAGCCTGTGGTTCCTGTCACACACCAATGGGGCCATTGACAAATGACAAGAATGACCGCAGAGTGGGACCAATCCCTGGAATGGAATTGGCGGGACATGTAATTCAAGAACCATACGGTCAAATCACAATGTCTAACCTAACTCCAGGCGGTCCAATTGCCTCCTGGACTGATGAGGAAGTAATCAGAGCTATCCGAGAAGGTATTAGACCTGACGGAACTCTAGTGGGATTCCCGATGTTAATTTCAGTTTACCGTCACTTGTCGGATGACGATGTAAAGTCGATCGTACTTTTTCTTCGGAGCATTCCTGCAGTCAAAAATGATCTTCCAACCTCCCAATACAAAATGCCCCTGCCAAAATCTTACGGCCCTCCTGTCATAAATGTGAAGGACATTTCTAAAATGAACAAGTTGGAGTATGGAGCATATCTTGCCGGACCAGTAGCTCATTGTACACTATGCCACACAGCTTGGGGTAAAGAAGAAAACATCATGAAATTCTTTTTTAATCCTCCTGATTATAAAGGACTCATGACACTTCCTGGTCTTGGTCAGGGTGGAATGGAAATGAAGGGACCTTGGGGAATGTCTATAGCTGCAAACATTACAAGCCACTCAACTGCTCTCGGCAGATACAATGATGAAGAAGTAAAGAAGATGATTACTGATGGAATTCATCCAAGTGGGATGAAACTGATGCCACCAATGCCATATTCTTACTACGCCAAAATGACAGATCAGGACTTAGATACACTTATAACTTATTTGCGTACTATTCCTCCACACCCAGTAAGTGAATAAATAAATGATTCGATTCAAAATCCTTTTTCTTACGCTAATGTTTCTTCCACTGTTGATAAATGCTGGTGAAACCCCTTCACCAGAAGGAGCGAAAGCCTACTTTATTGACCTGAAAGATGGAGATAATGTAAAATCACCGCTGCTTGTCCGCTTTGGACTGACTGAACAAATGGGAATTGCACCTGCCCTTGCAGACTGGCCTGATACAGGACATTTTCATTTAATCATAGACTCTAAACCACCCAACCCCAACAGGCCAATTTCAAACAGACACCTTCATCTTCACAAAGGCCAGACTGAGGCAATAGTAG
>JAKUTS010000041.1 GCA_022447925.1 SAR202 cluster bacterium | reverse complement strand
TTCCATACGCATTTACGCTTGCGGGTATAGGCCTTGTTGAAAGCTTACTTACCTTGACCCTTATTGACGAAATTACTGACACAAAAGGTAACCCAAATTTAGAATGTCTTGGTCAAGGGATTGCCAACCTAGTATGCGGCTTTTTTAGGGCTATGGGAGGATGTGCAATGATTGGACAATCCATGATCAATATGGAGTCGGGTGGAAGGGGTAGATTGTCAGGATTGACGGCCTCTATAGCCTTACTTGCTTTCATACTATTCCTTTCAAGCCTAATTGAAATGATACCTCTAGCCGCCTTAACCGGTATAATGATGATGGTGGTTATAGGAACATTTGCTTGGCCATCTCTCAAACTTTTACTAAGAGTTCCTAAGGAAGACGCTCTAGTAGTAATACTAGTTACAGTTGTCACTGTGGCCCAAGATCTTGCCATCGCAGTTTTAGCTGGCGTGATATTCTCATCCTTGGTGTACGCTTGGAAATCATCTCGACAGATCGAGGTAAGTAATACGGAAACAACCGGGTCCGATAAACCAACATACTTACTTCAAGGCAATTTATTTTTCGGATCCACATCAAAGTTTAAGGATATTCTAAATCCCAATCGTTACAGTGCTGATCATGTTTTGTTAGATGCAAGTGAAATGTCTCTTTGGGATCATTCTGCCCTAGAAGCTCTAGATTCACAAACAACAAAATTCAGAAAAGTTGGGAAAACCCTAGGCCTTAAGAATGTTCAACCGGAATCAATGAAAATGATACAGCGTGCAAAAAAAGTATACGACATCAATATCGTTGAGTGATTCGCCAATCTGTTAAATATAGATCTCTACCGATAAAAGACCCGTTTTAGCCTAGCTAATTGAACGTCTCGGGAAGCTATAAGCATATAATACCTAGTCATGCATTCTTTGTGACGCAATCATGCCCCCATCAACCAAGAGTGTTTCCCCATTAACATATTGGCCTAAGTCTGATGATAAATATAAAACTGCATTTGCTATATCGCTTGGTAATCCACCCTTAGCAGACGGGACAAATAGTTTGAGATCGTCTGGGTTATGTGGTGGTCCATCAACTGAATCATCGTCAATATCAGGCAGTTTGTTTGAGATTGCTCCTGGAGCAATACAATTGGCAGTAATATCTTTACCAGCTAAATCTGCCGCTATTCCTTTTACCATTCTCCTTAATGCCATCTTGGCAGTACCATATGCGGTCCAGTTAGGCATAGCTACATATGAATGGACACTTGATAAACAGATTATCCGTCCACCTCTCCCTATGGAGATCATTTCCTTTGCAGCTCTTTGTGACGCAAAGAAATATCCCTTTAAAGATAGATTCATCATTCTGTCCCAGTAGGTCTCATCCGTTTCGAAAAAGGGTTTTTGTTGATCGGGAAAAATAGCATTGTTCACTAAAATATCAATTTGATTATGCTCTTCCATGAAGGAATCAAAAACTGAATTTATGTCTCCTATCTTGCTTACATCACCTTTGTGAAAAGTAGCTTTCGCCCCTTTATTGGAGATGATTTCCAAGAGTTTTTTGGAAAACTCATCATCCAAAATATCGTTTATGCCAACATCTGCACCTTCATTCGCTAAAGTTATTGCGATACCTCGTCCTATCCCTTTTCTAGCTCCAGTAATTAGAACTTTTTTACCTTTGAGTAATCCCATTTGCCATCTCCCCTGAAATTTAAGTTTTTGGTCTACGTAATGTATATGATTTTTTGTAATTGACTTAGTTTATCCGTTTAGGGTACCGATTTAGTCAATAAGTATGGGTCAAAACGAACTGAATATCTTATTAAACTCTTTCAAAGGATTGAATTCAGTATTATGATTGCGCCCAAAGCTTACCCATTTACTGATAGAAGTACTTCAAAATCTACCAGAAGGTTGAGATGAATTCCTAACGATGCCCTACGACGTATTATCAGGACTAAAAGTTCTAGACCTTTCACAAAGGTTGGCTGGATCCTTTTGTGCCAAGATATTGGGATCATACGGGTGTGAAGTAGTAAAGGTAGAACCCTTGGTCGGAGACTCTATACGTTTAAAGAACAAAAGTTTTACCAACAAACATCTTGAGAAAACTGAAAATCCACTTTTCCTGCACCTAAATGCTGGTAAAAAGAGCATCACTCTGGACATGTTTTCCGCAAAAGGCAAAAGGGTTTTCTTAAAACTT